>NC_014207.1:611974-917961 GCF_000093025.1 Methylotenera versatilis 301
AAAGCTTGAATGTAAATATACGCTTTGGCTTGTAAAACCATCTTTGAATTAAAAGTACTTAGTGGTGCTAATTTATAAGTTAGCGACTAGGTGCTATAAGCGATTGAGACTTTTAGAGGTCCTTGGCTAAGGCAATATTGAAATATGCTAGTATTTGTTAACAATATTTAGATGATGTGTAATATGGCTTCAATGATCAGATTATTACTTTTAGTATTTTTGGCGGGTATACACACTTCTGCCTATGCGGTTGAAGAGGGGAAGCTTGCGCCACTGCTTACCGCCAAGCTGCTGGATGGTAAATCATTTTCAACTGAATCGGTAAAAGGTGAGGTGGTGATTGTGAACTTCTGGGCAACTTGGTGCCCACCATGCAGACAAGAAATGCCCGCGTTCGAAAGTTATTATCAAAAGCATAAGAACCAAGGTTTAAGGATAATTGCCGTGAGCTTAGATGAGCCTGCGGATTTGGCTAAAGTGCGCGAAGTCATGCGTGACTATACTTTTGACGCGGCGTTAGAAAGTGAAAGTCAGCACAAAGGTTATGGTCGAATCTGGCGTTTACCATTAACCTTTGTGATTGATCGCAAAGGCGTCTTACGTAAAGACGGCTGGTACGGTGCAGCAGGCATAGATTTACCATTACTAGATAAAATCGTCACGCCACTGCTTGAAGAAAAGTAGCGGTTTATTTTGGGTATTGGGTTTCTGTGATGGATTTAGCCAAAAATTGGCTGAATTAAAATCGACTCAGGTTCCTTGATTCTGTTATTTTCTGCACTAGACTCAGCAATTTGCAGCATATTTACATCAGGCGCAGTATAATCACGCAAATATTTAATTGATTGCCGTACTAGTCGTGCGGTGAGGAACACGACCGTTAATGAGCAGGTCGTAGATTCGAAGCCTACTCGGCAAGCCAGGCATAGCAAGCAATCAGGCCATCCTTTGAGGTGGTCTTTTTTTTGAGCGGATAAACCCCTGACTGCCAGCTATGACGCGCTCACACAAGACATGATCCCTTCAGCGAGTGCTGATCTCTGTGGGTTTCAACTAATTTAAGGAGCAATACCCGTGACAAACGCACAACGCAGAGCACTTAGCCGCATGGCTGAAATGAATTCATCAAATATCGATAGCAAGCCTGAGCCGACGCACAGTAGCGGGTTCTGCCCGCATGAAGCAGGCGCGTATTATCTGGTAACGGTGGAGATTGTCGGCAAGGTTATCAATCTACTCGCTATGGAAATCGAACCGCCTGTTCATACCTACACCATCAACACCATTAATTTTGAACAAGATCCCGATTCTGGCAAATGGATCTGGTTTGATGGTAAAGAGAAATTATCTCCACGCAAAAACCAAGATAGTTGGCGTCTTGGCAGCAAGAAGTTATATGACACACGCGAAGTGGCTGAGGCGGAGCTTCAGCGCGTGATGGTCAAAAACGGTGATCGAGTGACCAAGGTACATGACCTGCCAGACGATGTGACTGCGTTGAAAAAGATCCGCAGTGCCCATCACCCAGACCGCAATAACCCAGATTCTGACCATGATCTCTATCAGGCAGTTATCGAGAAAATGGACAGGATGCGTGCAGTGAGTGCGTAAGTCACACCTTAGCCTGACCGCGTAACAACTCGATTTATTACCTCAGCTTAGAAACTAAAGCGTAAGCCTGTAGAAAGCAATACATTTGGCTCAATTTGGTAGCCGTTCACATGCTGATAAATAGGCACTTGTATAAAACCAAATGCTTGTACTGTTTTGTTGATTGGCACGGTAACGCCAGGGCTAATGTAAATCAGCGTCGCGCCACTATTATCTACATCGGCTTCAGCGCCTGACTCACGTTTTTCGATACGAGTATTGAATTGCAGTTGTGGAATAAATGATTCAAATCCCATGTAACGCACGCCAGCTGTCGCATTTAAACCGTTCCCAGGGCGAAAGTCATTATGCTTGTTAAGGGCTATTTGAACCGTGGCTTGTGCAAAATAATCCCAGTCGCGGTTGATGCTGCCAAAGTAATAGCCGCCTAGTAATAAGTCTGTAGTGCCAGTACCTAGTTGCAAGCCTCTATCAAGTGGTGAACCGTCATTAAAAGTATCGTTGGTTTCACCTGTGGGTAACTTTAAGCCAAATGTGATACCGCTACTGCGGTCTGCGCTTAAACCTTGATAACGGCCCGTCACGCGTAAATCACCTAACCCTTTAGATGACGACGTGATAAGTGCAGCAGGGTCTGGATAGTCGCCATCTTCGCCGTAAGTACCGTGAGAGCGGTTAAATATAGGCAGTAGTAGGTTAATCGCCCAGTCTTGGTTAAAGCTATGATCCAGCCCCAAAGTCAGGTTGCGGTTGATGGTGGTATCTTGTACTTCTGTGCCCACAGGAATGTTGCTGCGGCTTACTGAACTAGTGCCATTTCGGTAATCACTCTGTTTGAAATAGTCGAAACGAACGTCAAATCGCGTACCTTCGCCAGATGAAATCCCTTGTGATGACCAATCTGAATTGAGCGTACAGCCGCAACTTGAGCATGCAAATGCATCGGTTGATGAGGCGAAAGCCAATGTCGCAAATGATGCTACGAGCAGGTGATTTTTGGTAAGCAAAGACATGATTTACTTTCAACACATAAAACTATACTTTAGATTATGAACTAGCATGGGTATAGAGTAAATGTGACAAATTGTCGCAGGGGCAGCGGAAAACCAGGGTTCTATCTTCATAGGTTAAAATTATTCGATAAATAGATGTTGGGTAAATATTCGTTTTAAATACTCAATGGCGTAAACTTCCAGCATGAAAATATTATTAGCACTTTGTTTGTTTTGCTCGTCATTAGTCGCAAGTGCGCACGACGATCACACTAAATCTCAAGACAACTCTCTGGCTATTAGCGTGGCGTTTGATGCGCAAGGCAGTTTATGGAGAGTGCTTGAAAAAAATGGATTGATACTTGTAAGCTCAAGCCGTGATTTAGGCAAAACTTTTTCTAGCCCCGTGCAAGTCACACCCAATGCACAAAAAATAGGCGCAGATGGTGAGGCGCGACCTAAAATCGCGATTGGCCCAGAAGGCAATATTTACCTCACTTGGACAGAGGCTTTAAAGAAGCCGTTTACAGGGTATATTTGGTTTTCACGTTCAATCAATGGTGGTAAAAGTTTTGAAAAGCCGATCATTGTACATACAGACCGTGCTGAGATTACACATCGATTTGATGAGCTCAACGTTGCGAAAACTGGTGATGCTAAAGGAAAAGTCACTGTTACTTGGATTGATAAGCGCGATTTAATTGCAGCTAAATCTGCAGGTAAACCTTACGAAGGTGCAGCGATCTATTACGCGACTTCCAGTAATCAAGGGGCAAGTTTCGCACCTGAGCAAAAACTGGCTGATAGTAGTTGTGAGTGCTGCCGTATTGCTTTAACCAATAAGCCAGATGGTACGGTGGCGGCAATGTGGCGCCATGTGTTTGAAGGCAGTGAGCGCGATCACATGATGGCTGAAATTCCTGTACAAGTAAATCAAGTGCCCGTCACGAAGCGCGCGACTTTTGGTCGCTGGAAAATTGATGGCTGCCCGCATCACGGCGCGGCGCTTGCTACTGGTGGCGAAGGGAAAGATTGGTGGGGCTATCATATGGCATGGTTTGACGGCGGTAATGACGATTCAGGTAAAGATGCCAGCTTGTTTTATGCCCGTATGGATGGCGAAGCTTGGGTTTCTTCGCCACCGAAAAAGTTTGGTAAGCACAATAATCAGGCGGGTCATCCAGCTTTATTGAGCATGGGCGAGAATGTTTGGCTGGTTTGGCGCGAGATTGAAAGTAAAAATAATAAAATACTGGGTATGTTTTCTGACGATGGAGGCAGAAGCTGGGGCGCACCAAAAGAGCTTGCAACTAGTGCAGGTAAATCGGACTATCCGATTTTACTGACTAAAGACAATCGAGCTTACTTGGCTTGGAATACTGATAAAGACGGTTTGATTTTGCTTGGTTTGTAGTTTTTACAAGCTTCAGTTCTACATGCACCATACTTTTGCATCATGCGTCAGTGACATCCAAATAGCCCAAGCACTGGCGCTACTGAGCAATAAGCCTGCAAGGCGCATGCCATACGGCTCTACCATCGTTGTTTTGAGTTTAAGCCATAACCATGGCGCGAAAAATAATGAGATTGCAGAGCCTACAGCAAATGCCGCCATACTGAGTGCGCCGCCTAGCGGGTTGCCATTGAATGAGGCAATGATGAGTGCGGAATAAAGTAAGCCGCAAGGCATTAATGCCCAAAGCATGCCGATATAAAAATAGCCGCCGTTTATTTTGCTGAGTTTTTTAACATGCTGCCAAATACGCCGTCCAGCTTGATCTATCCATATCGGCTGGCGTGCATAAATGACTAGTATCAAACCCCAGAAAAAAACCAGCACATGAAAGAACGTCCATAGCGGGTGCAAAATGGCGCTATAGCTAGAAAGCCAAGCAATGCTTTGAATGGCAAACGTGGCGATTGCGCCTAATAGCGCATAGCCACACACCCGTCCTAAGTGATAAAAGTAAATCGCATAGGGTTTATCTGGCGATTGTGTGAATGAGGTGCAAGCCGCGCCGCACATGGCTACACAATGTGGGCCACCAGCCAAGCCCATGATGAGCGCGCTATAGATAAGTGCTGTTTGCATGATTGATTGAGAGTGTTTTTTGAAGTGAGGTTTATTGCGTAACCGAACGGATTTTAATTAAGGTATCTCAATTGAAGTTTATTGGTCTGACTATTCTTTATCTTCTTCAAAAATACGTCTGCCTTCTTCTTCAATGTCTTCAAATTGGCCGCGATAAACTGCCCACCAAAGGCCGCCAAGTACCACTAACCCCATCACAACTGAAAGCGGTACGAGTATAAACAGGATATCCATTATTTAGCCTTAGTTTCCGAAAAGGTAGTTAATCGCAGCGCGTTTAGAACAACGATGATAGAACTCACAGCCATGCCCAAACCCGCTAACCAAGCGGATAATACGCCAAAAAATGCGAGTGGAATACACACTACATTGTAAACAATAGCCCAGGCAATATTTTGTTTGATAATGGTCATGGTTTTTCGTGCATGACGAATCAGTTGTGGAATTTGACTAATGTCACCGTTTAGCAAAACGTAGTCCGCATGGGCAAGCGTCAGCGGTACGCCTTTGCCCATGGCAATAGACACATGGGCGCTGGCTAAAATTGGACCATCATTTAAGCCGTCACCTACCATGAGTATATTTTTGCCTTGCTGTTTTAGAGCGTGCAGTCGAGATAGTTTGTCTTGCGGACTACATGCCGCTTGAAATTGCGTAATCCCAATTTCCTTAGCGGTATTCACTACAGTATGCGCTTGGTCACCAGATAAAAGCTCTACGCTTAAATTAGCATCCTTTAATTGCTGAATGGCTAGTGCTGCATTGTGTTTAACCGCTTCATGTAAACTAAATGTTGCTAGCCAGCCATTTGCATCAGTAAGAAATACTTGTTGAGAGCGTTCGCTTGGCTCCACTACTCCGCAAAACTTGGCAGAGCCTAACTTTAAGTGCGAATTGATTAAATCTGCATGAGCCGTATTAGCTTGTAAGGTGGCGCTAATGCCTGCACCAACTACTTCTTGAATATTAGTGAGCGTTATCGATGATTGATCAGAGTTTTGCTGATTTGCACTGACTAAAGCACGTGAAACAGGGTGCATAGAGTGTTGCGCCACTGCTGCGGCCAAAGCTAGAGCGTCGTTTTCGGTCAGCCCTTGTTTATAAGTGATTGATTGCACCTCGATGTGATCTTCAGTCAGCGTGCCAGTTTTATCAAAAATAACCGTATCGATATTCGCAATACTTTCTATCGCTTGCAGACGCCTAATAAGAATGCCGCGTTTAACAAATGCACTGGCGCTGGCTAACATAGCGGCAGGTGTGGCTAATGACAATGCGCAAGGGCAGGTGACAATTAATACCGCCGCGGCAGTCATTAATGCACGGGCTGGATCTGTATGCCATAACAAAGCGGCCGCAACTGCTGCGCTTAGAATAACAAAAAACAAAAATGGTCTTGCAACACGATCCGCTAATTGAGATAACCTTGGTTTTTCAATCGCCGCTTGATTGATTAAGTTAACAATCTGCCCGTATTGTGTGGATTCGCCTATAGCTTCCAGCACGATATTCACGGTTTGACCTAAGTTGTAACTACCCGCTACAACCTTATCATGCAGATTCTTTTGTATAGGCGTTGACTCTCCTGTGAGTAGCGACTCATCTACGCGGGTGTCACCTAATACGAGTTTGCCATCGGCAGGAAATGCTTCGCCTATATGCACGCGCGCAATATCGCCGACTTTAAGTTGGCTGTTTAACACGCGAGTATATGAGCCATCTAGGTTTTGGCGCTCGATGTTTTCTGGAATGCGGCTGACTAAAGCTTCCATTGAACCTAATGTTTTGCTGTGTAGTTTCACTTCTATGAGTCTGGCCGAAAGCAAAAAGAACACAAACATAGTCAGTGAGTCGAAATAGATTTTGTCTCCCCACCAGCCATGAGGCGCGAAAGTTGCTGCAGAGCTTACTATAAAGGTGATGGCTATACCCAATGCTACAGGTAAATCCATGCTGATTTGTCTGTGTTTTAAATCGCGGAATGCATTAGCAAAAAATGTACTGCTGGAGAATAATAATACTGGCAGGCTCAATATCCATGATGCCCAATTAAGTAAGATGGCAATGTCAGGTGTGATGTCACCAGGTTTGGTAAAGTAGCTTGGGCTGGCATACATCATCACTTGCATCATGCAAAAGCCTGCGACTAACCAACGCCAAAATGCAGCACGACTTTTTTTAGTGGTATTTAGCTGGTTTTCATTATGTGAAGCAGGGTTCGCGCTATAACCCATGGCTTGAATGGCGCCGAGTATAGTTGAAGGCTTGGTTAATGCGGGTGACCAAATCACAGAAGCACGTTTTTTTGACATACTCACTCGCGCGCTGACAATCCCTGGCAATGTGCTCAAACCACGTTCTATAGTGCCAGAACAAGCCGCGCAGCGTAAGCCATCTAGCAGTAAGCTAGACTCTACAAGTGAATGAGTAGGGTCGTTCCCCGCAGGCTGGCTAAAAGCTTGCCATTGATCTTGAGTATCTAAAATCACCCAAGATGGATTGGGTGAGTTTGGCTCGGTGGCAAAAATCTCAGTGGTAGAAGTGCTAGTTAGCAAAGTTACTCCAAACAATATGACGAAGTGCTAAATAAAATTAAAATTCGACTTAATGAAGTAGGATTACTTTTTCATCAAGAAGTTTAAGAAATTTAGCTAGCCGTAAACCTGATTACATATTGTAAATCAGCTACTAAGCCCCACGTTAGATGTATATCAACTGAAATGGAGTTAAACATGCGTTTTGATAAACTAACTACAAAATTTCAACAAGCACTTAACGATGCACAAAGCTTAGCAGTCGCTAATGATAGCCCAACCATAGAGGCCTTACACCTACTTTCTGCGTTAGTGATGCAAGAAGATGGCGGTACTTCTTCGTTGCTGGCGCATGCAGGTGTGCATTTGGCGCCGCTTAAAACGGCACTCACTGCGGCTATAAGTAATTTAGCAAAGTCATCTGATAGTTCTGGTGAGGTGGCGATATCCCGCGACCTGAATAACTTGCTGAATGTGACCGATAAACTATCGCTTAAACGTGGTGATAGTTTTATCGCAAGTGAGATGTTTTTACTGGCTTTATGCGACGATAAAGGTGAAGCAGGTAAGCTACTTAAAGCGAATGGCTTGTCGAAATCTGCATTAGATCAAGCGATTAATGAAGTGCGTGGTGGTGAGCAAGTGAATGAATCTGATGCGGAATCCAATCGCGAAGCCCTTAAGAAATATACACTGGATTTAACTGAGCGCGCCAGAATGGGCAAACTAGACCCAGTGATTGGTCGTGATGATGAGATTCGTCGTACGATTCAAATTCTTGGGCGCCGTACAAAAAATAACCCTGTGTTGATTGGTGAGCCTGGCGTGGGTAAAACCGCGATTGTAGAAGGTTTGGCGCAACGTATCGTCAATGGTGAAGTGCCTGATTCGCTCAAAGGCAAAAAAGTGTTGTCATTAGATATGGCAGCTTTGTTGGCGGGTGCTAAATATCGAGGTGATTTTGAAGAGCGTTTGAAATCAGTGTTAAAAGAACTGGCGCAAGATGAAGGCCAGACGATTGTCTTTATCGATGAAATTCATACCATGGTTGGTGCGGGTAAAGCAGAAGGCGCGATGGATGCTGGCAATATGTTAAAACCTGCTTTGGCACGTGGTGAGTTGCATTGCGTGGGTGCTACTACATTGGACGAATATCGTAAATATATTGAAAAAGATGCAGCGCTAGAACGTCGTTTCCAAAAAGTTTTAGTAGATGAACCTACGGTAGAAGCCACTATTGCCATTTTACGTGGCTTGCAAGAAAAATATGAGTTGCATCACGGTGTGGAGATTACCGATCCTGCAATTGTAGCGGCGGCTGAATTGAGTCATCGTTACATTACTGATAGGTTCCTTCCCGATAAAGCCATCGACTTGATTGATGAAGCGGCTTCTCGCATCAAAATGGAAATCGACTCCAAGCCAGAGGTGATGGATAAGCTTGAGCGTCGCATGATTCAGTTGAAAATCGAACGTGAGGCGGTACGTCGTGAAAAAGACGAAGGTAGTAAAAAACGCTTTAATTTGATTGAAGAAGAGTTTGGGCGCTTAGAAAAAGAATATGCGGATTTAGAAGATATCTGGAAAGCTGAAAAAGCCCAAGTGCAAGGCTCTGCGCATATTAAAGAAGAGATTGAAAAAATCAAATTTGAGATGGAAGAAGCCACGCGCAAAGGTGAATGGCAAAAAGTTTCCGAGTTGCAATATGGAAAATTACCCGCGCTTGAGGCTCAGTTAAAACAAGCCTCTAACTCAGAAGCGACTTCAACTCAAACTAAGCACAAAATGTTGCGTACCGAAGTGGGCGCAGATGAAATCGCCGAAGTGGTGAGTCGTGCGACGGGCATACCTGTTTCTAAAATGATGCAAGGTGAGCGCGGTAAATTATTAACTATGGAAACCAAACTACATGAGCGTGTAGTGGGGCAAGATGAGGCTGTGCGATTAGTGTCAGACGCGATTCGTCGCTCACGCTCTGGCTTAGGTGACCCTAATCGTCCTTACGGAAGCTTCTTATTCTTAGGACCGACAGGCGTTGGTAAAACTGAGCTTTGCAAAGCCTTGGCGGGCTTTTTGTTTGATTCGGAAGACCATTTAATTCGTATCGACATGAGTGAGTTTATGGAGAAACACTCTGTTGCACGCATGATAGGTGCGCCTCCTGGCTATGTAGGTTATGAAGAAGGTGGCACGCTGACTGAGGCTGTGCGTCGCAAACCGTATAGTGTGATTCTGTTGGATGAGGTTGAAAAAGCGCATCCTGATGTGTTTAATGTTTTACTGCAAGTGTTGGATGATGGACGATTAACCGATGGGCAAGGCCGCACTGTAGACTTTAAAAACACGGTGATTATCATGACGTCTAACTTAGGCAGTCAGATGATACAAAGCATGGCAGACCAAGATTACCAAGTGGTGAAACTTGCGGTGATGGGCGAAGTGAAAGCGCACTTCAGGCCTGAGTTCGTCAACCGTATCGATGAAGTGGTCGTTTTCCATGCATTGGGTGAAGATAATATTAAAGCGATTGCGGAGATACAGTTGCAATACTTGGCAAAACGTTTAGCAGCAATGGATATGCAGTTGGAGCTTACTGATGCAGCAATCACCGAAATTGCCAATGCCGGTTTTGATCCAGTCTACGGTGCACGTCCGCTTAAACGTGCAATTCAGTCTGAGATTGAAAATCCACTCTCTCGCGAAATACTATCCGGTAATTTTGCAGCTAAAGATACTATTAAGGTAGACGTTAAAGCAGGTAAGATTGTATTCTCAAAATCCGCGGTTTGATGAGTCAAAAGTTAAGGGCTGTATTTGTTAAAAGAACGGCTGAAACCTAGTTTTCTTAGTGCAATGCTTGCTGTTTGTTTAATGACAGCAGGCTTTGCACATGCCGAATTTAGCGCGCAAGAGTTAGAAGCTTTTGACAACGAGCCGCCAGTTATCAAAGATTTATTGATGCGCGCCAATGTACTGGTCGGCGACGAAGATGATCCCGATGGTGCTTGGAAGGCCGCTGATATGTACTGCAAAGCAGCTCGCTACGGCAGCGCAGAGGCGGTCTACAGGTTAGGGATGCTTTATGCATTTGGGCGCGGCGTGCCAGAAAACCGTGATTATGCAGCTAATTTATTTGGAATCGCTTCCACTCACGGACATTACGAAGCGCAGAAAATGCTCGAAACGATAGAGATTAAAACCTCTGCAACGCCGCCCTGTGTTCTCGATGACGTTGCGCCAGAAAAAGGACTATCTGGCGTTACGTTAGTTAAAGAAACGCCAGAGATTGATCAATACATTGCAAACTTGCCAAAAAACAAACGCTGGGTGCTGCGCTTGGTGAATACGATTTCTAAATGGTACAAAGTCGATGAAAAGTTGGTGCTATCGATAATTTCAGTGGAATCGAACTTCGAGAATGTGGCTACGTCGAATAAAGAGGCACAGGGTTTGATGCAGTTGATACCTGATACCGCTGAGCGGTTCAATGTAAAAAATGCCTATAACGCCTCACAAAATATTAAAGGTGGCGTTGCTTATTTACGCTGGTTATTAGCATATTTTAAAGGTGATGTTGCACTGACTGTAGCAGCCTATAACGCCGGTGAGGGTGCTGTGAATAAGTATAAAGGCATTCCACCCTTTGCTGAAACTAGGTTGTATGTGAAAAAAGTGCAAGCACGTTATCCGTTTAAAACGCATGCTTATGACGCTCAAATTACAGCACCTTCACCAGCTTTAAAAGCCATTAATGCAAAGCGCCGTATATGACGCGAAGGAGTTCATGATGACTAAGCTTATCTTAAACTACAAACCAATATTTGTTTTGGTCAGTTGCTTGGCATTGATTGCTTGTGCAAGTAATAACCAATACTCAGGTGCTGGTTCGCAAAAAATCGACAGAATCTCTGAAGAAGAGCTCGCTAGAATTATGCCTAAACCAGTCGCAACCTTAAGTTTAGATGATTTGGTGAGCTTGACAAAAAGTGGCATGACGGCCGATGCGCTCATAGAAAAAATTCGCATTAGCAACTCTTCATATGATTTAACGCCAAGTCAGATTGTTGACTTGAATAAGCAGGGCGTTGATAACAAAGTGCTGGATTACATTCACACCAGTCGAGAGCTTGCGCTCAAGAATAATGTTGCGGAAGAAATCAATCAGCGTGAAAAAGCTAAGCGTGCAGAGTTGGATAAGCTTAAACAGCAGCAACTGCTAGAAAGACAACAACGCATGTATGACCCATTCTGTGGCTACGGCTATTATGGGCATCCTTATGGCTACGGGGCATTTGGATCACGATTCGGTCATCGCTCTAGGTTTGGTGCCAGTTTTGGTTTTCCACTAGGTTGTTGGTAGGTTCAATAGAGCTTTTCTTTAGAAAATGATTTTTTCAAAAATAACTCAAAAAATATCCTAGATTTTCTGAGTATCCGATTTGTAAATGCAAATTTGCCTTTATATACATCCCAAATTGGGGAATGTAAGTGTTGAAATTTTTTGATACTCTTGCATCAACCTAATTGAAAGAGGCCTATTATGCATGACAATCCATTGACACCAGCACTCTCTAATTTGATGAAAGCTTGCCAAAAATTCAAAACTACCGAATCCAAGGTGTTAGCTGCGCATTTAAATAAATCCCCTGCAACTGTTCGCACTGAGTTTCAACGTGCAATGGCACTTATGAACGTTAATTGTCGTTATGCTGCACTTAAAACAGCCGAAGAAAACGGTTGGTTAGACGTGCCATCCAAGCAACATTAATTCACTGAAAATGCATCTGCTTACATTGAAAATGTATGCAATTGCAGTATGGTGTTTCATATCTCGGTTTAGTAATCTGAATACTTCAAAAATATTCAACTATACATTACTGAGGATGAGGCATTATGGAACAGCAAACATTTAAGAGACAAATAGTATCTGCAGAAATCAGCAAGTTGCGGAGTAATTTTCCTAAACTAATCGTAGGAAATCCTAATTATTTCGGTAATTTATCAGGCGCCGATTTTTTACAGCCTATTCAACAAATACAAGGAAATACACACTATGAAAATTTAGGCTGCCTAGGTCTTCAGCCGCAATTTAATTTACTAAAAGCGGTCGTTTATATTAATCAAGACAGCGGTTACTCTGGCCAGCTTTGTTCAGCGGGCTCGCAAGAGTATGTGAGGTTTTACCTATCATTTGATGATGGGGTGACTTGGATTGACCAAGGTGTCACTAGCCTCAATGTGCATGATGTTAAGCATGAGGGTCGGTTGGAGTATGCTGTTGAGATGCCTGTTGATATTAAAAAGCACTCATGTAAAAAACCTAATCAACTATTGGCGCGCGCTATTTTGTCGTGGAATGTTGCGCCACCTGCCAATACGCCTAACTACACACCAGTGTGGGGTAATGTTGTCAATGCACACGTTCTGGCTCAACCTGCTCAAAGTCTAGTACTTAAAGATTTAATTGACGCATCAATATTAAAAGAAGTGAGCGAGCTCGTTGATGTTGAGCTAAAAATCCCAACGACGCATTTGCCTGTTAATTATGCAGCATTGGAAAGAAGTTATAACGAGGCACAATTAGCCCCGCATCGTTTCGCCTACCCTTTAGTGCAGGAAATCATGGCGCACCCATCAAAATTAAGCGCGCTGCAGGTATTACCCAAGCATTTGTTGGGGGAGTATAAATTTGATTTATCAAAAGTCATTGAGCAGATCGCTAATACTGACGGTAATATTGATTTTGAAGAGCTCAATTGCATCGGTCTGCAACCGAAAGCGACGTTAGACCAGTTGGTAGGTGTGCTGAAAGTTAAAAAACCGCAGGGCTATTCTGGCAATTTATGCACGCCAGGCAGCCGGGAGTATGTACGTTTCTACTTGGATTTTGGGTCAGGCTGGCAAGACATGGGTCTCACTTCGGTACAAGTACATGACATCAGCACGCTGCCAAAAGATGGTTTTAATTATGCGGTATTTTTACCTGTAGATCTGAGCAAGCATAGAAAGCCATGTAAGCAAGGCCCAGTGTACGCAAAAATGCGTGCTATCTTATCTTGGAGTTCACCGCCCCCAGCAAACACGCCAGACTACAAGCCAGTTTGGGGCAACGCTGAAAATACCACAATCATGTTAACACCTGGTGTCGTTCAACAAGGCGATAAGCCTGCACCTATAATTACTGCAGTTTGTGGGCAAAGTGTTGCTGAGATTAACTCGGCGACTGGTACGCTGACCAATGCTGCATTCAGTGATGCCCCATTTGCTAATAGCCTTTGGATTAGCGGCCATATCGGCAATGCACCCGACGCAAGTAGTGGCGCGGCAAAGCTTAAATATCGTTTGAACTACAGCACGGATGGCGTCATCTTTAAACCAGTCGCTAATGCATTCCAACTGAGGCTTGAGCAGTCAAATGGCGGTATTTGGACGTTCCCTCCATCAGTGAATCAGACGCCATCGGCAGGCGGCTATGTAGAGTATCAGGAGGATTTGGTTGCACCTGTGCAAACTTTTGTTAATCTCGATATTTTGGGTGTTTTGCACACGGTTGGCGATGCTAACCCTTACCGCTGGTTGCAGATAGAGGTAATTGATTCACTGAATCCCGCCATATCCTACTTATCTGATGTGATTAAAGTACGCGTAGATAACGTAGCGCCAACTGCCAGCATTGCCATGGATCAAGGATCTTGTTCTGACATTAAAGTAGGTGATGCCGTTACTGGAAGCTATACCACTGCAGATGATTTCTTTGGTGGAGTGTCTCTTGCGGTACTTGGTAGCCCAGGTGGAGTGTTAACTAAAACGCCATCTATCAGCACATCCACAGGTGAAACTGGCACTTGGCGTTTGGAAACGGCGGGTATGACCAAGTGTGGTTATGTTGTTCAACTGACCAGTTCAGACCGCGCACTGATTGGCTATGCAAGCGGCACGGCGTACTCCGCGAGTGGCGGGCATTACTACCAACCAACTGCACTTGGGTTCTGTTTAAGATAAACAACAATTAGCCTATTGTTTCAACATTAATATTGGCTTGATAGGCGCTAAGCTACTCACACCCACTGTCACTAGTGGGTGTTTTTATTTGGCTATCATTTATTTTTATTTTCACTAAAATGTATGTTATCTATTATTTTATTTAGAGCCTGTAGATGCAACAGCATACACAAACAATTCAAGTTAAATCCCACGGTCGTCAGCTTTATGATATTACGCCGCAAGTCTTGGGCTGGGCGAACTCGCTGGGTTTAACAACAGGGCTTATCACGGTTTATATTCAACATACCTCTGCGAGCCTTTTGATTAATGAGAATTATGATCATGATGTACTCGTTGATATGGAAGCATTCTTTAAGCGCTTGGTACCTGATGGTGATCCGTTATTTATTCATACGGTTGAGGGGCCAGACGACATGCCCGCCCATGTGCGTACAGCACTCACGCAAACCAGCTTGTCTATACCGCTTATTGACGGCAAAGCCGCATTAGGTCAATGGCAAGGCATTTTTTTGTATGAGCATCGGCATGTAGCAAGTGCACGAAGAGTGATTTTACATTTGATTGGCGAGTAAGGTTGATGTTGCAACAGGGGCGACCGTTAAGCTTGGCTGAATCTCAGTTATATCAACCTTATTTCCAGTTTAGCACCTTGCAAAAAGTGCGAATTATTGAAGGCCACACGCCTTTTTGGCTAAGCAAAAGCATGTGTGCGGTGGTGTTAGGGCATCGTATTTATTTTCGCGAGCATGCTTATCAATTCGGTACGCCGCAAGGCGTTGAGCTGTTGGCGCATGAGCTTACTCATGTTGAGCAATATTTGTCTGGTATGACTATATTTAAATATTTATGGGCAGCGCGTAAGGGTTATCGACAGAATCCTTATGAGGTTGAAGCCTATGCAAAAGGTGCTGCGGTTAGGGCGCAAATAGGCCTTGCTTAAGCATCTCATTAAATAAGCTTAATGTAATTGTAAAGAAGTGTGAATTCATCGCGCTAACGTTGACCACGCGTATATTAGGCTATAGATTGTTAAGTTGATTTATTTTTACTATATGCCACTTAAATAGGTGTCACTTAATATTCAGGAGAAGCGAAATGGGCATGTTTTCATTTATCAAAAATGCAGGTGAAAAATTATTAGGTATTGGTGATGCAAAAGCTGCCGAAGTCGTCGCAAAAGCAGATCCAACACCAGTCAATGTAGACGCTGCAAATAAAGCGGCAGCGGATGCCATTGCAGCTTATGTGGCAAAAATGAATTTAACTGCGCAAGATTTGAACATTGGTTTTGACGGCGCATCAGCCACGGTCATCGTGCAAGGTATGGCGGCAACGCAGGAAGACAAAGAAAAGATCTTACTTTGCTGCGGTAATGTAGCTGGTGTAGAAAATGTGCAAGATCAGCTTGGTGTAGTTGAAGCAGCTAGTGAGCCAGTATTTTATACAGTTGTGAGTGGTGATACGCTGTCGCATATTGCTAAAGTGCAATACGGTAATGCTAATGATTATATGAAAATCTTTGAAGCGAATAAACCGATGTTAAGCAGTCCTGATAAAATCTACCCAGGCCAATCTTTACGAATCCCAGCATAAATAACTTTATATGCTTTGTAGTTAAGCATTTAATTACAAAGCATTAAACTTAAGTTAGAATGATTGCTTGCGAATTCAGCAGGCTATTTAAATCCTTGAAGCTTGTTTTGTTCAAGGATTATTGATTTTTGAAATTATAAAAAAGGAAATTACGATGTCAGCACTTTTACGTTCTTTATTGGTAGTTAGTGTAACAAGTTTATTATTAGTTGCTTGTGGCGAAAAAGCTGCTGCACCAGTTGAAGCACCAGCACCGGTAACAAACCCAGCAGTTGAAGCACCTGCTCCAGTAGCACCAGCTGCTGAAGCATCATCAGGTCCTGGCGGCTATGAGCCAACAGCTGAAGAACGCGTTCCAGGTATCACGCTTGATGCAGCAGCGGTAGACGCAGCTGCAACTGCAGCAGCACCAGCACCAGCTGCAGAAGCGCCAGCAGCTAAGTAGTAAGTTCTAAATAGAGCAATATCGCTATTCAATAAAAAAGCACGCTGAGGCGTGCTTTTTTATTAGACTTTTTTATGACTTTTATTTTATGATTTACTAATTCACTCGACTCCAACTGAGTGGGTCAAATGGACGGCTCTGACTACGCAGTTCATAATAAAGTCCGTTTGTTTGATTGCCACCGCTATTGCCAACTGAAGCAATCACATCACCAGCCCTTACACTGTCCCCAACTTGTTTTAATACTGCTTGATTGTTACCGTATAAACTCATATAGCCATCACCATGGTCTAAGATAATCAGGTTACCAAAGCCACGCAACCAGTCGGCAAATACGACTCGGCCAGTGGCGACAGACTTCACTTCTGCACCTTCATTGGCTTTAATGAATAAGCCTTTCCATGAAATACCACTATCTTCGCGGCTTGAACCAAAGCGATTCATCACATCGCCTCGCACAGGCAGGCGCAGCTTGCCTCTCAGGGCCGCAAAGCTTGTGCCAGAAAATTCTTGGCTAGGCTCTGTGTTGTTGGCTAGCACTTCTTTAGGCGGCTTGTTGTTTGTAGGGGTTTCTGCCGTATTCGTGGTTGCAGTAGGCTCACGCTTAGGGCGAGCTTTCTTGGGCGTTGGCGGAATAATTTTGGCTAATCGCTCAACTAATTCAGAAAGCCGTTTCTCATCACGCGTTAATTTTTTAATTTCAGTGCGTTGAGCCGCAATTTGTTGCGATAAGTTGTTGACCACTTTAGATTTAGCCTGCTTTTGATTTTCTAAAGCACGCTTCTCATCGACTTGTTTTTGCTTCAGGTCGGCGACTTCTTTTAACGCAGATGCTGTTGCATCATTGAGTTTGCTGATTTTATTTAAGTTGCCTTGCATCTTGCTGATAAGCGAAGCACGGGCTTTGGCAACGTATGAGAAATATTGCACATCACGCGCGATGTCGCTGGGGTTCTCGCTTTGCAAAATCATCTGTAGATAGCTTTGCTGGCCGTGTATATATTGCTGGTACAGCTGCGAACTTAACAAGTTTTGTTGCTGTGTTAGCGCTTGATTGGTACTGATAGAGTCTGATTTTAATTGAGAGAGCGTCTTTTTATTTTGTTGCTGCTTTTGGTTAATTTCAAACAGCTTTTTGTTGGCCTCGCTAATCGCCAACTCACTTTCTTTCAGTGCATCGGCCGCATCTTTATGCGCTTCTTGCGAGTTGTCTAATTCCTTTTTTAGCGCTTCCAAGCGTTGCTGCACATCACTCAAATTTTGTTTTGACTGCTCTTTTTTACTCGCATTTGCATAAGGTACGCAAGCTAGCATCAACACGAAAAGTGAAGTGCAAGCTAACGTAGTTTTAAAATGCTTGTACTTCATCTTAAGCAGTAAAAGTGATGATGTTTTTACCTGTCATTTCACTAGGCTGAGCAACGCCCATCATGGTGAGTAGGGTTGGTGCAAGGTCTGATAATGCGCCATTGGCAGAAAGCGTAGCGTTGCGTCCAATATAAATTAGCGGCACTTTGTTGAGCGTATGTTGCGTGTGCGGTTGGTTATTTTCAACATCAAACATGGTTTCTGCATTGCCGTGGTCAGCCGTAATAATCACTTCGCCGCCTATGCTTTGCATCGCATTTACCACGCGCCCGATGCACGTGTCTAAAGTCTCAATCGCTTTGATGGCTGCAGCTAAATTGCCTGAATGTCCCACCATATCGCCGTTGGCATAGTTGCAAATAATGGCATTGTATTTTTTGCTTAAAATCGCTTCTTCAAGTTTTTCTGTGACCTCAAATGCGCTCATTTCTGGCAGCAAATCGTAGGTTTCTACTTTTGGGGAGGGCACTAAAATACGGTCTTCACCAGCGAATACTTTTTCCTCGCCGCCGTTAAAAAAGAAAGTCACATGCGGGTATTTTTCAGTTTCGGCAATGCGTAATTGCGTTAAACCTAGATTTGAGATGTACTCACCAAAGGTATTATTGACATCCACTGGTGGAAAAATAACCGTCGCTTTGGTTTCACTTTTGTCATACATGGTTAACGTAAAATAGCCGGCTAACTTAGGCACGTGACGTCGGTGGAAACCATCAAAGTGTTCGGCTAGTAATGCATGCGTTAATTGACGTGCGCGGTCAGAACGAAAGTTCATGAAAACCACCAAGTCGCCATCTTCTAGATGCACAGGTTTTTCACCAGCTTTATGAATAGCAGTCGTTTTGACAAACTCATCATTTTCACCGCGTGCGTAGGCGTCATTTAAACCAGCCATCGCTGACTCTGCTGTAAATTCACCAACACCTTCAGTAAATAATTGATAAGCGGCTTCCACGCGAGGCCAACGTTTGTCTCTATCCATGCCGTAAAAACGGCCGCTGATAGAGGCAATTTTACCTACGCCAATCGCAGTGCATTTGTTTTCTAAAGCCTCTATAAAAGGGGCAGCACTTATTGGCGGCGTATCTCTGCCATCTAAAAAGGCGTGAATATAGACTTTGCTTAAACCTTGTTTTGATGCCATTTCTATCATGGCATGAATATGGTCTTGATGGCTGTGAACACCGCCATCAGAAAGTAGCCCAAATATATGTAGTGCCTTATCATTTTGTTTGATGTTTTTTAATGCAGCAGATAATTCAGGATGATTAAAAAACTCACCACTGGCGATGCTATTGTTGATACGCTCAAAATCCTGAAATACTACGCGACCCGCACCAATGTTCAGATGCCCAACTTCAGAGTTGCCCATTTGTCCGTCTGGCAAGCCTACATAATGCTCAGAAGCGTCAATTAAAGTGTGTGGAAAGTGCTTCCATAAACTGTCCCAATTGGGTTTATTGGCTTGCACAATGGCGTTATCTGAAGCTTCTTCACGATAGCCAAAACCATCTAAAATGAGCAAGCATACTGGGGTGATGTTTTGTGGGGCTGACATAAATATTAAACCTAAATATTTGTTTGAATAATGTGCATGTAATGTCACTATTTTAGCGCATTTACACGTAAAATTACTCTATAACTGTGAGTAAAAGTTCGTCTGCTAATTTAGTGCGCCAATGGCGTTGAATTTGGCGATCAGTAGCCCCATGTTCTGAGGGTCAATCATTGAGAGGAAGTACGTGGAATTTTTTAAAAGTAATATCTTGTTAATTGGTCTGGCGATAGGCTCAGGCATTATGTTGTTATTGCCATCATTCAAAAAAGGCGCAGGCGGTGTACCTAATTTAAGTCCTGCAGAAGCGGTGACGCTGATTAATCGTTCCAATGCTTTTGTATTGGATGTGCGCGATGAGGCGGAATTTACTAGTGGGCATATTGCAGATGCAACGAATATTCCGCTTGCTGATTTGGAAGCTAGAATTGGTGAGCTGAAAAAATATCAAAATAAAGCTGTTTTGGTTAACTGCCAAAAAGGCATGCGCGCGGCCAAAGCATGTGACATCCTACGTAAAGCCGAATTTACGCAGGTGAATAACTTGCAAGGTGGTTTGTCGGCTTGGCTTGAAGCTAAGTTGCCTATTGTGACTAAAGCGGCTTCGAAGAAATCGACTGCCAGTAAGGCTGCGAGCAATAAAAAAGCCGCAAACGATGATGCAGCAAATGAGGTAAGCTAATATGGCTAAAGTCACTATGTATTCTACGGCGGTATGCCCGTATTGCATCAATGCAGAGCGCTTGTTAACTAGCAAAGGTGTGACTGATATCAATAAAGTGCGCATTGATTTACAACCTGAATTGCGTAATGAAATGATGCAGAAAACAGGCCGCCGAACTGTGCCGCAGATTTATATTGATGATCGTCATATCGGTGGCTTTGATGATTTGCGCGCGCTAGATTTGGCGGGCGGATTAGACCCGCTGTTGGCGTTGTAAAAACTATTGTCTAAACTCTGTTAAAATATCACTTTTATGTAATCACTTATTTAACCTTTTATTTAATTAGAAACTAAAGAAAATCATGGCTCAAGAAGATAACGCAGCACAAGAACAAGCTCAACCAGGCTTCAGCATCGAAAAAATCTACGTAAAAGATGCGTCACTAGAAATTCCAAATGCACCACAAATCTTTACTGATCGCACGCAACCACAAGTGAGCATTGAGCTGGGTAATTTCGCGCAAGTACTTGAAGAAGGCGTGTTTGAAGTAGCAATTAAAGTCACAGTAACTTCAAAAATCGAAGATAAAACTGTGTTTTTGGTTGAAGTAACACAAGCGGGTATTTTCCAAATTCGCAATGTACCAGAAGAAAATATCGAGATGATTGCAGGCATCACTTGCCCAAATATCTTGTTCCCGTATGCACGCGAAGCAGTTTCTGATTTAGTGGTACGTGCTGGTTTCCAACCAGTATTGTTAAACCCAATCAATTTTGAAGCATTGTTCGCGCAGCAAAAACAGCAACAAGCTGAAGCGGCTCAATCTGCAACTAAACAATAGTTAAAACGCTGCTTTACTCTATGATATTTTCTATGATTAAAAGCAGCAAACACCTACTGATTGTTTTATCTATTCTAGCGCTCTTGCCCGCAACGGCATCAGCGCTAGATTTTCGTTCAGTCGCAGTTTCTAAAGCTGTGCTTTATGATGCGCCATCCAATGCCGCAAAAAAAGTTCTGTTGTTAAGCCAAAACTACCCTGTTGAAGTTATCGTCAATTTAGGCGATTGGCTTAAAGTACGCGATGCACAAGGTGCACTTAACTGGGTAGAAGCAAAGCAGCTATCAAATAAACGCACGGTAATGGTCACTGCAAGTAAAGCTGAAATTAGACAGTCTGCTGATGCCACCTCAAACTTAGTGGCTACGGTAGAAAAAGATGTAGTGCTTGAGGTCGTAGATGCCAAACTGAGTAATGGCTGGCTTAAAATCAAGCATCGTGATGGGGTTGCTGGATACATTTTAATATCATCAACCTGGGGTTTCGAATAAATGGCTAAAATTGCAGTTTTGGGAGCAGGTGCTTGGGGAACGGCGCTAGCCATGAACATTAGCCAGCGCCACCAAGTTTCACTTTGGGCACGAAATGCCGGCCATGTTTCAGGTATGCGCAAAGCGCGTGCCAATCCGCTTTATTTGGGTGATTTTAAATTTAACGACCAGTTGCTTGTGGAGGATGATTTAGCCACGGCGTTGCAGGGTGCAGATTTAATATTGTCAGTTGTTCCAACTGCTGGCTTTAGAGGCATTCTCCAAGATATCAAAGCGCTTGGATGCAAGCTGCCGATTATTTGGGCGCACAAAGGTTTAGAGCCATTATCAGCCAAACTTCCTTATGAAGTCGCCTTAGAAGAGTTAGGTAGCGAGCAAAAATGGGGTGCGCTGTCAGGCCCAAGTTTTGCTGCGGAATTGGTACGTGGATTACCTACAGCCGTCACACTTGCTGCTAATGATGAAGCGTTTGCCAATGAAGCGGCTTTGCTGATACATGGTGCGAACCTGCGTGTTTATCACACCACAGATGTGATTGGTGTTTCAGTAGGCGGTGCCGTTAAAAACGTCATGGCGATTGCAGCAGGTATTTCTGATGGTATGGGTTTCGGTAATAATGCTCGTGCTGCAATGATTACTCGTGGCTTAGCTGAAATGACCCGTTTTGGCGTAGCACTTGGCGCTTCCACTGAAACATTTATGGGTTTAGCAGGTGCGGGCGATTTGATTTTAACCTGTACTGGACAATATTCAAGAAACCGTGAAGTTGGATTGCAATTGGCGAGCGGCAAGTCATTAGCGGATATTCTGCAAGGCTTAGGTCATGTGGCTGAGGGCGTGAATACTGCGCGTGAAGTGATGCGTCGGGCGAGTACGATAGGTGTTGATATGCCCATTACTTACGAAGTCAATCAAGCGCTTTCCAACGGCAAAAGTGCAAAAGATGCAGTGACAGACTTACTCGGACGTGAGCAAAAACCAGAGGCAATTTAGTGCCGTCCATTTTTTCTCACGCAGTCGTTCCTATCGCTGCAAGCTTAGGCTTAGGTAAAGTCATTAGCCGCCGCTTATTAGTTTTTTCAGCATTTTGCGCCATACTGCCAGACTTTGACACGCTAGCCTTTAAATTTGGTATTCCGTATTCATCACAATGGGGTCATAGAGGATTTGCTCACTCCATCACCTTTGCTGTTTGTGTTGCACTGATAGCAATGTGTTTTAGCCGCCCATTAAAAAGTAAAGTGTGGCTTATTGGTTTAATGGTTTTTCTCGCCACAGTATCTCATCCGCTATTAGATATGTGCACCAATGGCGGCTTGGGCGTAGCGCTGTATTGGCCTTATTCTAACGAACGCGTATTCTTTGATTTTCGGCCGATTGCCGTTTCGCCGATAGGTGTTAGCCGCTTCTTTACCGAGCGCGGTTTTGCGGTGATGAAGTCAGAGTTTCTTTGGGTATGGCTGCCATCGATTATTTTACTTTTTACCTTGCGCGGCATACGGCGTAAATAAGTTATACGCCACCCTCAAAACCTATTTGCCGCCAAGCCTCATACAGCAACACTGCTGCAGAGTTAGATAGATTAAGGCTTCTGCTATCTGGCAGCATGGGTAAGCGCAGTCTATGCTCGGCTGTAAATTCCGCACGAATTTCTTCAGGCAAGCCGCGTGTTTCTGGGCCAAATACAAACACATCCTCTGCTTTAAATTGAATCTCACTATGTCGCGTGCTGCCTTTGGTCGTAATTGCGAATAAACGCTTGCCAGTTAGAGACGCTTTACAGGCCTCCCAATTTTCATGCACTTGCATCGTTGAATACTCGTGATAATCCAAACCAGCGCGCTTGAGTTGTTTGTCATCTAGACTAAACCCTAAAGGTTTTACTAAGTGTAAAGCCGCGCCAGTGTTGGCGCATAGCCTGATGATGTTGCCCGTATTTGGTGGAATTTCCGGCTCAAATAATACGATGTGAAACATTTGAAATGACACTTTCTATAATTGGCATGCCTATGAAACAGGAATGACGGTAAGTTAATTACTTTGGCAGCGTTCTTGCTACTACCCAACATTCTACATGGGCAGCACCCGCTTGTTTTAATGTTTTAGCTAACTCATTAAGGCTGGCGCCAGTTGTCATCACGTCATCGACAATGGCGATGCGCTTGCCGTTCAAATGATTGCTGACTGTAAATGCACCTTTGATATTTCTCACCCGCTCTTTCAGTGGCAGGCTGGCTTGTGGAGGCGTGAGTTTCAGGCGTTGTACAGATAGATAATCTAATTTCTCAGGCTTATTCTTTGTGATGATTTTGGCGATTTCTAGCGCCTGATTAAAGCCACGTTCTTTGAGGCGCGTTGGGTGCATAGGCATGGCGATCACTAAATCTACGCTGGATGGATTGATTTTATTACTCAACATTTCCCCAAAAATGTGACCTAAGTTGAGCATACTACCGTACTTGTAGCGTTGCATCATGGCATCTAAGGGAAAGTCATAGGTCAACAAGCTGTGGGTTGCATCAAAATCTGGCGGTGAGTTTAAGCAACTGCCACATACCAAGCCGTTTGAAGACAGGCCGCATTGCGGGCATTGTGGCGCGTTGTGCCAAGGCAAATCTTTATAGCAGGCATCACATAAGCCAAGCCTCCCGCCATCATTGGCTGCGCATAGTAGGCAGCGCTGTTTGAATAAACGATCAAACAGCATAGTCGAAGCGCTGTTATGTAGAAACTGCTTAAATATTAATCTAATGTTCAATATTTGCGTCACTTTTCATTGACAAGGTATAATCTCGCTATAAATCAAGCTTCTAAAAAGGAACAGCACATGCTAGAAACTGCACCACATGCCGTCATTAATACGGATAGTCTAAAAGCCAATCTCAACCATGCGTGTGAAACCAACACTGTTGATCGTTGGAGTGTAGCGGATATTGTCGCATTATTTGAGCTGCCTTTCAGCGATTTAATGTATCAAGCGCAAACCGTGCATCGTGCGAATTTCAACCCGAATGCAGTTCAGGTGAGTACTTTACTATCGATTAAAACTGGCGGCTGTTCAGAGGATTGCGGCTATTGCCCACAAGCAGCGCGTTACCATACTGAAGTGGAAAATGAACCTTTAATGAAGCTTGAGGATGTGGTTGCCGCCGCGCAGGAAGCGAAAGACAATGGTGCAAGCCGCTTCTGTATGGGCGCTGCATGGCGCGGTCCTAAACAGCGCGATTTAGAGCCAGTGCTGAAAATGATTGCCGAAGTTAAAGCGATGGGTTTGGAAACTTGCGCAACATTAGGCATGTTAAAAGATGGTCAAGCTGAGCAGTTAAAAGAAGCGGGTTTAGATTATTACAACCACAATTTGGACACCGCGCCAGAGTTTTACGGCGATGTGATTACCACGCGTACTTATCAAGACCGTTTAGATACATTGGATCGCGTGCGTAGCCAAGATATTCATGTATGTAGCGGTGGCATCATTGGTATGGGTGAAACGCGTAATCAACGTGCTGGATTGTTGGCGCAATTGGCGAATATGGAACGTCCTCCTGAAAGTGTGCCTATCAATTTACTTACGCAAGTTGAAGGTACACCGCTGCATGGTACTGAAGAATTAGATCCTTTTGAGTTTGTGCGCACCATTGCCGCGGCTCGTATCACCATGCCGAATAGCTATGTGCGTTTGTCAGCAGGCCGTCAAAGCATGAGTGAAGGCATACAAAGTATGTGCTTTTTAGCCGGTGCCAACAGTATTTTCTATGGCGAAAAGTTACTGACAACCGCGAATCCTGAAGCTTCGACCGACAAGAAGTTATTCGAAAAATTAGGCATCAATAAAATCTAGGGTGAATGTCTAACATGCTGGCTTCTTTACAACTCGCGTTAGATAAACGCAAAGCGGAGGGTTTGCTTCGCCAAAGGCGTTTGCTCGACTCTCCGCAGGCAGAGCATATCGTTGCGAATAATAAGCCTTACTTATCATTCTGCAGTAATGATTATTTGGGCTTAGCGAACCACCCAACACTTATCGCCGCGATGCAAAAAGCGGCTGGCGATTCAGGTGTCGGTAGTGGTGCTTCTGGGCTTGTGACAGGTCATCATCGTTATCATGATGACTTGGAGAAGCAGCTGGCCAAGTTTGTGAATATGCCAGCAGCATTGTTATTTTCTGCAGGCTATATGGCGAATATCGGCGCATTAGGTGCATTAGTAGGGCGCGGAGATGCGATTTTTGCGGATAAATTAAATCATGCGTGTTTAAATGATGGCGGCTATTATTCGCTAGCCGAGTTCAACCGTTTCGCGCATAACGATGTGGTGGCGCTTGAAAACCTACTTAAAGCCAGTACAGCGCGGCATAAACTGATTGCCGTTGATGCGGTATTTAGTATGGATGGTGACATTGCGCCATTGGCTGAATATTTAGCACTTTGCGAAAAGTACGATGCTTATTTATACATTGATGATGCACACGGCTTTGGTGTGTTGGGAGAACATGGTCAAGGCTCGTTGAATCACCTCAAGTTAAAGTCGCCACGCATCATTATGATGGCAACCTTAGGCAAGGCTGCGGGTGTGGCAGGCTCTTTTGTGGCGGGTGAAAGTGTGGTGATTGATTACCTGATTCAAACTGCCAAAAGCTATGTCTACTCAACGCCTGCGCCACCAGCGCTTTCTGCCACACTATCAGCCTCGGTCAGCTTAATTGAGCAGGGTGATGATTTACGTACGCATTTACGCAGCTTGATTAGCTATTTTAAAGAAAATCTGCAATGTAAAAGATGGCAGTTGATGCCATCTGAAACGTCCGTACAACCTTTAGTTGTAGGTGATAATCTTGAAGCGCTGGCATTAAGTGAGTATTTGCAAGGTCAAGGCATATTAGTGCCGGCAATTCGTCCACCCACAGTGCCAGTGGGTACAGCTAGATTGCGTATTTCGTTATCGGCTGCTCACTCGCTAGATGATATCAAACAACTGATTTCAGCCATCCAGCAGGCAGAGCAAGCGCTATGAATATTGTTCCCGCGAACATCTATATGGAAACCACAGGCAGTGGCCCAAACCTAGTGCTACTGCACGGCTGGGGCATGAGTGGTGCGGTGTGGCAGCCCATCATAAAAAGTTTGAGTAAATCATTTACGCTGCATATTGTGGATTTGCCAGGGATGGGTCTAAGCCGTCCGACGGAGCCATACCACTTGCATATCATTGCAGAAAAAGTGGCCGAGATGCTGCCAGCGAATGCCGATGTGATTGGCTGGTCGTGGGGCGGGCAAGTCGCCATGCGCATTGCAATAGATCAGCCTGATGCGGTTCGCAGATTGGTATTGGTTGGTTCTACGCCATGTTTTGTGAATAAAGAAGAGTTTATGACGCAAGCTAAATGGACTTCAGGTATTGCACCTGAAGTGTTTGAGAGCTTCGCCGTGAGTATGGATGCGGATTATCACAAAACACTCACGCAGTTTTTAACGCTGCAATGTATGGGTGATAAAAGCGCAAGATTAACAGTAAGATTGCTACGTAGAAAGCTTGAAGAACGCCCCGCGCCAACCACTCAAACTTTACAGCGCGCTTTGGGTATTTTACTCGAGACAGATTTACGTGCAGAAGTTGATCGTCTCAGAAAGCCAACACTGTTAATTCATGGTGATAGAGATACGCTCGCGCCTGTGCAAGCTGCACATTGGATGATGCAGAATTTGCCTGTGGGTTATTTACGCGTGATTTCTGGCGCTTCGCATGCGCCTTTCCTGTCGCACCAAGAGCAGTTTGTGGATGCCGTTGTTCAATTCTTAGAACCTGCAAGCGCTTAACAATATGGAAGCTAAATTGACCGATAGTTACCACATTGATAAAGCGCGCGCGCGCGCTTCATTCGGCCGTGCTGCCGATACTTATGACGCTGCCGCAATCTTGCAAAAGCAAGTGCGCGAAGAAATGCTCAGCCGCTTAGATTTAGTTAAATTAAATCCACAAACCATATTAGACGCGGGTTGTGGCACAGGTTTAGCTAGCCACGCTTTGCAAAAACGCTTCGTAAAGTCGCAAGTGATTTCATTGGATTTTGCGTTACCCATGCTGCAAAAAACCCGCAGTACCAATCCCAATAATGGCTTAATCGGGCAAGTGAAAAACTTGCTCGGCGGCGCTAAACAGAATTTGTTGTGTGCCGATATTGAGTCGCTACCTTTGGCGAATGCAAGTGTTGGCTTAGTCTGGTCAAACTTGGCGATTCAATGGTGTAATGATTTAGATGCGGCTCTGCAAGAGTTTCACCGTGTGTTGCAGCCAGAAAGTTTGCTGATGTTTAGCACCTTTGGCCCCGATACACTCAAAGAGCTGCGTGTTGCCACCAGCGGGCACAATGGCACGACCAGTGTGAGCAGGTTTCTTGATATGCATGATATTGGTGATGCGATGGTGCGCGCAGGTTTCAGTGCACCAGTGCTAGATGTGGAGCGATTCACGCTTACTTACGATGATGTTAAAAGCGTTATGCGCGACTTAAAAAGCATAGGCGCACATAATGCTACTGATGGTCGTGCGCGTGGTTTGCTCGGTCGCGGCTTCTTGCAAAACTTAGAAGCCAATTATGAACAATTTCGTGTGGATGGCAAACTACCTGCGACATTTGAAGTGGTTTACGGACATGCTTGGCGTGGACAGGATCAGCCGAAGTTTGACGATGGCGTTTCGCCAGTCACGTTTAGACCTAGAAATAAATAGACCTGCAGAATACCAATATGGCGCAATCTTACTTTGTCATCGGCACGGATACCAATGTAGGTAAAACCTATGTGGCAAGCGCTCTGGTGCAACACTTTGCGGCGCAGGGTTTAAAAACCATAGGTATGAAACCTGTGGCCTCAGGCTGTGAGTTGAATGAAAAGAACGAGTTGATTAACGAAGATGTCACAGCTTTAATCTCAGCAAGCAATATCAACGCAGACCTAGGTTTAATCAATCCATATCGTTTCGTACCTGCAATTGCACCGCATATTGCCGCAGAACAAGCTGGCGTTAAAATCGATTTAGGCGTCATTCAAGAAGCTTATACGAAGTTAGCGAGATTGGCTGATGTGGTTGTTGTTGAAGGCGCTGGTGGCTTCTGTGTGCCTCTCAATAAAGCACAAACATTGGCTGATTTAGCGGTGCTATTAAATATTCCAGTGATACTGGTTGTGGGTATGCGCCTAGGTTGCATTAACCACGCGCTTCTAACTGTGGAGGCAATTCAAGCACGCGGTTTGAAATTGACTGGCTGGATTGCCAACAAGATAGAACCTAACTTTGCGATGTTTGATGAAAACTTAAGTAGCTTGCGACAACGCGTTAGTGCACCGTGTTTAAGTGTAGTTCGTTGGCAGGGCGCATTAAGTATTACAGCAAGTAACTTTTAATTATTTAGCTAGTTCTGCAGCCTCAATCACAACTTTATAAAGCTGTAACTCTTGCTGAGTTGCAATCCTCACCCCATTCACCGCCACTTGTCCTCGCTTATTTGACGCAATACCACCGCTAATCAACATAGGCTGGCTTTGAGCAATTGCGCGGCCAGTTTTTGCGTCATATTGAACCACCCTGACCTGTACGCGGTTAACGGCTAACGGCGTTGGATTAGCCACTACAGCATATAAATTGCCGAAGTTATCCGCCTGCGGTGCGGCTTGTAGATATTTTGCTGGGTGCTGAGGTAAATCTAAACGAACGTATTCCGCACTAGATTGTTTGCCAATTTCAGAGTTTGAGTCTGCCGCGACTGCATAATTTTTAAGTGCGCCTTGCATGTCACCGCGCTCTTCTGCCATTTTACCCAGCAGAAAATGGCTAGGTGCCGTTGGCAATAATGTGTTGCTTTTTGCGAGGTATTGTTCAGCCTCGGCTTTACGCCCCAGGTCGTACAATGCAATACCACCTTGCACATGTGGTTTAAAGTAACCGGGTTGCATCTGAATGGCTTTGTTGTAGTAAGTTAGCGCTTCGGCAGGTTTCTTTTGAGATAAGGCAATATCGCCTAGCAACTCCTGAAAACGCGCCTCGCGAGGTTCACCAGCAATCGCTTGTTTAGCCAGTGTGGTGGCTTTTGCCGTATCTTTTGCAGCAAGCGCTTTTACACCTTCATCGTAAGCTTTATAAGCTGCTTGCGTTGATTTCAACTTAGCTACTTTTTGTGCGTAGATTTCTCTACCCCAATCGCCACCCGCACCTATTTGAGCGAGAGTGACTTTATTTGCTGCTACACGAGCGTCGGAAGGAGGGTGGCTTGCGAATAAACCGTCGATAAAGTTACTCTGCCGCCCAGCGCTTAATTTTACGAAAGTCTCTTGCAATGTCACGGCAGCGGTTGGGTCGTAACCAGCTTTTTTCATATATTGCATGCCGTATAAATCCGCCTCGCTTTCGGCATCGCGCCCATATTTACTTGTGGCTAGTTGCGCGCCAACCTGAGCACCGCCTACAATCAAGTTAGCGTAATCGCTATTTTGTGTTCCTATGCCAACGGCAATCATCGCACCTTGCATGAATATGCCGCGCTCCATGCTTTTGGCGCCGTGACGTGCTGCGGCATGCACCATTTCGTGCCCCATGACGGCAGCGAGTTCAGCCTCGCTGTTTAACTCATACAGCAAGCCGCGATTAAAGGCGATTTTACCTCCAGGCATCGCCCAGGCGTTGGGTACGGAGTCATTCAATACCGTATATTCGTATGGCAATTTACGGTCAGAAACCGCGGCAAGTTTATTACCAACACTTTGCACATAAGCGGTCAGTTCTGGATCTATCACATAGTCGCCGCCTTGAGATTGCCTTGCAGGACCGTAGTTATGCGTGCCCATCGAGATTTCCTGCGATTCTGAAACCAGCTGAAACTCTTTCTTATGTGTCACTGGGTTGGTGCCACAAGCCGTGATGAGCAAGCTGATAGCTGTCACTAACATTAAAGTTAAGCTTTTAGCGTGTGGCGGGTTCAACATGAGCGTATCCGTTTGATATGATAGTTTTTTAAATACTATTAGAAGCATAGCGGAAAAATGTCAGTGCGTTAATAGTGTTTATCGGGCTAGAGGTAAAATATGATTAAGCTGAAACCGCGCTAAACAGCTGCTTAGCAGCAATATAATCTAGCACGTTCTCTGGCATTAAATAACGGGCAGAATGCTTAAGTTGTAAAGCTTGTCGAATAGCCGTTGAAGATATTTCCAGGGGGGTGATGGCTTGCATCGTAATCAGGCCTGCGCTACTTTCATGCAAGTCTTCCACATGTTCTGTGTAATGATTGTGTAAAAAGGTTTCTAACTCTTTTGTTAGCGACTCTTTATTGGTAGACGCAGGTCTTTGCACCAAGGCAATGTGGCACAGCTGGATAAGCTCTTGCCAGCGATGCCATGTATTGAGTTTAGTGAATGCATCGCTACCCATGATTAATATCAAACTTGCACTATCACCAAATTCGTCGCGCAAACTTTCTAAAGTCTCTACCGTGTATGAAGCGCCAGCCCTACTTAGCTCACGACCGTCAAACTGAAATTGTGAATTACCAGTAATCGCCAATTGCACCATGGCCGAACGGTGTTCAGAAGAAACTTGTGGCGGTGGCTTGTGTGGTGGATTAGCAGAAGGGATGAATTTAACTGCGCTCAAACTGAGTGAGTCAGCCAGTTCTTGCGCCATGCGCAAATGCCCAAAGTGAATGGGATTAAACGTGCCGCCCAGCAAGCCTATCGTTTGCACTTTTAGACCTTTTAAGCTCTTACGTGACCGTCGCCTAGAACAACATATTTAAGCGAAGTTAATCCGTCTAAACCAACAGGGCCGCGTGCGTGCAGTTTATCTGTAGAAATGCCTATTTCAGCACCCAGACCATATTCAAAACCATCTGCAAAGCGAGTAGAGGCATTTACTATCACGCTGCTAGAATCGACCTCACGCAAGAAGCGACGCGCTTTGGTGTAGTTTTCGGTTACGATCACTTCAGTATGTTGGCTTGAATGCTGGTTGATGTGCGCAATCGCTTCATCTAATCCATCGACTACTTTGCAGGAAATAATCGCCGCTAAATATTCAGTGTAATAGTCTTCTTCAGTCGCTGCTTTTGCTTGTGGCACGAGTGCTAATGTCTCCGCACAACCGCGAATCTCAACACCGTGTGAAATCAACATGTCAGCCAGTTTTGGCAACATCTCTTTGGCGACTGAACGGGCCACTAATAATGACTCCGCAGTGTTGCAAGTGCCTAAACGCTGAGTTTTGCTGTTTTCTAGAATGCGTAATGCTTTATCAAAATCGGCATCATCATCTACGTAAACATGGCAGTTGCCATCTAAATGTTTAATGACTGGGATGCGCGCATCGTTAGAAATACGCTCAATCAAGCCTTTGCCGCCACGTGGCACAATCACGTCTACGTATTGCTTCATGGTAATTAATTCGCCCACTGCAGCGCGGTCGGTCGTCTTGACAACTTGCACAGCAGAGGTAGGTAAGCCGGCAGCAGCCAAGCCTTCATGCACTAATTTAGCTAATGCTTGATTGCAATGAATCGCTTCAGAGCCACCACGTAAAATTGCTGCATTGCCAGATTTAATGCAAAGCCCCGCAGCATCTACCGTCACATTTGGACGCGCTTCGTAAATAATGCCAATCACGCCAAGTGGCACACGCATTTTGCCGATTTGAATTCCGCTTGGGCGATATTTGAAATCAGTCATTTCACCAATTGGATCCGCCAAGCTGGCGATTTGGTTTAAGCCTTCTACCATAGTGTTGATAGATTTCTCAGTGATGGTGAGTCTGTCCAGCATGGCATCATCTAAGCCATTGGCACGGGCTGCATCTAAATCGAGCTTGTTAGCAGCGAGCAGGGCTGTTTTTTCACGCAAGATTGCTTTGGCAATATGTGTAAGTGCCAGATTTTTAACATTGGTGTCGGCGCTTGCCATTAAGCGCGAAGCTTTGCGAGCCTCAACACCCATATTTTGCATATATTCTTGAATATTATTAGTCATGTTTTTCTGTACGGTAAGTTTTTAGTGTGTTGATAAACCATTGTTTACTTTCCACAGGTTTACTATCCCCACACTTTACCTCATACGCCTTACCACTGGCACTACTTTTTGAAGCACCAATGTCAATAAAACTCTCTGTTGTGCTGATGTAATTGTGATCGGCAAGGTATTTATATTTCTTTTGTAAATGCGCACTCGCTTCCGTTGCCCCATACCAGCTGCCGTTCCGATTAAATTTGCAGTCTGAACTTTCTAATGCTTTGAGCAGATATTGAATCTCTTGTTGAGTCGATGGGGCGATCATTGTGGCGAACACATTTGTTGAACAGGTAAATAGTAACGCTAAAAGTATTTTCTTCATTTCGCTATGATCTTGTTTTATTTGAACCAACTCTAGCTAAGCCAAAACACAATCTGGAGATTTCCAGCCAAGCATCACCCAGCATCACGCCTTTGGCCGTTTTATCAATATCGGCCAGTTTTTGCAGCGCGGCTTCTAGTTGTTTGAGATTTAATCTAGCCAAGGCGCGTTTCACTAAAGCTTGTTTCTCACCATAAATCCGCGCATTCGTCATCGCATTCATGATATTTTCACCACGCATTTCAGCTTGCTTGATACGTACCAAAGGACGTAACACCCACATTAGGGGGCTCATCACGGCTACAGCATTTTCGCCCTCATCTTGTAGACCTTGCAATATGCGCACAGTTCTTGCCGCATCCCCCGCCAGCACAGCTTCACCTAATTGAAACGCATCGTATCGTGAAACATTCAGTACAGCTTCGCGCACGGTGGCATCGCTTAATTCACCTTGCGGGTAGAGCAAGCCTAATTTTTGCACTTCTTGATTAGCTGCCAACAAGTTACCTTCAACCTGATGTGCTAAAAACTCCAATGTTTGTTGGCTTGTATGCTGACCTTGAAGCGCGAGCCTGCTAGCAATCCATTTGGGTAGATTGGCAGCATCGACTTCATTCAGCTGTATGGTGATAGCATTTTTCTCTAAAGCGCTAAACCATGCACTATTGGCCGCATCACGCTCTAATTTTGGCAGAATAATCACCACACAAGTATCGGGAATCGCTTTGGCAGCTAAAGCTTGCAGTGCTTTACCACCATCTACACCAGGTTTGCCAGAAGGGATGTTGATTTCTAATAAACGCTGGCTTGCAAATAGCGAGATAGATTGCCCGTAAGATTGAATTTGCTGCCAATTAAAGTAGCGCTCAACCGTTAATGTGGTGCGCTCATCATAACCTTGCGCACGTGCGGCGGCTCTAATCGCATCTAGGCTTTCACGCTGCGCAAGCGGCTCATCGCCCACTAAGATATAAAGCGGCTTTAAGCTTTGTGTGAGGTGCTTTTCTAGTTGCGCTAATGCTAATTGCATGTGAAGTAGCTACTCTGCCGCAGGTTTAATGGCAGTTAATCGACGCATCAATTCGCGCACCGCATCTTTGTGCATATCAAGATTTAACATGGCCTCTTCATCGCCTTTTCCAAGTAAGTCGGTATCGTTATATGAAAAGCTGCGACGTGTTTGCACGGTTTGTGGGGCGCTCCAAGTAGGGCTAGCCGGCGCACGAGTTCTAAAGCTGGCACGATAGTTCAATTCGTACTCACGCACCACACCCGTTCCGCTCAAGGACAGAATCCGTTTTTCATTGGCTTCACTCAATAATTCAAGTAGCAAGTCAGCTTGCTCCTCATTTTTCACTACTTGAATGCCGTTGGTTTTTAGAGATTTTTTCAAATCTTTCGAAATGCTTAGTGGCGCACCTTGAATATAAAGATTTTTGAAAGATAGATCTGCCACGCCGCGCAGCTGATATCCGCAGGCTGAGAGGGCTAATGCAAGTAAAAATACAACACTGATACGGCGTACGATGCTTTGCATAACTTACCCCACAACCACGTTAATGAGTTTATTTGGTACGACAATCACTTTGCGAACGGACATATTTTCTTCAATGAATTTTTGCACAAAAGGTTGCTGCAATGCTAGTTTTTCTAGTGCTTCTTTTGTTTCAGTTTTTGCTACGCTAATACTTCCACGCAACTTACCGTTCACTTGAATCACGTATTCTACGCTATCTTGCACCATGGCAGATTGATCTGCCACCGGCCAGCCAGCATCCAAAATATGACTTTGTGGGCATAACTCTGCCCAAATCGCTTGACAAATATGCGGCACGATAGGCGATAAAAGTAACGCGACATTCTGCAATACCTCTTGGCGCACGCTACGGGTGATTTCGTCGCTGCCTTCAAGTTTTGCTAAGGCATTCATCATTTCCATGACAGATGAAATCGCCGTGTTAAAGCTATGGCGGCGACCGTAATCATCTGCCACTTTTTCAATGGTGCTGTGCAATTGCAAGCGGATTGCTTTAAGCTCGGCAGTTAAATCACCTGTCGTGTAAGCGGCAATCTGACCTAATTCAAGATGGTCATATGATGCTTTCCACAGTCTGCGTAAAAAGCGATTTGCACCTTCCACGCCACTATCAGCCCACTCTAAACTTTGTTCTGGCGGCGCAGCAAACATCATGAATAAACGTGCGGTATCCGCGCCGTAAGTATCAATCAACTCTTGCGGGTCAACTGTATTGCCTTTAGATTTACTCATTTTTGTGCCTTCTTTCAGCACCATTCCTTGTGTAAGCAAATTGATGAAAGGCTCATCATTTTTAATTAAACCCACATCACGCATCAGCTTGTTGAAGAAACGTGCATAGAGTAAATGTAGAATAGCATGCTCAATGCCGCCTACATATTGGTCTACAGGCAACCAATAGTTCGCACGTTCGTCTGCCATTGCAGTTTTGCTGTCAAAGCTCGCATAGCGCGCGAAATACCATGAAGATTCAAAAAATGTATCTAAAGTATCTGTTTCACGTGTTGCTTTGCCGTTACACGTTGGGCAAGTTGTTTCGTAAAAGCTCGGGTCTTTTTTGATAGGAGAGCCTACACCATCCATCACTACATCTTCTGGTAATACCACTGGCAATTGTTCAGCAGGCACTGGCACTTCACCGCATTTTTCACAGTGAATGATAGGAATAGGACAACCCCAATAACGTTGGCGTGAAACGCCCCAATCGCGGAGGCGGAATTGTGTGCGGCGTTTACCTAGATTAACTTTATCTAAATCTGCTGAGATCGCATCAAATGCTTCGTCAGGCAATAGGTCGCTATATTTTTCAGAGTTTATTGTAATAACTTCATTTTTTTCTGAGTACCAATCTTTCCATTTACTTACGTCAAACTCATAATACGCATAGTCTTCAAGAGGTCTTGATTTTTCTCTAGTTCGCCAAACAGTGTTTTCATATATTGGTTTTATGGAAAGCTTGTATTTGATAGCAAACTCAAAATCACGTTCATCATGCGCAGGTACAGCCATTACAGCACCTTCACCATAACTAGCTAAAACATAGTTAGCCACCCAAACTGGTAACTGCTCGCCATTCAACGGATGAGTGACAAACAAACCAGTTGCCATCCCTTTTTTCTCAGCCGTTGCAACATCTGCTTCTGCGACGCTGCCGCGTTTACACTCCGCGATAAAGTCCCCTAAAGCACGGTTGTTTTGCGCAGCTTGTGTTGCTAAAACATGTTCAGCCGCAACCGCCACGTAGGTTGCGCCCATCAAGGTATCTGGACGGGTCGTATAAACTTTTAAATTACCATCTTGACCAACAATCGGAAACTCAACCTCGCAACCAAAGCTTTTGCCTATCCAGTTGCGTTGCATGGTTTTAACTTGCTCAGGCCAGCCATCAAGCTTATCTAAGTCGTTTAATAGTTCTTCAGCATAAGCCGTGATTTTCATAAAGTATTGTGGAATATCGCGCTTCTCAACCATTGCGCCACTGCGCCAGCCGCGACCATCAATCACTTGCTCATTCGCCAATACAGTGCCATCCACTGGATCCCAATTCACAGTTGATGTTTTTTTGTAGATTAGACCTTTTTTGAAAAGCTCAGTGAATAGCCATTGCTCCCATTTGTAATATTCAGGCTTACAAGTGGCGATTTCACGGTTCCAATCTACACCTAACCCCAACTGCTTTAATTGGGATTTCATGTGCTCTATGTTTTCATACGTCCATTTTGCCGGCGCCGTATTATTTTTAATCGCAGCATTTTCAGCAGGTAAGCCAAACGCGTCCCAACCCATTGGCTGCATCACGTTAAAGCCTTTCATTTTGTGAAAACGGCTCAATACGTCACCAATCGTGTAGTTGCGCACATGACCCATATGTAGGCGTCCGCTTGGGTAGGGAAACATGGATAAACAGTAGTATTTTGGTTTATCTGATTGCTCTGTTGCGGCGAAGGTTTGGTTGGCTTCCCAATAAGTTTGGGCAGATTGTTCGACTTCTTTGAAAGGATATTGCTGTTGCATGTGCGAGGCTTAAAGGTTAATTTTAGATTTAACGATTATACCTCTAAGCAGGGGGCGCGTCATTCAGGGTGTGATGTGGTGTTATGTTTCTAACAGACCGTCATTCCGACGAAAGTCGGAATCTAGTGACTTTGAATTTTAGATATTTGAGTATTGGTTATTTGTCGCTTTCGCGCGACACACGAGTTACTTTCTTTTGCTTAGCCAAAAGAAAGTAACCAAAGAAAAGGCTACCCCCTGTCGCTTATGCCCTGCGTTGCTCGTCTTAATGGGCGGCAATCGGAAACTCGCTTCGCTCAAACAGCCGATTGCCGAAATCTCCCATTAAGCCTGCGCTACTCGGCGCGACAGCAGGGGATTGTAATGCAGGGGATATGCCAGAAATTTATATAATCAGGACTTATGGTGTGCAAATTGAATTTATTTACACACCATTTGAGTTAAGTGAGCGTTATTTCAAAGCCGCAAAAATATTAGCTTTGATCGTTTCAAGTTCGCCTAAGCCATTTATTTTTACGTGTTTTGGTGCACCAACAGCGCCGCTTTTTGCCCAGCTGCCGTAGTATTCAACTAATGGTTCAGTTTGGTCGTGGTATTCAACTAGGCGTTTATTGACTACATCTGGTGCTTCGTCTGCGCGTTGTACTAGGTCTTCGCCTGTGATGTCGTCTTTGCCTTCAACTTTTGGTGGGTTAAATTTTACGTGGTAGGTGCGGCCGCTGGCTGGGTGGCTGCGACGGCCTGTCATGCGTTCCATAATTGCGCTGTCTGGTACGTCGATTTCTACTACGTAATCAATCGCTACGCCTGCGTTTTTCATGGCTTCAGCTTGTGGAATAGTGCGTGGAAAGCCATCGAATAAGAAGCCGTTTGCACAATCTGCTTCTTTAATACGCTCGTTGACCATGCCGATAATCACTGCATCTGGTACTAAACCGCCGCTATCCATAAAGCTTTTTGCTTCTAAACCCAATGGCGTGCCTGCTTTAACTGCTGCGCGTAGCATGTCGCCAGTTGAAATTTGCGGAATGTTAAAGTGTTGTTTAATAAAGGTGGCTTGTGTGCCTTTGCCTGCGCCAGGTGCGCCTAAAAGAATAATTCGCAAAATTTCCCCCAATGAATAGTTAAGTTTATTTAAATTTTATTTGGCTAAATTATATCAGCTAAGATAATTTGCAATAGCGACAAAATCTGAAACGGCTAAATTTTCTGCACGCTGTTGTGAGTCAATATTAAGTGCGGTAAAACCTTCGTCATTTAGTAGTTCTTTCAGCGTATTGCGTAAGGTTTTGCGGCGCTGCCCGAAGGCGGCTAACACTACTTTAGCGAAGATGGCTTCATCTTTAGCTACGAAAGGCAGTACAGCATGCGGTACGCAGCGCACAAAGGCCGACTCTACTTTTGGTGCGGGTTCAAAAGCTTCTGGCGGTACGGTGATTAAATAATCCATTTGTAAGCGATATTGCAGCATTACGCTAAGCCTGCCGTACGCCGCCGTTGAGGGCGAGGCTACCATGCGTTCTACCACTTCTTTCTGTAGCATAAAGTGCATATCGGTAATGGCGCTTACATTGTCGAGCAGGTGAAATAAGATTGGCGTTGAAATGTTGTAGGGCAGGTTGCCAGTCACTCGTAGATTATCGCCTAGACTTTTAAAGTCGAACTTGAGCGCATCAGCATTGTGAATGCTAATCGCGCTACTGGCGTAAGCTCGCTTGCCATATTCTGCCTGCATCCAAGCGATGATGTCGCGATCTACTTCTACTACGTGTAGAAGTTTTAATCTTTGTAATAATGGCTTAGTTAGCGCTCCTAAGCCTGGACCAATTTCCACCATCAGATCATCTGCTTTAGGTGATATAGCATCTACTAAGCTAGAAATAACGCCTTGGTCGGTAAGAAAATTTTGGCCGAAGCGTTTTTTTGCGATGTGTTTCATTGATGGACTTAATTTTTAGATTTAACTGATTAATTTATTGTGGGCTAGCGTGATTGCTAATTCAATAGCGGCTAGCATGCTGCCTATTTCAATGTTGCCTGTTCCCGCTAAATCTAGCGCTGTGCCATGGTCAACCGAGGTGCGGATAATGGGCAAGCCCAATGTTACGTTGACGCCTTCACCAAAACTGGCATGCTTAAGTACTGGTAAGCCTTGGTCGTGGTACATAGCAAGCACAGCATCGGCTTTGCTTAGATGATGTTTTGCGAATAAGGTGTCTGCAGGAAGTGCGCCTATCAATTGCATGCCTTCAGTGCGTAGCTTTTCAAGCACAGGATTAATGATGTCGATTTCTTCACGACCTAAATAGCCATCTTCACCTGCATGCGGATTTAAACCAGCCACTAAAATGCGTGGATTCTTCAAGCCAAATTTATTGACTAAATCGTGATGCAAAATTCGAATAGTGGCTTCTAAACTACTTTTAGTAATGGCGGCGGGCACATCTTTAAGCGCCAAGTGCGTGGTGGCAAGTGCAACGCGTAAGCCGCTACCTACCAGCATCATGACGACTTGTGGTGTATTGGTCAGCTCTGCTAAAAATTCAGTGTGACCGCTAAATGCAATGCCGGCATCATTGATAATGCCTTTATGTACGGGCGCAGTGACCATTGCATCAAACGCTTGGTTTACACATCCTAGTGCCGCAGTTTTTAGCGTTTCCAGTACATATTGGCTATTGCGCGCATCTAATTGTCCTGCCACAGCAGGTTGGTTGATGGCTTGATGTAACACAGTAATAGATCCATTGCCGAGATGTGCTGTATGCGATTTTGCAGAGTATTCTTGGATTTGAATACTGACATCAAGTGCTTTAGCTCGTGCTTGCAGCATGTTGGCATCCGCAATGATGACAACTTCGGCGTTAAGCGGTTGATGTGCTAACAATACGCATAGATCCGCGCCTATGCCAGCGGGTTCGCCGGCAGTGATTGCAATGCGTGGAAGTGATTTTGTCACGTTAAACTAAGCGGAAAGATTATGTAGCTTAAAACTTATCTTCAAGCCTAAGCTCAACGTAAGCACGGTCGCGCAACTCACGGATCCAGTCTTGATAAGCTTCATCTGCTTTACGTGCGCGAATTTCTTGACGGGCTTTCAAGCGAGCAGATTCCTTACTCATGTCTTGCGAGCGGCGCTCCATCACTTGAATGATGTGCCAGCCAAACTGACTACGCACTGGTGCGCTGATTTGCCCATCTTTAAGTGCGTTCATGGCATTCTCAAAAGGAGGGACTGTGTCACCGGGATTTACCCAGTTTAAATCACCGCCATTTGATGCTGTGGAATCTTCTGAAAATTGGCGGGCCAATACTTCAAATTTCTCGCCGTTATCAAGACGCTCTTTAATGGCATCAATTTTGGTTTCAGCCTCTTTGTCAGACATCACCTCGGTAATCTTGATTAAAATATGGCGCGCATGGGTTTGCTGAATGACTAGTGGAGAGTTGCCGCCACGTTTATTGGTAAGTTTGAGTAAATGGAAGCCATTTGGGCTGCGTAGTGGCGCTGAAACTTCACCTGCTTGCATGTTTTTTAATGCATCTAAGAACAATGCGGGCATTTGCGAACCTTTTTTCCAGCCCAAACTACCTCCTTCTAAGGCGTTTGGCGCATCAGAAAAACTTGCAGATACTTTAGCAAAGCTGACGCCAGAATTTAGTTGGCTCAGAGCCTCATCGACTTTTGCTTTTGCTTTTTGAATATCTTCTGTCGCGCCCTCTTCAGGCGTGCGAATCAAAATGTGTGAGATTTCAAATTCATCAGTATTTTCGTTAAGCGAGGCTTGTGAAGTTAAATAGTTGTCAATTTCAGATTCGCTTACGTTCACGCGGCCGTCAACTTCACGTTCTCTCAACCTTGCAACTGTAATTTCATTGCGAATATCTGCTCTAAATTTACGCATGCTGATACCGTCTTTGGCTAACGCCTCACTAAACTCAGTCAGTGTTAAGTTGTTTTGGTCAGCAATTCTTTCAACAGTTTTATCTAATTGATTGTCATCAACTTTAAGGCCAATTTGTGCTGCATACTGAATTTGCAAGGTGTCTGTAATTAAGCGTTCTAAGATTTGTTTACGTAAGACGCTTTCTTCAGGTAATTCCGTGCCTTGTTTTTTAAATTGTGCAGTGACAGTGGCAATGCGGCTTTCCAGCTCTTGCTCAGTAATCACCGTTTGATCGACGATTGCGACAATACGATCTAACTTAACAATATCTGCCGCTTGGGCATTAAATTGATTGCCGATAAAAAGTACGCTAGCAAGCAATATAAATTGAATTGCATGTTTAATGGCTGAATGTTTAATCACTATATGTTTAATCAAGGTGCGCAAAATAGTTACTCGTAATAAGGTTGTTGATAGGTGTCAGGAATAAGACCTGTATTCACATAGCCTGGAATGTTGCGTTTGATGACTGATAAAGGGTTGGCGCCAATTGAGGCTAGCCCGCCGAGTTCAAGTTGAAAGAAGAATGCATAGTTCGCGTTAGCGGTTGCCGTGCTTACACGCTGAATAACAGTTCTTGTCTGCCAGCAGCCTGCATCATACTCTAAGCCAGCCAGTGTTTCGATGATACTGCTTTCACGTAGTGAGTAGTTGATGCGGCCAACGCCGTACCAGCCTTTGCCTAAAGGCCACTGACCTGATAAGTCAAACTGGTCTAAACCTGTACTCGTTAAAGCACCTGGAGTATCGCGCCTGTAACTATAGCTTAAGTTAAGTGCTTTACCAGGTTCAGGGGCATAGTGACTAGAAACTGTGGTGCGAACCGATCTGGAGTCGTCGGTGTTGTATTGCCAAAAGGCATCGACATTCCAACTGGTTTTTAGATATGAGCTAAGCCCCGCAATAATGTCGGAGCTATTACTTTTGCGTAAAGTGGCATCAGGTAGTGATACGGTTTGATCGGCAAAGTAATAACGTTGACCAATAGACGCTGTTAAGCGCTGTATGCCAGTATCAGACTCAATCAAGCGTGAGGTTAAGGCAAGGCTTAATTGATTGGCATTGTTAATACGGTCGTTGCCAGTATACTGGTTTTCACTAAACAAAGAGCTAAAGTTCAAGTCGGTGTCACTGGTGTCGAAAATTGGAATGTCAGATTGCTTGGCTTTTGGAATGTACACGTAAAACATTCTCGGCTCTATTGTTTGCGTGTAGTTACGGCTTGCAATTTTGAAGTCGCGATCAAAAAATAAACCGCCATCTATACTGGCGATAGGCAATGTACGCTCTAGCGAGCTGTTGTTATTTGGATCGTTATTCAGGCTATAACTCGTATGGTGAATACCAATTTTAGGCGTAATGTAACCATAGGTTTGATTCATCGGTAAGCTAATGCTTGGATATATTGTAAAGCGGGAGCCTGTGACTTTGGCTGGCGCATTCTTATTGGTATCGAAGGCAACTAGCTGTGTATACAAATTAGCATTAAAATTACCATAGTCTTTGTTGCCATTCAATGTTAATTGCGGCAACCGTTCGTACGGGTAGGATAAGTTATCTAAAGTCTGAAATTTTTGTGCAAGGGCATTAAAATTCCATGTGTCGTCAGCGTAATCTACATTAAATTGCTGTGGCAAAGTAACGCGGCTGGTTGTGACAATACGTGTTGATAAGTCTGCAAAATACTCATTGTCAGAAACTTTTTCTAGGCTATAGCCAGCAGACCAGCCTTTGCCCAAATTCTGTTGGTGTTTTAGGTTTACGTAATATCGATTCTGGCCAGTTTGGTCATCACTTGGTAGGTACTCAAGGTCATCAATACCCGAAAAACTATCTTCCAAATATCTAAACTCACCTTGTAGTTGTACGCCGCGCTTACTCAAAACGCGTGTTGCAAGTGTTGCATCCATATTGGGTGAAATGTTCCAATAGAAAGGCACCGTTAACTCAAGGCCACTTTTAGTCGTGGTGCCGTAAGTTGGTGCAAGTAACCCACTTTTACGTTGATTGTTAAATGAGAAGCTAATCCATGGCGTGTAAATTAGCGGTACGCCTTTAAACTCAATATAAGCATTTTTGGCTACACCAGTCTTACTGTAGTCATTCAGGTTTAATTCTTTGGCTTTGATATACCAGTCATCTACACCAGCATCGCAAGTAGTGTAGCGCGCATCTTTCAGTGTTTTTCTATCTTGGCCTTCAAAAATAATAGCTTTTGCATCACCGCGTGCGTTCGATGAGCGAGGTGAGGAGTTTTCATCTGAATTGCCTTGCGACTGATTGCCATCAGACACTTCTGTTGCCAATGAGTATGTGCTTGTTCCACCAATTTGCTGGCTTTGCAAGTTGCCTAAGCTTTTAGAGAATTTTTCAGAACTTTTAACGTTAGTTTGGATTTTCTTAGCATCTGCATTTTCGGTATCTTCAATAATGCTGATTGAGGCGTCTTTAATTTCGCCTATGCTTTCTGATAAGTGCATGTGTAGCTCAGGTCCGGTAAGTTGAGCGCTGCCGACATTGATGCTGGCATTGCCAGTGACATGCAACTCATCATTTTGGACGTTGTAATCTATTAAGTCGCCAGTGATATTTTGTTTGCCACGGCTGATTTTAGCGTTACCAATCGCCCGCATCTCTCTATCAAGATGTAGCTCTAGTTTATCGCCTTCAATGACAAGCGCATCTGCATTTGCCTTTACAGCATTCGCTTCATCAGACGTGTCAGCTAAACCAAGTGTGTCGCCTATAGTTGAAGATTCAACAGGAATCACTTCACTTTCGGCATGCGAGCGTAAGCTGCAAAGTAACAAAGCAGCGGTTAAGCCACTTAAAAAACGGCTTTTTAGCATGAAGTTAACACATTGAATAGAGTTGGAATGTAAGGCACGAGTATATAGGCAGACGGTTTTATTTTATCAGTGATAAAATCTCATAAATTGGACTTTTTGGCAATCAATAAATCGTTTTGCCCCTTTAATGCTCTTTGTATTTTTATAGGACAAAGCGCGATAAAGCAACATTATATAACATTGGATAGATAGCTGTGGATGATAGACAACAACAACTCAACGCTTGGTTAAGCAAGACCTTACCAGATTCAGACTTCAAGCTAACAACAGCATCGGCAGATGCTAGCTTCAGGCGCTATTTTAGAGTGCATTTAGCTAATCAAACTTTAATCGCGATGGATGCACCACCGCCACAGGAGGATTGCACGCCATTTGTAAAAGTGGCTAAGCTGTTTTTAGATGCTGGTTTAAATGTGCCCAAGGTGGTCGCTCAAGATTTAGTGAATGGCTTTTTGCTATTAAGTGATTTAGGTAATGATACTTACTTGCAACATTTGAATAATGAGACCGCGCAAATGCTGTATTTTGATGCGACGAATGCGCTGATTAAATTGCAGTTAGCCAGTAAAAGCCATGATTTACCTGCTTATGATGAGGCCTTACTCACACGTGAGATGCAATTGTTCCCGGATTGGTATGTGAGTAAGCATTTAGGTCAAACACTTAACGCCGAGCAGCAAGGTTGGTTGCAACAGACCTTTACCTCCCTAAATAAAAACATATTATCGCAAGGTCAGGTCACCGTGCATCGTGATTATCACTCACGCAACTTGATGGTGACGCATGAAAATACGCCTGGCATATTAGATTTTCAAGATGCCGTACATGGCGCCATTACTTACGATTTAGTCTCTTTGCTTAAAGATGCTTATATTCAGTGGGATGAAGAGCAGATTATCGATATTGCGGTGCGTTATTGGGAACCTGCTAAAAAAGCGGGTCTGCCTGTAGCCAATGACTTTAGTGAGTTCTATCGTGACTTTGAATGGATGGGCGCGCAACGACATATTAAAGTGTTAGGCATATTTGCGCGACTTAGCCACCGTGACGGTAAAGATGGCTACCTAAAAGACATGCCACTGGTGATGCATTATTTGCGCAAAGTCTGCGAGCGCTATGTGGAGTTGCGCCCGATGCTGCGACTGTTAGATGCGCTTGAAGGACGTGTGCCGCGTCCTAAATATGTAGTTTAGATAGTTAAAAGCCATTTATGAAAGCCATGATACTAGCCGCTGGTCGTGGCGAACGTATGCGCCCACTGACCGACCACACACCTAAACCGTTGTTAAAGGTGGGTGGCAAGCCACTTATTGTTTGGCATTTGGAACGATTAGCAAAAGCTGGTTTCAAAGAGGTTGTGATTAACCATGCGCATTTAGGTGAGCAGATTGAACAGGCGCTGGGTGACGGCAGTCAATGGGCTATGCAAGTTCAATACAGTCCTGAAAAAACAGCCTTAGAAACGGCAGGAGGCATTGCCAATGCTTTGCCTCTGTTAGGTGCTGAACCGTTCTTGGTGGTGAATGGAGATACGTTTACTGAGATTGATTTTGGTGTTTTAAAGCATGCCTTGCAAGCTAATCACCATGCGCATCTTGTATTGGTAAACAACCCGCCGCAGCACCCCAATGGCGACTTTGCTATTGAAGCTGATAGGCTTAAAAACACAGGCGAAAAAATGCTGACATTTTCAGGCGTTGGTGTATATCACCCAGATTTATTTGCTAGCGTGACACGTGGCGAGCCGGCAAAGCTTGCGCCTTTGTTGAGACAAGCGATTGCTGAAAATCAAGCAACAGCTGAGTATTATCAAGGTGTGTGGCATGATATAGGCACGCCTGAGCGCTTGAATATGTTGAATGAAGAGTTAAAACTGCGAGCGAGATAACGAATGAAAAAGGAACCGACTCAATGAGTCAACTATTTGAATTTCAACAACGTAGATCTAAGCTTCTGAGCGCGATGGGCGAAGGTATTGCCATTATTCCCACCGCACCAGAAGCTATTCGCAATCGCGATAGTCATTATCCATACCGGTTTGATAGTTACTTTTACTATTTAACGGGCTTCAAAGAACCAGAGTCTGTAGTCGTGCTGGTGGCTGGCGCGACACCTAAAAGCATATTATTTTGTCGCGATAAAGACATGGAGCGGGAGATTTGGGATGGCTTCCGTTATGGAGCAGAAGCCGCTAAAGCTGAATTCGGATTTGATGAAGCTTACTCAGTCAATGAACTTGATGCAGTGATTCTGAAGTTGTTGGCGAATCAGCCTAAGTTATTCTTCAGTTTGGGTGAAAGTGCTAGTTGGGATGTTCGTGTGGTGGGTTGGATGAACACCTTGCGTACGCAGGCGCGCAGTGGTGTTCATGTGCCTGATGATGTGAGTGATATACGTCAATTAGTGGATGAAATGCGTTTGATTAAATCACCATTTGAGATTGATTTAATGCGCCGTTCAGCCAATATTGCCGCATCAGCGCATAATCGTGCCATGCAGTTTGTCGGGTCTAATTTTTCTAGACCGAATATGATGGAATATGAGGTCGAAGCGGAATTCTTGCACGAGTTTTATCGCAATGGAGCGCAAGCGCCTGCTTATACCAGCATTGTCGCGGGTGGCGCGAATGCTTGCACGCTGCATTACAACGCTAATAATGCAAAGTTGAATGATGGTGATTTGTTGCTGATTGATGCGGGTTGCGAGTTAGATGGCTATGCCTCAGATATTACGCGTACTTTCCCTGTGAACGGCAAGTTTAGTGCTGCGCAAAAAGATATTTACGAGCTAGTGTTGGCTTCGCAAGCCGCGGCGATTGCAAAGGTCAATACCAGCAACCATTGGAACGCTCCCCATGAAGCGGCATTAGATGTGTTGGTGCAAGGTTTTATTGATTTAAAACTATGCAAAGGTAGCAAAGAAGCCGTGCTGGAAAATGGCGATTACCGTCAGTTCTACATGCATCGCACTGGACACTGGTTGGGTTTAGACGTGCATGATGCAGGCGAGTATAAAGATAAAGCTGATCATTGGCGTATGCTCATACCAAATATGACGCTGACGGTTGAGCCTGGCTGCTATATTCGTCCCGCCGAAAATGTGCCTGAAGCTTTCTGGAATATTGGTATTCGTATTGAAGATGATGTGCTGGTGACGAACGAGGGCTGCGAGGTGCTGACTAAAAATGCGCTTAAAACAGTGGTCGATATTGAGGCCTTAATGGCTAGTAAGTAGCATGAAGGACTAAATGAGCGACATTGTAGAAAATATTGTCATAGTCGGTGGCGGGCCAGTAGGCGCCACTTTGGCTCTTCTGCTGGCAAAGCAGGGCGTATCAGTGACGGTGTTAGAGGCACGTAAACACAGGGCTGCTTACAATGAGAGCAGGGCACTGGCTTTGTCATACGGTAGCAAGCGTATTCTTGAAAAGTTGGGTGTTTGGGGCAGCTTGGCGAAAAGTGCTACCGCCATTAATACTATCCATGTGTCACAAAAAGGTAGTCTTGGTCGTTCAAAATTGCAAGCGAGCGATTACAAGCAAGAGGCACTTGGTTATGTGTTGTCTTATGGCGCGCTGAGTGAGGCGCTTGATGTAGAACTTGCAAATCAATCTTTAGTCAACTTTGTATTTGAGGCTTCCGCTGAGCACATCGCTCATATAAGCACTCATGCCAGTGTGACTTATGCCTATCAAGGTGAGTCACATACTTTAAATAGTCGATTAGTAGTGTTGGCTGATGGTGGTCGCAGTTTGGATGAAATTGCAGGTCTGGTTAAAGAAACCAAAGAGTATGGCCATGATGCGCTGATTTCTAAAATCAGCGCGGAGTTGCCACATAATAATGTCGCATATGAGCGTTTTACTGTGAGCGGTCCAATGGCTTTGCTGCCTAACGGAGCACGTGACTTTTCATTGGTGTGGACGGGCAAAAAAGAATACGTTAATGCATTGCTGGCACTGAGTGACGCAGAGTTCTTAGCGCAGTTTCACGAACAGTTTGGCGATAGAGTGGGGCAATTTTTAAGTGTAGAAAAACGTATGGCATTTCCATTAAAGCTATCACAATTAAAAACGACTGAAACACCTCATTTGGTCGTTATTGGCAACGCCGCGCAAACCATGCATCCTGTAGCAGGGCAAGGCTTTAATGTAGGCTTGCGAGATGCAGAGTCTCTTGCGCAATCAATCGCTACTGCAGCGCCAGCAGATTTGGGATGTCAGAAAATGTTGGCCGACTATCGCGCGAGCCGGCAATCTGACACTAAAAACGGTTTGTTGTTTACTGACTTTTTAGTGAATATTTTTTCTAATGAGATTGTTGGTATCAACGGCTTAAGGAGCGCAGGTCTAGGCCTGTTTGATCTGATTAAACCTATCAAACAGCATTTGGTCAGTAAAATGAGTTACGGCAAATGAGTGAAATATTACGTACCGATGTGACGATTGTAGGCGCTGGCTTAGTCGGTCTTGCGGCGGCTGTTGCAATGCACCAAGCAGGTTTTTCTGTGGTGTTAGTTGATAGCAAAAATCCTGTGGGTACTGATTTTGCAGATGACACTTGGGATGCAAGAATCTATGCGATTAGCCCAAAAAATGCGCAATGGCTAGATGATTTAGGCGTATGGCCATTAATGAATCAATCACGTATTGGCAAAATGCAGTCTATGGAAATATTTGGTGAAACTGATAGCTCTCAAGGTCAGCACGCGCCAATCACCCTATCAGCTAATGATGTGAATGCAGATTCTTTAGGCTACATCGTCGAGTCGAAATCTCTGATGCAGGCCTTGCTCAAGCAGGTTGTAGCTTTAGGCATTCAGACGCGATTTGATAGTCCGTGTGAAGCGGTTAGCAATAAGCCAGATAAAGCTGTATTGCATCTACAGCATCACCAGTCGATTGAAAGCACATTATTGTTGGCTGCCGATGGTAGCCACTCTTGGGTGCGTCAACAGCTGAACATGCCGATGCAGCAAAAGTCTTATGAACAAACGGCGATAGTTGCGAATTTTACTGCGACAAAGCCGCATGGCAATATTGCTAGACAGTGGTTTGCGCAAGATGCAGAAAGTCAAAATAGTATTTTGGCCTGGTTGCCGTTACCTGATAATACAGTTTCTATTGTTTGGTCTGTGTCAACCAACTATGCCGATGAACTGTTAAGATTAAGTGATGATAAGTTTACCAATACAGTGAAGTTGGCGGGTAATAGCATATTAGGTGATTTTAAATTACTAAGCCCAGCTATGCGGTTTCCGTTGAGTTTACAAAAGACAAGCACCTTGGTGCAAAATAGTGTGGTTTTGGTAGGTGATGCTGCACATCAAGTTCATCCGATGGCAGGCCAAGGGGTTAATTTAGGTTTTAGAGACGTGGTGGATTTGCTTGATACTTTGAAAACTAAAAATCAATATCAATTATTAAATGATACTCACCTGCTCAAACAATACATGCGCAAAAGAAAAGTTGATATTTTGAATATGGTGTTGTTAACCGATACACTTTATCATTTGTTCAGAAGTCAGAATGCAGCAATAAAAGCAGTCAGGAACTGGGGATTGTCTGCGACTAACCATCAAGCAATCAAAAAAATGTTAGTTTCAAACGCAGTATCACTTTAATATGTTGCGATTAAACTAAAAGTTTTCATACAAATTAATCAAATTTAAGTTAATTCAAAATCAAGGAAATTGCATGTTCAAAAAATTAGTCAGCTTTACTTTATTAAGTGCTGCATGCGTTGGAGTTTCAACTTCTGCAATAGCCGATGAAGCAAGTGTGAAAAAAGCTGTAGAAGCAGCTTACCCAAAATTTAAGGTAGAGAGCGTAGCGAAAACACCTTACGCAGGTTTGTATGAAGTATTTATGGGTGGTCAGATTATCTACACCGATGAAAAAATGTCTTTCTTGATTGCAGAAGGACATTTAGTTGACCCTAAAACTAAAAAAGACATTACTGGCGAACGTATGGAAGAGTTAACCAAAATTGACTTCTCTACACTGCCTTTAGATCAAGCGATTAAAGTGGTAAAAGGTAATGGTAGCCGTAAATTAGTCGTGTTTTCGGATGTAGATTGCCCATATTGCAAGCGTTTAGAGCAAAATGAATTAACTAATATCACTGATGTGACCGTTTATACTTTTCTTTATCCGATTCAGCAATTACATCCAGATTCAGCGAATAAATCTAAAGCGATTTGGTGCGCAAGCAATCGGGTAAAAGCTTGGCAAGACTGGATTTTGAATGGTCAATTACCTAGCTCAGCTGGTAATTGCGAAGTACCGATCGAAAAAATTGGCGACTTGGCGAGAAAGCTTGGAGTTACCAGTACGCCTACGTTGATATTTGCAGATGGTAAACGTATGTTAGGTGCACAACCTTATAAGGACATTGAACGGGCTATGGTGGCAGCTAAAAAGTAAATGATAATTTTTTTGTAGCTAATTTGGTTGTGAGTGGAAAACAATAGCGACTAAACTAGTCGCTATTGTTATTTTTGGTAGAAAAGCTAATTTGTTATTCAATGTAGTTTAACTTTAATTAAACTACCGAGCCCATTTTAAATATAGGCATATACATGGCGATAACCAGCCCACCAATCAGAACGCCGAGCACAACCATGATGACTGGTTCCATCAAGCTAGCTAGTGCATCAACTGCATCATCAACTTCAGCTTCAAAAAAATCTGCTACTTTACTTAGCATAGCATCCAATGCGCCAGATTCTTCACCAATGGCTGTCATTTGTAGCACCATATTAGGAAATACATCGGTATTTTGCATAGCAACAGTTAGGCTTGTACCCGTACTAATTTCACTCTGTACTTTTTTTGTTGCGTCATAGTAAACACGGTTGCCAGATGCTCCCGCAACTGAGTCTAAGGCTTCTACAAGAGGTACACCAGCAGAAAACATAGTCGCTAAAGTACGAGCCCATCGCGCAATTGTAGCTTTTCGAATTAGTGGACCAAAAACAGGAACCTTAAGAATTAATCGATCCATGGTGGCTTGCATGCTCAGAGAGCGTTTCCATGTGTAAAAGAAAAACCAAATGCCGAATCCAATGGAACCAAAAATCGCCCACCACCATTGCACAAAAATATCTGAAATCGCCATGACAATTAAAGTCGGGGCTGGTAACTCTGCGCCAAACCCATCGAATAGTGTCTTAAATGCTGGAATCACAAAAATCATTATCACTGCGACAATCACAAATGCAACTACGATAATTGATATTGGATAGAAAAGAGCTGACTTAATCTTTGATTTAATAGCGAGTATTTTTTCTTTATAAGTAGCAAGGCGATCAAGTAGCGTGTCTAAAATACCTGCTTGCTCCCCTGCACCGATTAAGTTGCAAAATAAAGCATCAAAATAGAGGGGATATTTACGAAATGCCGCGCTCATGCTGCTGCCTGTTTCTACGTCAGATTTAATGTCTAATAAAAGCTTAGCGACAGCTGGATTACTATGGCCTTTACCTACAATATCAAAAGATTGTAGAAGTGGTACGCCTGCTTTCATCATGGTAGCAAGTTGGCGAGTAAAAAGCGTAATGTCTTTATCTGAAACGCTACCTTTATTCGTGAAGCTGCTTTGTTTTTTTACTTTGGTCACAACAATGCCCTGACGTCGCAAAGTGGCATTCACAAAAGACTCACCTGTGGCTCGTATTTCGCCTTTGACTGACCGGCCCTTTTTGTCTTTACCTTCCCAAGAGTATGTAACTTCTTTGGTGGCTTTAATATTTGCTGCCATAGTGATTCCCTATATTATTCGTTCGTACATGCTTCGACTTCCTCGATCGAAGTTAAACCTTGCATTACCTTCATTAAACCCGATTGGCGCAAATCCTTTACGCCTTCAAGTTTTGCTTGATCCGCTATGTCATGTGCGGTTCCGCTTTTCATAATAATACGGCTAATCGCGTCAGTAATGGGCATCACTTGATAAATGCCGACTCGGCCTTTGTAGCCGTTGTTACATAGTTCGCAACCACCTTCTTTGGGGCCGTATAGTTGCCACTCATCTTTAAAGTCGTCTTCAGTGAAGCCCACACCGTATAAAGCTTCTTTTGGAACGTCTAAAGGAACTTTACAGTTTTTGCACAAACGTCTTGCTAAGCGTTGTGCTGTAATCAGTGAAACAGCTGATGCAATATTGAATGGTGCAACGCCCATATTAAGTAAACGTGTCAATGTTGAGGGCGCATCATTGGTATGTAGCGTAGACAATACCATATGGCCTGTAGACGCGGCTTTAATTGCCATGTCCGCAGTTTCTAAATCACGAATCTCACCAATCATGATGATGTCAGGATCTTGGCGAAGAAATGATTTTAATGCAGCGGCAAAGGTTAACCCTTGCTTATCATTTACGTTGACTTGGTTGATGCCAGCTAATGGAATCTCGCATGGATCTTCCGCTGTCGCGATGTTCACATCAGGACTATTTAATATATTCAGGCAGGTGTACAGCGATACTGTTTTGCCAGAACCCGTAGGCCCTGTTACCAATACTAGTCCATACGGACGACTGACAGCGCTTAGTAGACGTTCTTTTTGAACTGGCTCGTAGCCAAGCGCCTCAATACCTAATGTGGCGCTTGATGGATCTAAAATACGCATCACGATTTTTTCGCCATTGATAAGCGGCAATGTGCTGACACGGAAATCGATGGTTCGCGTTTTGGATAACACCAGCTTCATACGCCCATCTTGTGGGATGCGTTTTTCAGAAATGTCCATGCTGGAAATAACTTTAATCCGCGAAGCTAATTTTTCCTTGATGGCGAGTGGTGGCTGTGTGATTTCCCTAAGTATGCCATCTACACGATAGCGTACGCGGTAAAATTTCTCGTACGGCTCAAAGTGCAAGTCAGACGCCCCCATATTGATAGCATCTAACAACATTTTATTTAGAAACTTAACAACAGGAGCATCATCAACTTCTTGTGTCTGCACTTCATCTTCGACTGATGCTACATCATCACCGCCTAAGTCATAATCGTCATCAAGACTCATAGACTTCATGCTGGTGTCACTAGCTTCAGAAATTTTATCTATCCAGCGCCCCAGCTTGTCATCTTCAACGACGACCGGTGATAAAGCCATGCCCATTTGAAACTGAACGCTGTCTAATGCATGTAAATTAGTAGGATCTGAGATTGCAACATACAAAATATTGTTACGTACTTGCAATGCCAACACGCGATTGGTTTGCATGAGTTTAGTATCAATTTTTTTAGCTGGGAGGTAATCTGGGTTAAATGCATCTAAGTTAAAGTAGGGGAAACCAAATGCTTTTGCCGATGCTTCGGCAATGACTTGGGCGGTTAACTTCCTACTGGTAATAAGCTGGGAAATAAATGGGTTCTTAACAGAGGTTGCTTGCGCTTGTATGGCATTCGCTTCATCCTCAGAAAGTAACTTTTCTTGGATTAATGTGCGGGCAAGGCCGCTTAGTTTGTTTGATGTAGGTGCATTGGCCATAAATGTTACATTTAAGCAGCGTAAAAGCTTTCCCTATTTATTTTTATCAAACTAATAATGCCCTTAAGACTTTTTTTTGTAAAGACTTTACGCAAAATTGACTATAAAAATGGCACATAATTTACATTTTAAATACCTCTAGTCGTATGAATGTGCTTGAAATCATTAAACAAACCTAAAAAAACTTGACATTTTCAGGCTTCCAAATTATAAATATACTCAGGTGTTTGGGTTCGAGTTTTGTAGCTTGCTTTAAATTTTCAATTTTAAGGTAACTCTATGTTCTTGAGACAGGCTTTTTGGGGCGCCCCCCGTCGTATTATGTAAGGATGTAGAAATGGCAACAGGTACCGTAAAATGGTTTAATGACTCAAAAGGTTTTGGCTTTATTACGCCAGATGATGGTGGCGATGATTTATTCGCACACTTCTCTGCGATTGTAGAAGCAGGCTATAAAAGTCTTAAAGAAGGTCAACGTGTAAGTTTTGAAGTGACCGATGGTCCAAAAGGCAAGCAAGCTTCAAATATTCAAAAGGCTTAAGTCTTTGCGACTAAGTACATATTTGTACAAGTACTTTTAGTATTACAGTCTATGTAACGGCTCGTAAGTGATTACGAGCCGTTTTTTTATGCCTGTATTAAAGCAATACTACATATTGGCGATGATTTCTTCACCAAATTGAGCCGTTCCTACTTGTGTTGCGCCATCCATTTCACTTGAAAAGTCACCAGTGACGCGTTTAGCAAGAATCGCTTTTGCAACGCCGTTAATCACAAAGTCAGCAGCTTCTACCCAACCTAAGTGGCGCAACATCATTTCAGCTGAAAGGATAATAGAGCTAGGGTTAGCTAAGTCTTTGCCAGCAATTTTTGGTGCTGTGCCGTGCGTAGCTTCAAACATGGCGACGGTGTCACTCAAGTTGGCGCCTGGCGCGATACCAATACCACCAACTTGTGCAGCGAGCGCGTCACTCATATAGTCGCCGTTTAAGTTAAGTGTCGCAACAACATCATAGTCTTGTGGATGCAATAAGATTTCTTGCAAGAAAGCATCGGCGATACAATCTTTAATAATCATGCCATTTGGTAGTTTGCACCAAGGTCCGCCGTCAATCTCAACTGCGCCGAATTCTTGTTTGGCAACTTCATAGCCCCAATCTCTAAAGCCACCTTCGGTAAACTTCATGATATTGCCTTTATGAGCAATGGTGACTGATTTGCGGTTATTATCAATGGCGTACTGAATAGCCTTACGCACTAGGCGTTTGCTGCCATCAATTGAAACAGGTTTAATACCAATTGCTGAAGATTCAGGGAAGCGAATTTTTTTACGCATACCCATATCGCTTAAAAACTGAATTACTTTTTCAACTTCATCTGTACCGGCTGCCCATTCTATACCCGCGTAAATGTCTTCTGTATTTTCGCGGAAAATCACCATGTCGGTTTTTTCTGGGTGTTTAACAGGGCTAGGCACGCCTGTGAAGTACTGCACTGGTCGCAAGCAAACATATAAATCAAGCTCTTGGCGCAGTGATACGTTTAAAGAGCGAATGCCACCGCCCACTGGTGTAGTTAAAGGACCTTTGATAGACACTACATAGTCGCGCACTGCATGCATGGTTTCTGCGGGTAGCCAATCATTTGCACCATAGACTTTGGTTGCTTTTTCGCCTGCGTAAACTTCCATCCATGAAATCTTACGTGCGCCACCGTAAGCTTTGTTAACTGCAGCATCCACCACTTTAATCATAGGTGGGGTAATATCAGCACCTATGCCATCTCCCTCAATAAATGGGATAATAGGCTGGTTGGGTACGTTCAACGTATTATCCGCATTGACGGTGATTTTTTCGCCAGTCGCTGGAACGATGATTTTCCCAGTGATATTATTTTTCGTAGCCATTTTAGATTTCCTAATGTTAAGTTTCTGAAAATTTAAGCTTATTTAATGATTATTCTATTCAATAAACCCTTTAACGTAGTGTGCCAGTTCAGTGCGCATGACCCAGGAAATGGAAAAACGGGACATCCTACGTTAAAAGACTTTATCCAAATCCCAGATGTCTATGCTGCAGGGCGATTAGATACTGATAGTGAAGGTTTACTTATTTTAACCGATGATGGCATGTTGCAACACCGTTTAAGTGATCCAAAACGTAAAGAATTTAAAACTTACTGGGTGCAAGTCGAAGGTACTCCTTCAACTGAGGATTTGGAGCCGCTCATACGAGGTATAGATCTATCAGATTTCGTAGCAAAACCAGCGCAGGTTAGGTTAATTCCAGAACCAGAATCACTGTGGCTAAGAAATCCACCAATCAGAGAAAGAAAAGCCATTCCGACCAGCTGGTTAGAAATTAAAATTAGTGAGGGTAAAAATCGCCAAGTGCGTCGTATGACCGCTAAAATAGGTTTTCCAACATTAAGATTGATTCGCTACGCCATTGGGCAATATACGATTGATGGCATTCAAAATGGGCAACACAAGGTCATTGAATAGGGCAATTAAATAATGAGCACAACAAACATAAGGCCAGTGATTGTTTTTAAAAATGTAGCACATGAAGGACCTGGCTATTTAGGCGACTTTTTAACACAGCAGAATATCCCTTGGCAAATCATCAATACCAATGAAGTTGGTGCTTTACCAGCTTCTATCTTGGGCTACAGTGGCGTTGTGATTATGGGTGGCCCTATGAGTGTGAATGACGAGTTGCCTTGGATTGCACCTTTGCTTGATTTGATTCGTGAAGCAAAAGCGGCGGATATTCCGCTATTAGGACATTGCTTGGGCGGTCAACTGATTAGTAAGGCTTTTGGCGGCGTAATCAGCGCCAATCCCATTAAAGAAATTGGCTGGGGCGAAGTAAATGTGACTCAAAATGAAGCTGCTAAGCATTGGTTTGGCGAGATTGAAAGTTTTAATAGCTTTCATTGGCATGGTGAAACGTTTAGCTTGCCAGAAGGCGCAACGCATGTATTAGCTAGTGTACATTGCCAAAATCAAGCTTATTCCATAGGTAAGCACTTGGCGCTTCAAACTCATATTGAAGTGACTGCGGACATGGTCAAAAGTTGGTGTGAATTGGGTGCTGATGAACTTGCAGAAGCTGCTTCAAGCCCTGCTGTTCAGCAGGCGGAAGCCATGCAGCAAACGTTACCTGTGCATTGTTTCTTTCTGAATAAAGTAGCAAAGCAAGTCTATGGTCAGTGGATTAAAGGGCTAATGCACGGATAGAGATATCCGTATGTTAAAATCTAGAAAACTTACAAGAGAAAAGCATTATGTCGGGTAATACAATCGGTACTTTATTCACGCTCACTTCATTTGGTGAATCACACGGCGCGGCCATTGGCGGCGTGGTAGATGGCTGCCCGCCAGGTTTGTCTTTGTGCGCAGAAGATTTACAAATCGATTTAGATAGACGCAAACCTGGTACTTCGCGCCATGTGACACAACGCCAAGAAGCCGACAGTGTAGAAATTCTATCTGGCGTATTTGAAGGAAAAACTACAGGTGCGCCTATCGGTTTTTTGATTCGCAATACTGACCAACGCAGCCAAGATTACAGCAAAATCATGGATACTTTTCGTCCAGGCCACGCCGATTATACCTATACGCAAAAATACGGTGTGCGTGATTATCGAGGTGGTGGACGTTCAAGTGCGCGCGAAACCGCTGTGCGTGTTGCCGCTGGTGCTATTGCTAAAAAATGGTTAAAAGAGCGCTTTGGTGTAACCGTACGTGGCTACATGAGCCAAATGGGTGAAATTGATATTCCATTTGTGAGCTGGGATGCGCTCAACCATCAAGATAACGATTTTTTCTCACCTAATATCGAAGTATTGCCGCAGTTAGCGAGCTATTTAGACAATATTCGTGCTGAGCGTGATTCTGTAGGTGCACGTATTACAGTAGTGGCCGAAGGCGTTCCAGTCGGCTGGGGTGAGCCAGTATTTGACAGGCTAGATGCAGAAATCGCCTATGCCATGATGAGTATCAACGCGGTTAAAGGAGTAGAAATCGGTGCAGGTTTTGATTCAATTGCACAGCGTGGTAGCGTGCATTCTGATGAAATGACACCACAAGGTTTCGTGACAAATCATGCAGGTGGTATTTTAGGCGGCATTTCTACAGGTCAAGAGATTCGCGTGAATGTCGCGTTGAAGCCTACTTCCAGTATCCCACAAGAGCGTCGTTCTATTGATAAAAATGGTCAAGCGGTGACGATGCAAACAACAGGTCGTCATGATCCTTGCGTTGGTGTTCGTGCTACCCCAATTGCCGAAGCCATGATGGCGTTAGTATTGATGGACCATGCGCTACGAAATAGGGCGCAAAATGCAGATGTGAATAGTGCAACGCCCAAAATTATTTAATTTAACGCATCTTGATTGATGTATGTCATAGCAAGGTAGACTTAGCAGTTCGATAATAAAAACGTAACTTGATTCACTGTAGATTTTAGAGTGTTAGAGTTTATTTTTGATTACTTAATGAGGAGTTACTATGAATGTTGAACATCATGATTTAGCGCACGAGTTCCCAGAGCATCGCGAAAAAATCCACAGTTTAAAATTGGGAAATGCGCATTTTGCCAAGTTGTTTGATGCGTATCACCTCGTTACAAAAGATGTGGAGCGTTTAGAAGGAGAAAATGTGCCAGTTTCTGATGAAGTACTAGAAATTCAAAAGAAAGAGCGTATTCAACTAAAAGATCAGCTTTACGCAATATTGATTGCTTAGCTAGTAATCTTTAAATCGTCATTCAATAAAAAGTCGGCTTTAGCCGACTTTTTATATCACTTCGTTCTATATAATTCAGCATGCGCTCAACATTTCACTCAGCTCTTCATTCACGACTTTCTCGTTTTTATTTCATCTATTACTTCTTTGTTGGATCGTTTGTTCCCTATTGGGGTTTGTACTTAAAGTCGGAACAATTCAGTCCCGCCGATATTGGGATTTTAATGTCCTTATTCCAAATTAGTCGAATTTTTGCGCCGAACTTTTGGGGTTGGTTGGCTGACCATACAGGTAAACGTGCACAGTGGATTAAGCTCACAGCCTTTTTAGGATTGTGTGGTTTTACTGCAGTGTTTTGGGCGCATGGATTTTATTGGTTCTTTTTTGTTATGGCTGCGCTAAGTTTGTTTACGAGCTCTACCTTGCCATTGGCGGAATCGCTGACATTAGCGCACCTGGCGACTACTAATGGGCATTACAGTCGCATCCGCATGTGGGGCTCGCTAGGTTTTATTGTTGCATCTGTGATATTGGGATTTCTGATTGATTTTGCTGGTATAAGAAGTTTGTTATGGTTCTTGTTGGCTGTGCAAATGACGTTATTCGCATTAACTTACACTTTACCTGATGCCAAGGTGGAACCGCATCCGCACGACCATTTTTCAATATGGCAAGTCATTAAGCAGCCTAATGTGTTGGCTTTACTTATAGGCTGCGCGCTCATGGTGACAGCCCACGGCGTGCTATACAATTTTTATTCGATCTATTTAAGTGAGCACGGCTATAGCAAAGGCATGATAGGCTTGTTGTGGTCGGTAGGTGTAATCTGTGAAATAGGAATTTTTATGTTGATGCCCAGATTGATGGTGCGTTATAGCTTAAAAACCATTTTGCTGATTAGTTTGGTTCTAGCCGTCGTTCGATTTACCATGATAGGCATTGCTGTAGACAACATTATATTCTTGGTCCTCGCTCAAACCTTGCACGCTGCTACTTTCGGTAGTTTTCACGCGGCTTCAGTCGAGGTCATTACCCAGTTTTTCAATGGACGACATCAAGCTAAAGGCCAAGCAATATATAACAGCGTTGCTTATGGTATAGGCGGTACCATAGGCGGTGTGGCTGGTGGTTATGCACTGCAATATCTCGGTGGACAAAAAACTTTTATGCTGGCTGCCATATTTCCTTTATTGGGATTGCTAGTGATAGGATTGGGTTTGAAATTGACACGTAATCAGCACGGCTCACAAGGAATGTTCAGATGAGGTTAAAAGGTTTACTTTGCAAGATAGTTATTCTAGGCACAGGTTTACTGACGTCAGGCGCATCTGTCGCTGATACCCAAGTCAATATTGTCGGGCTTTTCAGCAATAAGGCGGTGCTCATTATCAATGGAGGTAAACCTAAAACCTTAAGCGTAGGCCAAGCTAGTGACGGTGTTAAATTAATTGCCGCAGACAGTCAAGCCGCCACTTTGCAAGTTGAAGGGAGTATCAAAAGACTGAGTATGGGGCAAGCCGCATCAGTGATGGGTAAGTCATCTAGCGGCTCATCAAGTGCTGTTCTGTATGCCGATGCGCAAGGACACTTCGTTTCAGACTGCCAAATCAACGGCGCATCATTAAAGTTTATATTGGATACTGGCGCAACAACGGTTGCTATGAATAGCGGCGATGCAAAGTTCGCTAATATTGATTACAAGCGTGGTGAGCCTGTACAAGTGAGCACAGCCAACGGCATAGTGACGGCTTATCGCGTAACGATTGCTAACCTTAAAATTGGCGGCATTACACTTAGCCAAGTAGATGCGAGTGTGTTGGAGGGTGGTTCGCCATCAGTGGTGTTGCTGGGAATGAGTGCTTTGAATCGCCTGGATATGAAGCGCGAAGATATTGCCCTAACACTCACTAAAAAATATTAAAAAGTATATATAGTTAGTGCACGTCAAATAGACAAAATAAAACGGGCAGAAAATCTGCCCGTTTTATTTGCTTTTAACTAGAAATAAATCTCAACACTTATTTTTGAAACCTTAAAAATCAAAAACAAGATTTGTCAAACATTACTTAGCTTCTGCTGGAGCTGCTGCTGGTGCCTCAGCTGCTGCTTTTTTAACGTGTTTATGATGATGTTTTACAGCTGGTTTAGCAGCCTCTGCTGGAGTTGCTGCAGGAGCAGCAGCTTCTACTTTAGCTGGTTCAGCAGGTTTAGGAGCGTCTGCAGCGAAAGTTGATGTAGCTAATGAAAGTGCTGCAACTGCGAATAGTGATGCTAATAATTTGTTCATTTAAATCTCCTGAAATTAATGATAAGTTTGCTGTCAGATGGATTGTTTAAATTACTGATTAACTTCATCCGTTAACCACTTCATCAACCACCATGGATTACAATTTACAGCATCAAGCTGACGTGAAACTGACAGCTAATCATTTTAAAAAATATTTATTTTCTCGTTTTTAAACTGAGTAGAATGTATCCATTGTTTGGATAGATACATTTAATTTGAGGTGTACATTGAGATTGTTACTAGTAGAAGACGATTTAATTCTTAAAGATGGGCTTGAGCGTTCGTTTGTTAAATCAGGGTATGCTGTCGATGTCATTTGTGATGGGGAAGGCGCCAATAAATTACTGACATACCAAGAGTACGACGTGATTGTGCTGGATTTAGGTTTGCCTAAATTAAGTGGTTTTGAGGTGTTAAAGCGGCTGCGAGCGCGTGGTAGCAATACACCAGTGTTAATTTTAACCGCTTTGGAAGATACACAGAATCGTGTAAAAGGGCTGGATCTAGGCGCAGACGATTATCTAACCAAGCCATTTGAACTTGCTGAATTAGAGGCACGCGTGCGGGCTTTGATTCGTCGAGGTGTGTCTGGAGGGAGTGCAAAAATTAGTTTTGGCGGTTTAACTTTTGATACGAGTAATCGCCAATGCATGGCCGGGGATATTGCGCTGTCACTTTCGGCACGTGAAATGGCTTTGTTGGAATTGCTCATGTTGAAGGCCGCAAAGGTTGTCAGCAAAACTAAAATTATGGAACATCTCTGCAGTTGGGATGAGGAAATTAGTGAAAATGCGGTTGAGGTGATTGTGTCGCGATTACGTAAAAAATTAAATGTATTTGATATCGAAATTCGAACAATACGTGGTTTAGGCTATTTGTTGGCTAAGTTAGAAAATCAAAATTCATAGTCGAAAATCAAATGATTCACATTAAAAGCAATTCTATTCGCCAAAAACTACTGAATTGGCTACTCATTCTACTCATTCCCACTTTGTTTCTGGGTACTATTTCCGCCTATTATTTGGCGAGTTATTTCGCCAATCTAGCCTACGACAGTGGCTTGTTTAGATCTGCTTTGGCATTGGCAGACGAGGTGGAAATTAAAGCGGGTGTTATGGTAGTTGATTTGCCAGATAGTGCGTTGAATTTGTTGGAATACGATATTGATGATGATTATAGGCATTATCTGATCTTAGATCCAAACCACCATATAGTCCTTGGTGACGAGCAGTTGGCGTTACCTAAAGTATTGCCGGCGGAAGGAAAGTCAACGTTTTACGACTCAGTGTTTGAAAATAAAAAATTACGTATGATTGCCTTGAACTTCCCTCTGGCGGATGTCGGTGCAAAAGGTAGTGCCATTGTAGTCATCGGCGAATCGACAATCAAAAGAGACAAGATGGCTGAAGAAATTATTGCCATTATGCTCATTCCACAAGTCATATTGATTCTATTGATTATCTTTTTAGTGAGTTTAGGTATCAAGCGCGGACTTATTTCTCTGGATAAATTAAAAAATTTAATTTCAAAGCGGCTACCAACGGATACACGACCGTTAGAAGAGCTTGATGCACCTGAAGAGTTGCAGCCCTTGTTACATGCGATGAATGAGTTGATTGTTAAAGAAAAAAGCGCGGTAAACGAACGTCGTCATTTTTTGGCGAATGCTGCGCATCAGCTTAAAACGCCTTTGGCCGGCCTGAAAATTCAGGCAGAAGCGGCGTTGCGAGAGGATGACTTAGCGAGTATTCAGCATGCCCTTAAGCAAATCAGTGCGGGTAGCGACAATCTCGCTCGTCTGGCAAATCAGCTATTAAGCTTGGCTAGAGCTGAACCCGAAGCAGTAGCCGCTCTAGCCTTTGTCAGCGTAGACCTGGTGAGATTGATTCATGACGTGACTTCAAGCTGGGTGCCAAAAGCATTAGATAAGAATATTGATTTGGGTGTTAAATGTGAGCTTAAAGAGTTAAATGTCAGCGCGAACAATGTCTTGTTACAAGAACTACTGAATAATTTAATCGACAATGCAATCCGGTACAACCAAGTAGGTGCAAAGGTTACGGTGGCTTTGGATAAGGTCAATGATGAGGCGATATTATCAGTGCAAGATAACGGCGTGGGTATAGCTTTGCTTGAGCAGCAGAAGGTATTTGAACGGTTTTATCGTGTGCTGGGTACCGCAGAAAATGGCTGTGGCTTAGGGCTTGCAATCGTGCAGGAAATTGCGCACCAGCATCAAGCACGTGTTTTGCTGGAGTATAGCGACATGAAAAAGCAGACTGGTACGACAGTAAAGGTTATATTTCGGTTAAATGAGGTCTAACTTAGTGAAAGTATTAGATTTAAATTAAAAGCTATTCTTAAATAAAAAGCCACTGTATAAGTGGCTTTTTATTGAGCTAAAAATGTTAGTCAAGCAAGGTATTAATGTTTGCGTTTGTCATGCTCAATTAACGCATAAGCCGAATGGTTGTGTATAGACTCAAAGTTTTCACTCTCTACCGTGTAAGCTACAATGCGGCTTTCTTTACTCAGTTGAGCGGCTACATCACGCACCATATCTTCTACGAATTTAGGGTTGTCATATGCACGCTCAGTCACATATTTTTCATCTGGGCGTTTCAATAAACCATAAAGTTCGCACGATGCTTGTTTCTCAACCAAATCAATAATGTCTTCAATCCAAATGAAGTTGTTAATGAGTGCGGTTACAGTGACGTGTGAACGTTGATTGTGCGCACCATAATCTGAGATTTTTTTGCTGCATGGGCATAAGCTTGTCACTGGTACTAGTACTTTTACTGTAATGTCAAACTTGCCTTGGTTGATTTCGCCAATAAACGTTACTTCGTAATCTAGTAAGCTTTTTACGCCTGAAATTGGCGCTGCTTTGTTCACAAAGTATGGGAAAGTCATTTCAACATGGCCAGATTCCGCCTCTAGGCGCTTGACCATCTCACGTAAAATTGTTTCAAACGACTCAACCGAAATAGCATGTTCGTTCATGTTGAGAATCTCAACAAAACGAGACATGTGCGTACCTTTGAATTGCTGCGGCAAATGCACATACATATTGAACATGGCAACAGTGTGTTGCTCTCCGCCCGATTTATCTTTCACTACTACTGGATGGCGAATGGCTTTGATACCCACCTTATCGATGGCGATATGACGTGTATCAACAGTGTTTTGTACATCTTCAATTGGGCTTGGTATAGGTTGATTCATTATGTTTCCAGTTTAGCAAATGCACGCTATGACTAGTTATGACCTAGTCATAGCGAGATAGTTGAGTATATCACTAGGTTATTAGCTTCGCAATTGTCGATGCAATGCCTTCTGCATCTAGACCACATTCTGCCAGCATAGTTTCATGCACGCCGTGCTCAATAAATTTATCTGGCAAGCCTAAGCATAAAGTTCTAATTGGCGATTTATTTGGGTTTTGTATGGCTTGTAAAGCTTCTAACACGGCAGAGCCTGCACCACCCATGACACTATTTTCTTCAACCGTGATAATTAATGTGTGGTCAATTGCCAGATTTTCAAGCATTATTTTATCGATTGGCTTTACAAAGCGCATATTAACAACGGTTGCATCAAGTTTTTCACCCGCTTTTAAGCAGGCATTGAGCATACTGCCGAAGCTTAAAATTGCGACCTTTTGTTTCGTATTGCTTGCAACGTGACGTTTAATCTCAGCAGTTCCTATCTCAATCGCCTGCATTTTCTTTTGTATCACTACACCAGCTCCGCCGCCACGAGGATAGCGGACGGCCGCAACGCCGTTATATTGAAAACCTGTGTATAGCATTTGCCGGCACTCATTTTCATCACTAGGTGCCATAATCACGATGTTAGGGATGCATCTGAGATAACTCAAATCAAAACTACCTGCATGAGTAGGGCCATCTGCGCCAACTAGTCCTGCACGATCTATCGCGAATAATACTGGTAAGTTTTGCAAGGCAATATCATGAATCAACTGATCGTAAGCACGTTGTAAAAATGTGCTGTAGATAGCCACGACAGGCTTTAAGCCATCACAAGCCATGCCTGCCGCAAATGTGAGTGAATGTTGCTCGGCAATGCCTACATCGTAATAACGGTCAGGATACTTTTCTGCAAAAGCATTTAAGCCTGAACCATCGCACATGGCAGGTGTAATACCAATTAAGCGGTTGTCTAGCGCCGCCATATCGACCAACCATTCACCAAATACTTGGGTATAAGTTTTTTTGGTGTTACTTGTGAGCGCATCACCATTAAATGGATCGAACTTACCTACACCATGAAATTTATTAGGATTATCTTCAGCGGGTTCAAAACCTTTGCCTTTTTGCGTGACGATATGCAAAAACTGTGGGCCTTTAAGCTGCTTGATGTTGCTTAAGGTATCGATAAGCGCATCCATATCGTGCCCATCAATTGGACCTATATAGTTAAAGCCAAACTCTTCAAATAACGTACCTGGCGTTACCATGCCTTTCACGTGTTCTTCGGCGCGTTTAGCAAACTCCATTACGTGAGGTACTGCGGAAAGTACTTTTTTACCAGACTTACGAACAGTGCCATAGAACCGGCTAGATAAAAGCTTTGCGAGGTAGTTATTCAGCGCACCGACATTGTTTGAGATGCTCATATCATTGTCGTTAAGAATCACCAGCAAGTTAGCATCCATATCACCAGCGTTGTTGAGCGCTTCAAAAGCCATCCCTGCTGTCATGGCGCCATCGCCGATAATCGCTACAGCGCGTCTTTCTAAGCCCGCTTTTTGTGCGGCCACCGCCATACCTAACGCGGCAGAGATAGATGTGCTGGAATGACCTGTGCCAAAAGTATCGTATTCACTTTCGCTGCGACGTGGAAACCCCGCAATGCCTTGCGGATTGCGTAATGATTGCATTTGCTCGCGGCGACCTGTAAGTATTTTATGCGGATAAGTTTGATGACCGACATCCCAAACCAATCGGTCATCAGGGGTATTGAATACATAATGTAGCGCGATTGTTAGTTCAACTACACCTAAATTAGACGATAAATGACCACCAGTTTTTGCAACACTATTGATCAGAAAAGTGCGTAACTCTTGGGCGAGTGGAACAAGCTGCTTACGCTCAAGTTGGCGCAGTTGCAGCGGTGAGTCTATCGTGTTCAGTATTACGCTGTTGAGGAGTGAAGTCACAAGTTATAGAGTCGCTATTAGAAAATTAATGATTAAAAGATGATTATAAAAAAGATGAAGATCTAAAATCTACGCTGTGTAATGAATCCAGCTAGCTCACGTAAACGTAAGGCACTCTCACCAAAAGGTGTTAAAGCGTCAATTGCATTGTCATAAAGTTGTTGAGCATGAAGTTTGGCTTCAGCTAAACCTAATATAGACACATAAGTAGGTTTGTTAGTATCGGCATCTTTACCCGCAGTTTTGCCAAGTGTAGAGCTATCTGCTTCCACATCTAAAATATCATCGATGACTTGAAATGCTAAGCCGATGTTTTTTGCGTAAGTGCTTATTGCGGCAGTTTTTTCTATTTCGCCGTTGATTCCACCTAATAAAACAGCAGCTTGAATCAAAGCGCCAGTCTTCAGTTGATGCATCTGTTCAAGGTCAGTTTGGCTTAGCATTTTGCCTACCGAAGCTAAATCTATTGCTTGACCGCCTGCCATGCCTGTAGAACCTGAGGCTTTGGCTAGAATATTGAGCATGCTAACCTGATGATTAGTTTGTGTGCATAAGTTAGCTTGCGATAGCACCTCAAAAGCCAAGCTTTGCAACGCATCGCCGACTAATAGTGCCGTGGCATCATCATATTGTTTATGGCAGCTAGGCTTACCACGACGTAAGTCGTCATCGTCCATACAGGGCATATCGTCATGCACCAACGAATACGCATGAATTAGCTCAACAGCACAGGCCGCAGCGTCCGCCACTTTAGCATCGGTCTTACACAACTCAGATGCGGCATAGCACAGCAGGGCGCGCACACGTTTGCCACCTTCTAGTGCGCTGTAACGCATCGCGCTGTGTAGCCTTTGTGGAGCTACATTGGTGGAAGGCAGGGCGTTGTTTAGCACATCTTCAATGCGGGCTTGTTTTGCTGCCGCCCACGCTGAAAAATCCAGCAATGCTGTTTCAGATGAATTACTATTATTCATCATCAGACTTAAATGGCATTAACTGATTGCGCTCATTCAGAATTTGAACTTGTTGTTCAACGTCTGCTAGTGACTTTTGGCAGAATTGTAGCAGGCTGTTGCCGCGCTGATACGCAGCCAATGAGGACTCTAAAGTCATTTGCCCAGATTCCATGCGCGCAACAATGCTTTCTAATTCAGCATATGCCAGCTCAAAGTTCTCTGGCGGTGCGACATTATTTTCTAGGGGTGCTGCTGTTTTGGATTTAGGTGCGGTCATGGCGTAATTTAAATGGCGTTAAGGCGATATTCTACCAAATCCTATGCCAAACACTGCTTTAAAAATCCATGAATATCGCTAATCTCTTCCATGCATACGGAATGCGCCATATTGTACTCATGCCAGCTGACGGAATAGTGATTGTTTTGTAATGTTTGTAATGATATTTTGCACATATCCAGCGTTATCACGTCATCAAACACGCCATGCGCCATAAAGATTGGCGTTGCTGCATTGGCAGGGTTCGCCTCAGTTGCTAGCTTGGCTTTAACTGGTAAATAGGTAGATAAAGCCATCACGCCACCTAATTTCTTTGGGTAGCGCAGCGCAGTATATAAAGCAATCGCTCCACCTTGTGAAAAGCCAGCAATCACGATGCGCTCTGCAGCAATGCCTCTATCCAACTCTTTTTGAATAAGTGAGTTAACGTAATGTTGGCTATTTTTTATGCCATCTTCGTCCTCTTTACTATTACCTGTCACGCCATATAAATCATACCAAGCCGGCATAATATAACCACTATTGCGAGTGACCGCCATTTCTGGCGCGTGGGGCAATATGAATCTCACATTGGGAATATTGAGCTTTGGTACGACAGGCTCAAAGTCATGGCCGTCCGAACCTAAACCATGTAACCAAATGACACTGGCGTTTACTTTTAGGTTACTTTCATGATGGTTGCTGATTAATTCTAGAGGCGCTTTATAGATCATATTGGGAGCTTTATCGTTAAGTAAGAGTACAATCGATTTAAGTGAAATTTGAAGTTATGTTTGGTTAAAATAAGATTGCTATTAAAAAAATAATATCTGTTATATGCTGTTAATAGGCAGTGAAATCATAGCATTGTATTAAATATAACTATAAAAAATTATATGCAAATAAAAATATTAGGTTGCAGTGGTGGGATAGGTGCTGAACTGCGCACTACGTCCATGCTTGTTGATCAAGATATATTGATCGACGCAGGTACTGGTGTGGGTAACTTGTCTATGGACGAACTGCTGAAAATCGACCATATTTTACTGACACATTCACACTTAGACCATATCGCATTTATTCCATTTTTGCTCGATACAGTCATGGGAATACGCGCTGAGCCTATCACCGTACATGCCAATAAAGAAACCTTAGAAACCCTACGCCTCCATATTTTTAACTGGAAAGTATGGCCAGATTTTAATGCGATTCCCAGTGCAGACAATCCATTTTTACGCTATAACGAAGTCAAACTTGGCGAGACACTTGAGTTCAATGGTCGGAAATTCACACCATTGCCCGCTAACCATGTTGTGCCTGCTATTGGCTACCATGTTGATAGCGGGGAAGCGAGCCTTGTATTCACTGGCGACACCACTGTTTGTGATGGCTTGTGGGTTGAAGTCAATAAAATCAAAAATCTTAAGTACTTGATTATTGAAACTGCGTTCAGCAATAGTGAGTTGGCATTGGCGCAGCTTTCTAAGCATCTATGCCCATCTTTATTAATGAGTGAACTTGCTAGCCTAGCTATGCATCATACGCATAATGCTGTTGAAATTTATATCACTCACCTAAAACCAGGTGAGGGAGAAAGCATTATGCAGGAAATTGCAGAAAGTCATTTAGCTTTCGCTATTCAAGCGCTTAAGCAGCAGCAAAAGTTTCATTTATAGCTTCTTAGCACGTTACTAATTTCGCAGTACTCATTATAAAAGTACCCGTTAAGGTTTTCATTATGGCAATTGCTGATTCATCATTATTAGAGCATCTAGAGCCGATTGCTAGGTTGTCAGCAGGCCGCAGAAAAGAACTTGCTGCGCTATGTTTTATTGAGAAGGTCAATCAAGACATTGACCCAATGCGCATGAATATGGCTAAAGCCGCACAAGCCATGTATTTAATTAAAGGCGATTTGGGCTTACGCTATGATGATGGTAGAAAGGTCAGATTACGTGGCGGCACTGAAGTTACTAAGCATCCTGTCAATGCCGACCCTAAAATTACAGATACCATTGCGCTTACGGACATTGAGATACTTCGAATAGACATGGATCTGCTCGATATCATGATGACTTGGGATCAACTTTCCAACAACGACAATCCAGCCAAGACTGCTCAATCCAGCATCACTGAAAAATCCGCACGCAGCGTAGGCGATTGGATAAATGAAACCAGCGTATTTAGCGCTTTCAATCTACAAAGTGGAATATTTAGCCGTCTACCAGCTGCGAATGTAGAAGAGATGTTCAAACGTATGACTAGCATAACTGTAACTGCAGGTCAGGTTGTCATTCAGCAAGGTGGTGAAGGCGATTACTATTACCTTATTCAACGCGGTTGTGCGCAAGTGACCAGAATTGTAGATTCCAGCCAACCAGCACTTATGTTGGCTGAACTCAATGAAGGCGGTGCATTTGGCGAAGATGCACTAGTGTCAGATAACAAACGCAATGCCACTCTCACCATGAAAACTGATGGCGAACTACTGCGACTCAACAAAAAAGACTTCGTAGAGTTATTAAAGGCGCCCATCATTAACCAAATCAACCTGCTAGAAGCACAAAGTAAAGTAAGCAACGGCGCAGTATGGGTTGATGTACGATTGCCCTCAGAATATAAATACGAGCATATTGATGGTGCAATCAATTTACCACTCAATGAAATCCGTCGGTTGGCCAACAGTCTGAATAAAGATAAAGAATATATACTTTACTGCCAAACTGGTAGACGTAGTTCTGCTGGAGCGTTTGTATTGGCGCAGAGTGGGGTAAAGGCATTTGTATTAACTGGAGGAACGAGAAATAAAAGTTAGCTTTTATTTTGTATCCGATTTAGTTTGTAGCCTCGATGAAAATTGAGTGTAACTCTACAAGTTACCGCAATCCCCTCGATTCCGTTAGACTTTACCTATGGTGCAATATCGGCGTAATTTTGTGACAGGTGGAGCGTATTTTTTTAGGGTGACTTTAGTTGACCGCCGCTCAAACTTACTGATACAGCATGTTGATGTATTGCGAAAATCATTAAAAAAAGTGCAACAACATCATCCGTTTGAAATTGTGGCTTGGTTGGTATTGCCCGATCATATACACGCTGTGTGGACATCGCCAAAGGATGATCGTGATTATTCAGGGTGTTGGCGGGCGATTAAGTCACATTTTGTTCGGATAGTTAAAAAAATTGGAGTACCCATCACCATGCGGGCAGATGGTTCAGCCATATTATGGCAACGTCGATTCTGGGAGCATACGATTAGAAATGATGACGATTTACGCCGTTGCGTTGATTATTGTTATATTAACCCCGTAAAACATGGTTTGGTTAAAGCCGTAGTTGATTGGCCGTACTCCAGTTTTCATCGTGATGTAAAACGCGGCATTTACCCAAGTGATTGGGCAGGTGATACGCAGGATAATGGTGGTTATGGCGAGCCGTAAATTTTCTTAAAGTAGCCTCGATGATAATCGAGGGCAATCTAGCCGATGTGATTTGGTTTTTGTAGCAGTGTGATGCAGCGCAGCGGAATCAAGGGCGTTTTGGTGACACATAAAAGCAAAACCCCCCGCAATATGATGCAGGGGTTTTGTTTGTTACGTTGTTCCTCGATTACATTTCATTTTATCGAGGCTACACTAGCTGTAACTAATTTTCCTATTTTTCTTTTGCATCAATAATTTTAATCAGTTCCCCGGTTTTTTTGTCCACAATGACGGACATGTTTGCTAACACAGAGCTTATTGGTAAAAACAAGAAGTCACTTTCAGGTCGATCAACCTCGATAATAAATTTATCAATCTCTGTTTTATTTTGAGCGCTTTTAGACCCAAGATGTTCAAGAGGTTTTCCAGATTTAATTACCTGATCAATATGATTGTTATATTGATCATATAGTCTTGGGTATCTAAAGGCATTTGCAGATGCCACTTTTGCAAACATAGTTTCTTTTCTATCCTTTTTATCGGGAATGCCAATAGCTACTAGGACAGGTCCAGTAATTGATAGTTTACGCCATTTTGGAACTTTCGCTTTAGTCAGCTCTTCTGGTGTAATGTCAACTGCTGCGGCGATTTGAAATTGATCTTTATTAAATACGGTAAATACTGGACGTGAATCAAACATCACAGAAACACCATAGGATAGTGCTAAAACTTGCACGATTCCAATACAGAGTAGGTCAAATTTGAGTGTTTTCTTACCTATTTTGAAAACAATTAACGTAAGTAGAGGACCTAAAAAAACATCAACGAAACCTATCAATGCAATCAGTTTTTTACCGCCAAGTAATGTGAAGTAAGCACCGGGATACCATAAAAAATACATGGCAGTTAACACTAAAGCGACAATAGAAAAACTAATCAATAAATGGATGCCTGCTGCTTTAAATCTAGTCATAACAATCAAATCAATGGTGGTGGATAATTTGATTATATCAATAAGGAAAAAAAATAAAAGCCTCTTAAAAGAGGCTTTTATTTAGGTATGCGACTTAATAAATAATTATGGGCAGTCGCCTTGGCCTGGTTTGAAGCCACGTTTAACATCACATGAAGTGCCAGTATTTTTCCAAAGGATATTAGCATCACCAGCAGCAAAAGTTGGTGTGTCAATTGTAGTGAGGTTAGTTCCCGTTGATGTGGTAGCGCCAGTTGTAACGCTTATAACACCATCAGTTACAGAGGTGATCGCGGTTAAGTTTTTTGATACTGCCAAAGTTGGTACGCCATTGCTACCAGCGCTGCAACCTGTAAACTTGCCTAGATCCGCGTTACACAAACCGATAGCTGATTTAGTTGATTCAAGTTCAGCTGCTGAACCTGCTGCACGTGTTCTTGATGTGTAGTCACTGTATTGTGGAATTGCGATCGCAGCCAAAATACCAATAATTGCAACAACAATCATTAACTCGATTAATGTAAAACCTTTTTGTACTTGTTTCATTTTAGCTTCCTTTGAAAAAAAATTAAATTTTTTGCACTACACCCTAAGCACTAGGTGTTGCCGTGCTTGGAATACATTAAGCAATGGTCGTGCCAACTATTATTTTTCTGTAGGAGCGATCTGTAGATCGGGAAAGGTTGGTGATTTAATATGCCACATTTTCGCGATCTAAAGATCGCTCCTACTTGGCTGTGACCCAATCATGATGGGAATTTCCGATATTGATACAAGTGGGTGATAAGTGTGAATATACGTATATGATACAAAAAATTACTTGTTGTTAGATTTATTTAAACAATAAAAAAAGCGAAGTTTCCCTCGCTTCTTCTTTATTTGACTGACAAAAATTGACACTTTTGTCAGATATTGTCACTTTACCAAAACTTCCACCATGGTTTTTTGCCAGATGTCCCTGCTTCTGCGCCAGTTAACTGGCCAGTTACTTTGAGTTTTCGGCTACCTTTTGTAAGTTAGCCAAACCTGAATCAAAAATACCAGTGATGGCTTTAACAGCTGTTTCGTCATCTTGACCCGCTGGGATTGGTGGGTTAAGTTTGTATAAGCGGTAGAAACGGCCAACCCATGTTACTTTTGATTCGCCTGGTTTGTCGCCTTTTTCTACAGTCATTGTTGCGTTGTAGTCTGTTAGTGGTAGTGTGCCAGAAACGATTTCATACTTGATTTTCATTGACGCGTCATCAATGCTGCGCAGCTTTTCGTACACATTGCCGCCATCTTTAAAAGTAAGTGTTCTGAAAGTAGCCATGTCACCATTTTCATCTTTTTTCTGTTCTACTTTTGTGCCGGCTACGCCCGGATGCCATTTATGAATGCCACCAAAATCTTTAACGATTGCCCAAACTTTAGCTGGATCAGCTTTGATTGTAATGGTTTTTTCAACTTTTTGTGGTGATGGGCCGTGCGCTGCTGCGGTGAACGGAACTAGACTTACGCTTAAGCCAAGCGCAAGCAATGCTAAAATCTTTTTCATTTACTAATCTCCATGACTCTCTGGACGAGAGGCTTTAAAACTCTCAATTAAGAGAGGCTCTATTTAAACTACTTAAAAAACAACGATGCATTATAAATGAGAAAGATAGTTTTTAGAAACTAAGCCTTGCAAATGCACTGCTGCTTGCATTTAGGTTAACGCTATTGCCGTATCTTGGTTGACAAAGACGTGAGGGGTGATGAACGAGCGAGGTCATTTTAACGATTTAAAACAAACTGCCCAAATGCGCGACTTTTGTCGCCAGTTTTTATTATAGTGAGGATTTGGTTGGTTTCAGTGTCAATCACGCTAACGCTATTACTGCCCCAATTCGCAACATAGGCGCGGCTGTTGGCGTAATCTAAGCTGACACCTTCTGGTGTGTTGCCGACATTAATCGTGGCAATGGCTTTGCGCGTAGACATATTAATAACGGTCACGCTGTCGTCCTGCGTGTTGCTCACATAGAGTTTCTTTCCGTCCAAACTGATCGCCGCACAATAGGGGTGGTAGCCTACTTTTACTTTATATTGCGCATTGGTTTTGGTGTTAATGATACTGACCGTATCCTCTTTTACATTGACACTGACCAACCATAAGCCTGTTTTGCTGATAGCAAGTCCAAAAGGGTGCTTACCTACTGGAATACGTTTTTTGATAGTAAGGCTTGCCGTGTCTATCACTTCAACATCGTTGCTATCTCGGTTAGCGATATACAGCCATTTGTTATTCGGGCTGACTACCATGCCAGCCGGTGCATCGCCAACACTGACTTCATTTGTCGTGTGGTCTTCACTCGTACTAATGGCTAAGACGCGATTATCAAACCAATCCGCCACATAGAGCGTCTTGCTATCCGGCGATAGTGCTAGGCCTACAGGAGAGCCTTTGATTTTTATGGTTTCTACTAAGGTGTTATTTTGGATGTCTATAATCGATATTTCCTGACTTTCTACATTAGAAATATAAACACGATTTAGCTTAGCTGAAACAGCAACTCCCACAGGCCCTTTACCAACCTTGATAGTGTTAGTGACTTGGTTTGTTGAGGTGTCAATGACTGATACTGAGTCTTCGCCTTGATTGGTAATATAGGCTAAGTTTGTATGAGCTGGTTTGATTGCGGCTTGGCAAGCTGTGGTTAGCGTGCACGTGAGTACGCTGATGATCAAAAGTGCAATAATCTGGTTAATTCTCAAAAATTTAATTGATAGTATTTTCATAGGCTTAGCTATTATACTCAAATGGCTGCTTTCAAAAATACTCAAAATATGAAAAAATCGTATTAAATAATTTAGGCAGTAAAACGTTATGTTAGATCGAGACGGGTTTCGCCCGAATGTTGGCATTATTATATGTAATGCCAACAATCAGGTTTTTTGGGGCAAGCGTATTCGTGAGCATGCTTGGCAGTTTCCGCAAGGTGGTATTAACCATGGCGAAAGCCCAGAGCAGGCCATGTATCGCGAGTTGATGGAAGAGGTAGGTTTAAAGCCTGAGCACGTGCAAATTTTGGGTCGCACCAAAGACTGGCTTAGATATGAAGTGCCTTCTACATGGATTAAGCGTGAGTATCGCGGCAGCTACAAAGGCCAAAAGCAAATTTGGTATTTATTGCGTATGCTCGGTCGCGATAGTGATGTGTCGCTGCGGGCAAGCGAACATCCAGAGTTTGATGCATGGCGTTGGAGTGAATACTGGGTGCCGTTAGAAGATGTGATTGAGTTTAAGCGCGGTGTCTATGAATCTGCGCTCAATGAGTTGGCACCACATTTGCATCATAAACATGTTAAGTAATTAGTTGTAAAATGAAAAAGCCTGCAATATATTAATTGCAGGCTTTTTAATCAGCTTACTTCTGTTACTTTTTATTACCCATCAATTCACCTAGGCGGATAGTTCTTGCAGGCTGCCAATCACTATTAAACTGCAGCATATCTTTTTCAAATAGCATGACTACGGTAGAGCCGAGTAAAAACTTGCCCATTTCATCACCTTGTTTCAGAGTGATATTTTTCGAATTGTAATTCCACGTTTTAGTTTTACCTGTGCGAGGTGGATTGATGATGCCATTTTCGGCATCATGCCAGACTGTTGCCATACTGCCAACAATGGTCGCACCGACTAGTACCATGACAAAGCTGCCGTGCTGCGTAGAAGTGAATTCACACACCACACGTTCATTTCTGGCAAATAATCCGGGTACGCCTTGCGCTGTGGTTGGGTTTACAGAGAATAAAGCACCTGGAACATAGGTCATGCTTTTTAACGTGCCGTCACAAGGCATATGAATACGGTGATAATCTTTTGGACTTAAATACAGGCAAGCAAAATGACCATTTTCGAATTTTTCTGCTAATACTTTGTTGCCGCCAACTAAGGCAGTTGTGGAGTATGAGTGACCTTTTGCCTGAAATATTTGGTCTTTTTCAATCGTACCAAATTGGCTAATCGCACCATCTACAGGGCAAATAAAATCAGCTTGAGCAATTGGTCGTGCGCCAGTTCTGAGGGGGCGTGTAAAGAATTCGTTGAAAGTTTTATAGGATGCAATGTCAGGATTAGCAGCCTCAGCCATATTGACTTGATAGCGTTTTACGAACCATGTAATGACTGATGTAGTTAAATTACCGCCTTGATAGTGAGCTAATTTACCAGCAAGTGCAGTAATCGCCTGTTTCGGTAAAATGTATTGTAATAGCACTGTCATGTTCATATTTAGCTAACCTTATTTGGAACCACTTACTTCTCTAAATTCATAAAAAAAGGGCAAACCGCTAAACGTTTTGCCCTTTTAATTTTAGCTAACTAAAATTAGTTTTTTGACTGATCAACTAATTTGTTTTTAGCAATCCAAGGCATCATAGAGCGCAATTGACCGCCTACCTGCTCGATTGGGTGCGCAGCATTTAAGCGACGTCTTGCAGTCATTTCAGGGTAGTTTGTACGACCTTCTAAAATGAACTGTTTAGCGTAGTTACCATTTTGAATGTTAGCTAGACATGTTTTCATCGCCGCACGTGATTGATCGTTAATCACTTGTGGGCCTGTTACGTATTCGCCGTATTCAGCATTGTTTGAGATTGAGTAGTTCATGTTGGCGATGCCGCCTTCGTACATCAAATCTACAATCAATTTCAATTCGTGTAAGCACTCAAAGTAAGCCATTTCAGGTGCGTAACCAGCTTCAACTAATGTTTCGAAGCCAGCTTTAACTAATTCAACAGCGCCACCACATAACACAGCTTGTTCACCGAATAAGTCAGTTTCTGTTTCTTCACGGAAATCAGTTTCGATCACGCCGCCTTTAGTGCCGCCGTTTGCCGCTGCGTATGAAAGCGCAACGTCTTTAGCTTTGCCAGATTTATCTTGGTAAACCGCGATCAATGAAGGAACGCCACCACCTTTTAAGTACTCTGAACGTACTGTGTGGCCTGGGCCTTTTGGCGCAACCATGATGACGTCTAAATCAGCACGTGGTGTGATTTGGTTGTAGTGAATGTTAAAGCCATGTGCAAAAGCCAAAGTTGCGCCTTGTTTTAAATGCGCAGCAATATCTTCACTGAAAATTTGAGCCATTGTTTCATCTGGCAATAATAACATCACAACATCAGCATCTTTAACCGCATCAGCGATTTCTAATGTAGTGTGACCAGCGCCAATCGCTTTAGCCCATGAGCTGCCGCCTTTACGAAGGCCGATAGTCACGTTTACGCCGCTATCTTTAAGGTTTGCCGCATGCGCGTGACCTTGTGAGCCGTAACCAACGATGGTTACTTTTTTGCCTTTGATTAAATTAAGGTCTGCGTCTTTATCGTAATAAACTTTCATTTCTTTTACTGCCTTTCAATGCAAATGCTGAATAAATTATAGAGAGATTTTTTAACCTGTTTTGCTTAAACTTTTAAAATTCGGTCGCCACGGCCTATGCCAGAAGCGCCTGTACGTACTGTTTCTAAAATTGCGGCTTTATCAAGGCTTTCGATAAAGGCGTCTAACTTAGTGCCTGAGCCGGTAAGCTCAATAGTAAAGCTGCCGTCGGCCACATCGATAATACGACCACGGAAAATATCACACATGCGTTTCATTTCTTCACGAAACGCACCCGTTGCTTTGACTTTTACGAGCATCAATTCGCGCTCGATAAATTTACCATCGTTTAAATCAAGCACTTTGACAACGTCAATAAGCTTGTTTAACTGTTTAATGATTTGTTCGATAATCGCTTCAGAACCTGAAGTGACAATAGTCATGCGAGACAATGTTGGGTCTTCTGTCACGGCGACTGTGAGTGATTCAATGTTGTAGCCGCGCGCTGAAAATAAACCTGCCACGCGTGATAATGCGCCAGCTTCATTTTCCATGAGGAGTGAAATAATATGGCGAGGAGCGTTAGTAGTCATTATAGATCCTCCGCGCCAATATCACTGGCCAAAATCATTTCAGACAAACCTTTACCATTTTGTATCATTGGGAATACGTTTTCTTTTTGATCGGTAATGAAATCTAAAAACACAAAGCGAGACTTCATATCAAAAGCTTCTTTCAGAGCGCCTTCAACGTCGCTAGGTTTGGTGATTTGCATACCTACATGACCATAAGCTTCGGCCAATTTAACAAAGTCTGGCAAGCTGTCCATATAAGATTCTGAATAACGATTCTCATAGAAAAACTCTTGCCATTGACGCACCATACCCAAGTAGCGGTTGTTTAGCATAATGACTTTAATCGGCAAATGATATTGTGCGCAGGTTGAAAGCTCTTGAATATTCATTTGAATACTGCCTTCACCCGTTACGCATGCCACTTGTGCGTTTGGATGTGCAAACTGCACGCCCATTGCATATGGCAAGCCAACGCCCATAGTGCCCAAGCCACCAGAGTTAATCCAACGACGTGGGTCGTTAAACTTGTAATATTGCGCTGCCCACATTTGATGTTGACCAACGTCTGACGTTACAAAAGCTTCGCCTTTAGTCACTTCATGCAATTTTTGAATAACATATTGCGGTTTAATAAACTCATCGCTTTGTGCAAAATCTAAACATTTTTTACCGCGCCAAGCGTTAATTTGTTTAAACCAAGCCGCTAGCGCGTTGGTGTTTTGTGCAGGCTTTTCAGTAGCAATCAGTTCGTTCATATCTGCAAGTACAGATTTAACGTCACCCACGATAGGCACATCGATTTTTACACGTTTTGATATTGACGATGGGTCAATGTCAATATGAATAATCGTACGAGGTGTTGATAAGAAGTGTTTGGTGTTACCAATTACGCGGTCGTCAAAACGTGCGCCAACGGCTAAAAGCACGTCACACTCTTGCATCGCCATATTTGCTTCATAAGTGCCGTGCATGCCAAGCATGCCCAAGAACTTTTCATCAGACGCAGGGAAGCCACCTAGCCCCATTAAGGTGCTAGTAATAGGAATACCCATAGACTGAATAAGCTTAATTAAATGTGCAGATGCATCGCCCAACACCACGCCACCGCCTGAATACACCATAGGGCGTTTCGCTTCGGCAAGTAATTTAAGCGCTTTTTTAATTTGGCCCAAATGACCTTTAGTCACAGGGTTGTACGAACGTAAACTGACGCTTTCAGGGTACTCAAATTTGCATAGATCAGCGGTAATATCTTTTGGAATATCGACTAAAACAGGGCCTGGACGACCACTTGCGGCTACGTAAAATGCCTTTTTCATGGTTGCCGCAATGTCTTTTACATCTTTAACCAAGAAGTTATGTTTTACGCATGGGCGGGTAATGCCGACTGTGTCGCACTCTTGGAATGCATCTTCACCAATGGCGTAAGTCGGCACTTGGCCGCTAATAATCACCATAGGGATTGAATCCATATAAGCCGTAGCAATACCAGTCACCGCGTTAGTCGCGCCTGGACCAGAGGTGACAAGTGCAACACCCACTTTGCCTGTAGAGCGAGAGTACGCATCAGCTGCGTGTAGTGCAGCCTGCTCGTGACGCACTAAAATATGCTTGAATTTATCCTGATGATAAATAGCGTCATAGATATGCAACACAGCGCCGCCTGGGTAGCCAAATACAAACTCAACGTTTTCTTCATGCAGGCAACGAATTAAAATTTCCGCGCCTGTAATTTGCTTGGAACTACTGTTTTTTGGAGTATCTGCCATAAATCTTTTAATTAAAATATTTTTTTATATTTTATACATTATTCGGTAACCCTATAGATTAACGGTTTGAGGCCATTTGGTCAAGAATGAAAGTGTTGATGGTGAGTTGCTTTTGAGATAAGGCTATGTTTATTTGGACATTCTTTGCAAAGGAAACTTTAATATTGGCCAGATATTGTGTGATGTCTAGTTGCTATCACTAAAATATATGTGAAATGACATGCCTTGCGTCTGCATGGATGTTGGCTTGCAGGCATGCCACTTTATTCTAAAGTTCTGTCCTATTTCATTTCAGTAATAATTGACATCATAGGTTAATTATAAGCGACTAGTTTTACTCTAGCTCTAGAGGTGGAGCCACTTTCATCAACTCTTCAATCGTAGTGATGCCTGCCGCGATTTTCTCTGCACCATTAATGACTAAAGGTTGCATACCATCTTTATAAGCTTGCTTGGTGAGGTCGGCTAAGTTGGTTTCTGGCGTAATGAGTTTACGTAATGCAGGTGTAATAGTAAGCATTTCATAGATGCCACTGCGGCCTCTAAAGCCAGTGTTACGGCATTCCATGCAGCCTACAGGTTTGTAAATGTGTGCAGGCTTGGGTATGTTGAAATCGCCAACTAACGCATCCCATTTACTTTGTTCTATTGGCTCGGCTACTTTGCAGCTAGTGCATAGCGTGCGCACTAAGCGTTGTGCCATGATGCCGAGTACGGTTGAGTGGATTAGGTATGATGGGACACCTAAATCTAATAGCCGAGTGACAGCAGAGGGCGCGTCGTTGGTGTGTAGGGTGGATAGCACTAAGTGGCCTGTGAGCGCAGCTTGTATTGCCATATCGGCAGTTTCTAAGTCGCGAATTTCACCTACCATGATGATGTCGGGATCTTGTCGCATCAGTGTGCGGATGCCGCCGGCAAAGGTTAAACCGATATTTTGCTGCACTTGCATTTGGTTGAATAGTGGCTCTACCATTTCAATCGGCTCTTCAACCGTACACACGTTGACTTCTGGCGTGGCGAGTGTACGCAAGGTGGCGTAAAGCGTGGTGGTTTTACCTGAACCAGTCGGTCCTGTGACTAGAATGATGCCGTTAGGTGATTTAGTCCAACTATGCCAAATTGCAGCTTGCTCTTCGGCAAAACCAAGGGCTAAGAAGCCTTTTTCCGATACTTCAGGTGCAAATATCCGCATCACCAACTTCTCACCAAACGCAGTAGGCATGGTGGATAAGCGCAGCTCGATTTCTTGGCCCTCTGCACTCAGGGTTTTAATGCGCCCATCTTGCGGGCGACGTTTTTCTACCATATCCATACGGCCCAGCAGCTTAATGCGGCTGGTGATGGCATTCATAATGTTCGGTGGCAGTTGGTACACCTGATGCAGTACGCCGTCGATTCTAAAGCGCATCATACCCATGCCGCGCCGTGGTTCTAGGTGAATATCACTCGCGCGCTGCTCAAAAGCGTATTTGAATAGCCAGTCAACAATATTCACTACATGCTGCTCATTGGCATCTAGGTTTTTATCTTTGCCTAGCTCAATCAATTGCTCAAAGTTTTGTACACCAACAATTTGCCCAGCTTTGGCTAAATCAGCGGCATTCATTGAGTTGGCTAGATTGTAAATCTCTGGCAGGTAACGGCTAATCTCCAGTGGATTCGCCATAACGAGCTTGATTTTCATCTTGAGAACGCGCTCAAGGTCGGCAATCCAATCGGTACTAAATGGCTCGGTGGTGGCAATCACCGCCTCCCCATTTTTGACAGAAATCGGCATGATTTTTAAGCGTTCAGCATAACCTTGCGAAACGATTTTTGCAGCCGAACCAAAGTCTAATTTGAGCGGGTCTATATGGTAGTACTCAAGACCAGAGCGCTCTGCAAGCCAATTAGAAAGCATCTCAACCGTGATGGATTTTTGCGGAGCTTTAAGGCTTTTCCATTTTTGCTCACCGATGACCACTAGCGGGTGCAGGTTAGACGAATCAAGTTTACGGTCTTTGTATAACTTTTCCGCATGGGCTTTATCTACAATGCCGTCACTCACTAACATGCGCAAAGTATCACCTAGTGATAGTCGGCCACTTGGGTTACTTAGAATAGTCGGTTTGCTCATTGGGCTGATGATCCTCTTTTAAGCGTTTGTTGTTAGTTTATATCTTTAGCTAGTATGAATGACTCTCATGGATAAATCGATGGCTTGTACATTTTTAGTAATTGCACCTATCGAGATTCTATCCACGCCAGTCAATGCAATTTCTCGCACGTTATTTAAGCCTATGCCGCCAGAAGCTTCTAGCACGGCGTGTTTGCCAGATTGTTGATTAAAGTGAACGGCTTCAGTTAATTGTTCAGTATTAAAGTTATCTAACAATATACTGGTTGCGCCTGCTGTTAATGCTTCTTTTAGTTGAGGCATATTCTCAACTTCAATTTGTATGCTTTTGCCTGAATTAAGCGTAAATGCCTGCGCCATCACAGAGGCTATGCTGCCAGCTGCGGCTATATGATTTTCTTTAATGAGAATGCCATCGTACAAAGCTAGGCGCTGGTTGTGCCCACCTCCGACGGTCACTGCGTACTTTTGCGCTAATCTTAAATTTGGAATGGTTTTGCGGGTATCAAAAATTTGACTTTGTGTACCAGCAATGGCATCTACATATTTGCGTGTTTCAGTAGCTGTGGCTGAAAGTGTTTGCAAAAAGTTAAGCGCGCATCGTTCCGAAGTCAATAGCGCACGCGCAGGACCTGTGATTTCGCATAATACTTGGTTTGCTTGTACACGTTCGCCTTCAGTCACCTGCCAGTAGATTTTGACATTTGCATCGACTTGATTAAAGCAAGTTTGTACCCATGGAATGCCGCAAATAACAGCAGTTTCGCGCGCGATAATTGTCGCCGTGACTTGTTGTGTGGCTGGTACGAGTGACGCCGTAAGGTCGCCAGCGCCGATGTCTTCTTCCAGCGCGGCTTGAACTTGCTGGAGCACTAATTGATTAAAAGCCATGGAGTTGGGTGGATAATGTTGGTTAAATAAGGTCATGATTTAAATAATTATTGTTGTTCTAAAAATACAGCTTTTTTTGAATAATTAATATGCTTTGATAAACCAAGCATTGTTTGAATTATAATCCTATCAATCATTAATATTCAGTAATAAACTTTTAAAGTAGCTACAAACAAATATATGAAACTTTTATACACCATTAATAGCCCTTATGCTAGAAAAGTACGCATTGTCGCGGCTGAAAAGCATATTGAAGTCACGCTCGAAGAAGTCGTTTTGAGTGCGCCAGATTGCCCTGTTAAGCAACACAATCCATTAGGCAAAGTGCCTGTCTTGGTGCTGCCAGATGGCGATAGTTTGTATGACTCACGTGTGATTGTTGAATATCTTGATAACCGCACTCCGCTTGCACATTTGATTCCACAAGATTTAAACGCCAAAGTGAAAGTACGCCGCTGGGAAGCGCTGGCAGATGGCATTTGCGATGCAGCGGTAGCCACCATGCAAGAACAACGGAAGTCTGCCGATAAGCAGGATGCCGAGTTTATTGAGCGTCAAATGTCTAAAGTCAAAAGCGGTTTGAAAGAGCTGAACGAAGATTTAGGCAAAACCGAGGGCGTTGGCAAAAGTAACTGGTGCGTCAATGGCACTTTTAGTTTGGCTGATATCGCAGTGGGTTGTATGTTGGGCTATCTAAATTTGCGATTTGGTAGTGTGATTAATTTGGCCGCTGAGTTTCCAAATTTAGAGCGCTTGCAATTAACCTTGTTAAAACGTCCATCATTTAAAGGCAGCATGCCTGTTGCTTAAGTAAATTTAAGCACTCTTCAAGCTAGAAGCTAAAACTAGTTAGTAAATAAAATCTCGGTTTTCATCCACAATGCCTGAAAGCCGATTTTTTTTACGCATAGATTGTCTGTAGTTCAAACGTTTTTGCGCTGCTGGTGGAAAGTCGGTAAATCTCACCATGCCGCGGTCGATTAAAATAGAAATCAGATCTTCTAATACCCGCGCTAATTGAATATCGCTCTCACGAAATGGCGAGCCCTCTGCCAGTGAGTGTTCTAAAAATTCAATATATTCTTTAGTATCGTTTTCAATAAACTCCCAGCCTGCGCCAAGGTTTTCTAAAGCGCTTGCGGTGATTGTTCCTTGTGCATTTTTAAAGACGTAAGCCATTTGAATCTCAGCAATCTAATCACATGAATAAATGAGCTGATTGTATAGCGTCTGGCTTGATAATAAAGCGGTGAATAAAAGGCTGAATCGAGGTCTAACTTTAGTTTTAGAAGTAAGTTGAGATAGGTCGATTAGTTAGAAGTAGCCATTAAAACGCTAAAGTCACCTTAACTCAGATTGCTATGAAGACTTTTTTGCTAACGCTGCATCAATCTCACTAAATAAAGCGCTATAAAGGCTGCGGGTATGTTTGTTCCAATGCTGCCAATCTTTTTCTAGTGTTGCTCTTAGGCTCTTGGCGGTCTCTACATCACCTGTATTAGCCGCCCACAGCGCGAAAAGGGCACGAGTGTCTGGTGAGCCAAATGTATCAGCGGCATGAGAGAACTCAATGCGAGCATTGGCATTATCTTCGCTTGCAGCATAGCTTTGTGCAAGCAATAGGCTGAGCTCTTCAGGCCTAAAGCTGGCATATTTGTTTCTAATCTCTAAGAGTAACTCAATTGCCAAGTGCGGTTGTTTGTTGTGGAATTTTGCCTTTGCTGCGCCAAAGCAAACTTCGGGATCATTCGCAAATGGACCATTCAGGCAAGCGTCGAATTGCTGTACAGCTTCGTTGTATTGGCCTGCGCCATCTAATGCAGCGGCAAGGCGCATTCTGTTTTGTACAGTGGGTGTTAAGTCGAAAGCTTGTCTTGCATCACGCAATTCACGGGTTGGGTCGAGCAGGCTTAGTGCAATGTTTGAAACTTGTTTAACACCCCGATTTAATTTCGAAGCGGGCATGTATTCCGCAAAAAAATAGGCCAAGCTCCCTAGTAACGGGAACGAAAATAGAATAATTAGCCAATACATTTGGCGACCAGTTCTAAGTGCATGAACTGCAAAAAATAATGCGATTAAAAAATGTAAACCTAGACCTACAAATGGCATAACATCAACCTTAAAACTAAATAATTAAGAGTGGAGTTTAGACTTTATTTTTGCATAACTTCGCTGATTAAACAATTGATTACAAACTGCTAGACGTTAGTCTTTTAAGCCTAAATCCGCATTGAGTTTAGCTGCCCAAGCTTCAAATTCAGCTATTTTTTGCTCTAATACACTGATACGTTTTTTCAGAACATCGATTTCGCTGGCGCTCACGGGGTCAAGGTTGTTTGTTTGTATCTCGGCGTTGTTTTGTGCAGTAAAGATTGGTTCGCCGCTTAATAAATGACACCAGCGCGCTTCGCGTGAGCCAGCAGCCTTAGGCAGCAGATGTGTGAGTCTTTCAATACGCCCAGCTGCTTCGTCACGCTCACTGAGTTCGATTAATTTGGTTTCCACTTCTGAGGTGCTAGAAAATTTATACAGGCGCTCAGTATTGATGCGTAACTCACCTATGGTTTGTGGGCCGCGTAACATGAGCACTGCTAGCAACGCTACACCAGCTTCATCTACTCTAAATACACGTCCCGCATTGTGGGCATAATGAGCGGTGCGTCCGCTATGTGTTTCTAAAATAAGTGAGCGCCTTCTTAGTGCATCAAGAGTGGCTTGAATATCAACAATACTGGTTTCAATCACAGGATCGCGGCTGGTTTTTTGGACGCATGCTGCTAATAGTGAGTTGAGTGTAAGTGGGTAAGAGTCGGGCACCGTAATTGACTTTTCAATTAGGGCACCTAGTACGCGAGTTTCTAATAAAGTGAAAATTTCAGCCATTTTATTGATTATTTTCTACTTAAATTGCGGTGGTGATAATGCCACCGCCTAGGCAAACATTGCTCTCATAAACTACGGCAGATTGACCTGGCGTAATTGCCCATTGTTTTTGACCAAATTTGATTTCGACTTCATCTTTAGTTAAGCGGTCAATTTCACATGGTGCATCAGGTTGGCGATAACGTGTTTTAGCGTCATAAACCCAGTTAGTGATAGGCTCTTCGTCGTCTATCCAAGTGAGTTGACTTGCTTTTAAGCCATCGTTAAGTAGCAGTGGATGTTGGTGGCCTTGTACGACTATCAGCTCGTTTGCAACCATGTCTTTAGCGGCAACAAACCAAGGTTCGCCGTTGCTTTCGCGGCTTCCACCGATTTTTAAGCCTTGGCGTTGACCCAATGTGTAATACATTAAACCTTCATGCTTGCCCACGGTTTTGCCTTCCGGGGTTTTAATCTCACCCGGCTCACGTGGTAGATATTTGCTTAAAAACTCTTGAAAAGGGCGCTCGCCAATAAAACAAATGCCTGTAGAGTCTTTTTTCTCCGCATTGATTAAGCCAGCGCCACGTGCGATTTCACGCACTTCACGCTTGAGCATTTGCCCAAGTGGAAATAATGTTTTGCTCAACTGTGCTTGATTTAAACGGTGTAGAAAGTAGCTTTGATCTTTGCTACCATCATCAGCTTTCATTAGTTGAAATAAGCCAGGTTTAAGCGGATTTTCACGTACTTGTGCATAATGCCCTGTGGCAATGACATCAGCGCCCAAACCCATGGCGTGGTCTAGAAATGCTTTGAATTTAATTTCAGCATTACATAAAATATCCGGGTTAGGTGTACGCCCAGCTTTGTATTCACTTAAAAAGTTATCAAATACGCGGTCTTTGTATTCTTTGCTGAAGTTCACGGCTTCGATATCGATACCGATTTTATCGGCAACTGAAACAGCATCAATCAAATCCTGCTTGCTAGAGCAGTATTCATCCGTATCATCATCTTCCCAGTTTTTCATGAAAAGACCAGTGACTTCATAGCCTTGTTGTTTGAGCAGCAAGGCCGTTACGGACGAGTCAACGCCGCCAGAAAGGCCGACCACAACATGTTTCTTGCTTGATTTATTTAGGTTCATAGATTTTAATATTTTATAAGTGCGTTACAACTGAGAGTGGAAATTTTTGTCCACTTAAGTAATCTTCAATACAAGTAATGACTTGTGCGCTACGCATTAAATTAGCATTGCTGCGAATCTCATCTATAGTCATCCAAACGGCACGAATAATGCCCTCATCTAGTGCGAGCTCAGGCTGATAATCGCTTACCGAGCCGATGTAGGCAAAGCGCAAGTAAGTGGTGTCGTTATGCTCGTGCTTCCAATGATAAATGCCCAGTAATGCCTCAGGCTTAAAAGCATAAGCGGTTTCTTCCAGCGTTTCGCGAATAACAGCTTCAATTAGACTTTCGTTATCTTCTAAGTGGCCAGCTGGCTGATTAAAGCGGTTGCCGCGATCGGTTTCCTCTTCAACAAGTAAGAACTTTCCGTTATCTTCTACGATCGCCGCGACGGTGGCATGTGGCTTCCATTGCATGGTTGAGCTTTTCAATAAATTTTTACTATTTTAACCTGAACTGGCTAACTGTGAATAAATAAAGCATTTTCAGCCAAAGCTTTGTTAATATTTATGTAGTGAATCTTAAGTGCTTATGTTAAAAAAGCAGATGTAGATATAAATGTATTGAATAAGAGAAGTTGAGTATGCACAACCCAGAATCATTGCCATTTGTTTATCTTGCTTCGCGCAGCCCTCGTCGAGTGGAACTGCTCAGCCAACTTGGAGTAGCGTGCGAGCCATTACCTGCCGATATTGATGAAACACAATTCGCTGGTGAGTCACCTGAGAAATATGTCACGAGATTGGCGCGAGAAAAGGCACAAGCATGTTTACAGCGCTTAACGATAGAGCAAAAGGCTCATCCTGTTTTAGCCGCAGATACTACGGTGGTGCTAGATGGCATCGTGCTGGGCAAACCTGATGATGACATTGATGCGCGCAATATGCTGATTGCTTTATCAGGTAGTTTGCATGAGGTGCATACCGCGGTTGCTTTGGCTTTTAACAACCAAATTGATGTTGTCTTGTCTACCACGGTAGTTGAAATGATGACGCTGACCGAAGAACAAATTGAGCGGTATATCACGTCAGGTGAGCCTAGAGACAAAGCTGGTAGTTATGGCATACAAGGTAAGGCTGGCGCATGGATTAAGCGTATTGAAGGTAGTTATTCAGGTGTAATGGGGTTGCCGGTTTTTGAAACGGCAGAATTGCTTAGAAAAGCTAATTTAGCTGTCTTGTGAGTAGGTAGCTAAACGCTAAAAGTTAAACACCAAAAAAATAGTTTTAGATAAAAGTTAAAAGAGAATGCAAATTGAGTGAAGAGATACTAATTAACGTAACACCCCAAGAAACACGTATTGCCATGATGGAGAATGGCGTGGTGCAAGAGCTGCAAATTGAGCGCAGCACTTCACTGGGGCTGGTTGGCAATGTATATCGTGGCGTGGTTTGCCGCGTTTTACCTGGCATGCAGTCGGCCTTTGTAGAAATAGGTTTGCAGCGAGCTGCTTTCTTACATGCTGGCGATATATTCGAATGTGGGCAATCTGATTCGCAGCTGCCAATTCAGGCTGTGCTGCATGAAGGTCAATCTATCATGGTGCAGGTGATTAAAGAGCCCATTGGCACCAAAGGCGCACGACTGACCACGCAAATTAGTATTGCTGGACGCTTTTTAGTGTATCTGCCACAGCAAGATCATATAGGCGTGTCGCAGCGTATTGAGAATGAAGCGGAGCGTGAGCAACTAAGAGCGCGTTTAGTTGGCTTGCTACCTGAAGATAGAGTAGGTGGCTATATTATTAGAACCATGTCTGAAACAGCGACTGATGCTGAATTGTTGGCTGATGTGGATTATCTGACTAAAACTTGGGCGCATATTTCTGCCAAACATAAAACAGCGTCAGACCGCTCATTAGTTTTTCAGGATTTGAATTTACCTATGCGCGTGCTGCGCGATGTGATTTGTGCTGATACTCAGGCGGTACGTATTGATTCGAGTGAAACGTATCAAAAGTTGGTGGAATTTGCCAACTTATACGCGATTACTGCACTAGATAAGTTAGTGCATTATTCTGGCGAGCGTCCATTATTTGACTTGTACAGCATCGAAAAAGAAATTGAACATGCCATGTCACGTAAGGTTGAGCTCAAATCTGGTGGCTATTTGATTTTTGACCAAACTGAGGCTTTAACTACGGTAGATGTGAATACAGGCAGTTTTGTCAGTGGCAAAAATCTATCGGATACGATATTTAAAACCAATTTGGAAGCGGCGCAATGCATTGCTCGCCAATTGCGCCTTAGAAACTTGGGCGGCATTATTATTATCGACTTCATCGACATGGATGAAGACACGCAACGCGCGGCTGTGTTAGGTGAGTTGCAAAAAGCAGTTGCGCTAGACCGTTCTCGTACTGGTGTGAATGGGTTTACGCCGTTAGGCCTAGTGGAAATGACCCGTAAACGTACGCGTGAGAGCTTAGCACACATTCTGTGCGAGCCTTGCTCAGCCTGTCAGGGGCGCGGTGAGTTGAAAACCGCTCAAACGGTTTGTTATGAAATATTGCGTGAATTGTTACGAGAAGCACGTCAATTTAACGCACGTGAATTACGTGTATTAGCCGCGCCAAAAGTGATTGATATGTTGCTGGATGAGGAGTCACAAAGTTTAGCGAATTTATCTGACTTTATCGGCAAACCAATCTCTCTGTTGGTTGAGCCTAGTTGTAACCAAGAGTCATTCGATATTATTTTGATGTAGTATTTCGAGACGGTCATACACCCGTTGAGCGGGTGTATGACCTAATGTGTTACTTAGTTTAAGCTGCGGCCAATATGTGGTGCGTCAGCAACAAGGGGGGGCTTGGTAAAGCCATTGCTGTCTAAGTTAGGCGCATTGAGGCTGGCTGGACTTGGTTTAGATGCATCGAACTTAGCGCATCGCATTAGTTTTAGCAAAATCGCATCTAGCTGATTTGATTGCTGCAGAAGCTTAGAAAATTCTTTTTCGGTCAATTCTAAATTCTTAATGAGCTTATCTGCACTGTTGTGAGACTCCATCAAAGATTCAGCACGTTTATCTAGCGACTTTTTGTGTGAGCTAATCTGTGTTTTAAGCTCGCCAATGACAACATTCAACCAACGATTACACTCTAAATGCGCTTGTTCAAAATTCGCTTGAATTTGTGCCCCAAGACCTAAATAGAATTTACGAATTAAAAAGTGCTTTTCCGTTAATACATTGACGGGGTCGGTACAAAAATCATTGGTAATCTTCTCTAGAGATTGCATATTACTGATGAAGCTACTCATATCGAGCTCTATTGCCTCAGTTTTTTCAAAGCTATGTTTGCTCCAAAATAAGTGATACAAATCATCCGCATGCTTTTTAATTGTTTTGCCTTCGAGTTTAATTTCTTCAGCTAAATTGATTGCTAATTTGGTTAGGCTTCGTATGCCTTTATTTAAACCAACAGTCGTCCAGCTATCACCCATGTCCTGCTTGGTTTGCTCTAGCGTAGTATCTAGATAACCAAGACTAAGATGACGTAAAAGTTTGTCGCTTAGACGTTTGATTTTTTCGCTACCTTGATTGAATGTCAGCACAGAGGCTTCATATCGTTTGCGCTCAGCGACTACGTTTGCCAGAATTTCTTTAGAGGAATCACGATTTTGGCTTTGAATTTCTTTCAAGTCAGCAAGCTGGCTTTTCATGGTTGTTACGCGCATTTGCGCGACTTTTCGGGATGAACGTATCATATTCGAACATTCAGTGACCACTGCGCGACCTAAGATCTCATGTTTAGATTCTATAAGTTGATTAGCGAGCGCGTCTTCCAAGCTACCGATGCCGCTGCGTTTTAGTAATGCTGCATCTTTTCTAATTTTGGCGACCAAAGCTTTTTGCGCAGACATCGCAAAAATATTGCGTGAATCTAAACCTAATTCACGAGCAGTATTTTGTATTTGCTTTTGTATGAGCGCGTCAACTTCCGCTTCAGATTCAAGGCCATCCCAAAGGATATCGATTTTATTTAATACGACCAGTTTGTGCGCGGCGCGTTTTTGAACGTACTCTGTCCAAATTTGCATATCAGACTTAGTAATGCCCGTGTCTGTTGCGGTTAAGAATAACACCGCGTGCGCATTTGGGATAATGCTGAGCGTTAACTCTGGCTCTGCCCCCATAGTGTTAAGGCCTGGGGTGTCAATCACGGCTAAACCGTTTCTAAGCAGTGGATGAGGATAATTGATTAAAGCATGGCGCCATACTGGAATTTCTACCGTTCCTTTTTCAGCAAGCAATCGACGCATACTTGGGTCGTCTTCATTCCAAAAACCAAGTGATTTAGCGGTTTCTAAATTAACTTCTCTTTTTTGGATTAAAGCTTTGAGCGCCTCTTTCATCGAGTCTGGCGAAGTCACATCTAGACGAATCTTATGCCAGATATCTGATGTAGTTTTTAGATAAGTCAGTGAGTCGTCAGTCTGTCTGGTTTCAATTGGTAGCAGTTTAATGCAAGGCTCTTCACGAGCATCCCAGAATATCTCAGTCGGACACATGGTGGTTCTGCCAGGTGCGCTTGGCAGTAAACGTTGATTAAAGTCTGAAAAGAACAGCGCGTTGATTGTTTCAGTTTTGCCGCGCGAGAACTCCGCTAAGAATGCCATCACTAGCTGATCTTTTTTCAAGATTTCTTTGATGTCGTAAAGTCTTAGTTCTTGTACCGCATCTAGTGAGTCTGATTGCCCTAACCAGTCGATATACTCGTCGATAGTGGCAATCAGGCTGGTACGCCATTCACTATATTCAGTGATTTTTGTACTTAAGCTAGAGGTCACAAGGCCTGGCTGGTCAGATACTTTTTCGGTAGGTAGCATGCTCATAATGTCGTCTAATATTAACTTATTATTGATTTAAACAAGTTGTTTTCCAAAGGAACCAATATAGTCAATAGCAATAACTGTGCCGTGATAATGAAAACTAGCGGTGTTAAGTCTATATTACCAGCCGCTGGGATAAACTTTCTGAAAAAACTCAATATTGGGTTGGTTAATTTATTTAAAACAGGTGCAATGGGCGTGTAAGGATTAACCCAGCTTAATACTGCTTGTATTAACACTGCATATAAGAAAATAGCTATGCTGATGCTGATAGTACCAAGAAGTGCAATGGCGAAGATTTTTAACCAAATGCCACTGCCAACAATGAATAACGGGTAATCACTCAGCCATAACGTGCACACAGTGAGTAGTAGTTGGCAGAAATAGCCAAGCAGCAACGTGGATACATCTAGCTTACCTAGGCTGGGTATGACTTTGCGTACAGGTTTTACTGCAAAATTGGTCAAAGAGACTACCATTTGTGCGGCTTGGTTTTGAAAGGGCACTTTCAGTAACTGAAAATAAAAACGCAATAGAAATACTAGTGTCATTAAATCCAATATGGTTTTAATGAGGAATAAAAGCGCGTTACTTAGCAAGATCATCCCCTAAAGTGCGTGATTTATCGGCAGCGGCCTTCGCTGCAAGTAGCATGATGCTCTTAATGTTAGCATTTTCTAGTGCGAGTATGCCTTGTTCCGTCGTGCCACCTTTGGACGTCACTTGAGCGCGTAAAGTTTTGATGTCCGTCGTACTTTGTGCGGCAAGTAAACCAGCTCCTGCAAAGGTTTGTAAAGCTAACATCTGTGCTTCGTCAGATTGTAGCCCTAGTCCAATTCCCGCTTCCTGCAAGGCTTCGATAAGATAAAACACATAAGCTGGGCCGCTGCCGGAGATTGCCGTCACTGCATCCATCTTTGATTCATCGTCTAGCCAGAGTGTTTTACCTACGGCGTCGAGTATTGTCGTAGCTTGCTCGCGTTGCTGCTGGGTAACGCTTGCGAGTGCGTATAAGGCAGAAACACCAGCCTGTATTTGTGCCGGCGTATTTGGCATGACGCGGACGATGGCTTGATAATGATTCAACCAGCGTGAAATGTCTGCACTTCTAATACCGGCAGCGATAGAAATAATAAGTTGAGCACCTAATATTGGCGTAACTTGAAGGCATACTTCGCGTAACTGCTGCGGTTTAACTGCCAAAACAATCACATCACTGTTGCGAATCTCGTCATAGTTGTCACTTGTTCGTACATTAAACGTGGCGTTTAGTTCTGTACGTTTTTGCGCATCAAGCTCCAATACTGTGATTGCAGTCGTATCAAAACCATTGTTCTTCAAGCCGCCAATAATGGCTTTAGCCATATTTCCGCCACCAACAAAGCCAATTTTCATTCTTTTATTAATCCTAATTGTATTGTTTTAATTTTATTGTTCAATTACGTAAGTTCAGGAGCTAGTGTTTTATTGCCATATGTTCTAGCACCAAATAAAGCTGAGCCAATTCTAACAATGGTTGAGCCTTCTTCAATTGCCGCTTGGTAGTCATCAGACATGCCGATAGACAGCGTATCTAAAGCAAAACCTTGGGCTAGCAATGCATCATAGCATTCTCGCACTTGTTTGAATTGGCTGCGCTGCTGATTATAATCCTTGCTTGGTTCTGGTATAGCCATCAAGCCGCGCAACTTTAAACGTGGCATTTTCACAATCGCCGTAGCTAGCGCCTCTAATTCATTTGTAGACACACCACTCTTACTAGCTTCATTGCTGGTATTCACTTGTATGCATACTTGCAATGGCGCGAGGTTGGCTGGTCTTGCATCATTCAGCCGTTGAGCAATTTTAAGTCTATCTACACTATGAACCCAAGCAAAGTTTTGGGCAATCAGTTGTGTTTTATTGCTTTGAATAGGCCCTATAAAGTGCCACTCAATGGCTAAATCGTTGAGTTGAACCTGTTTGTCTAGCGCTTCTTGTAGATAGTTCTCGCCAAACATGGTTTGACCCGCCAAGTATGCTTCACGTATTGCCTGCGATGTCTGAGCCTTACTTACTGCCAATAGTTGCACTGATTGACTCGCAGACCTATATTGACTGGCGGATATGGTTGAGTGAATTATTGCTAGAATATCTTGCAAGCGATTGCCAATTGTGGTCATAATTCACTAAGCCTAAATTTACACAAAATAATGAGCCTGTTGTTAAAGGCCGATTTTTAAAATGCGGGTTTTCTACGTGTTTTAAGTGTCGAAAATTGCGCTAAAAAATTACAGCTACAATAAAATTATAACAGGAGCACGTTGTGGATATTTCAGATTTACTCGCATTCTCAGTTAAAAATAAAGCATCGGACTTACATCTTTCAGCTGGCTTGCCACCAATGATTCGTGTGCATGGCGACATTCGTAAGATTAATGTGCCGGCTTTAGATCATACCGCAGTGCATGACATGGTGTACGACATCATGAGCGATGGTCAGCGTAAAGTGTATGAAGAGACTTTGGAGTGTGACTTTTCGTTTGAAATTCCCAATTTGGCACGTTTTCGGGTCAATGCTTTTAACCACCAGCGCGGTTCTGGCGCAGTGTTTCGTACCATTCCATCTAAAATATTGACATTAGAAGAGCTTAATTGTCCTGCTATTTTTAAAGATATTGCTGACACGCCACGCGGACTTTGCTTGGTGACTGGGCCAACAGGCTCGGGAAAGTCAACTACCTTGGCAGCGATGATTGATTACATTAATGATAAAGAATTCGGTCACATTTTGACGGTAGAAGACCCGATTGAGTTTGTGCATACTTCTAAGAAGTGTTTAATCAACCAGCGTGAAGTTGGACCACATACCCTGTCATTTAATAACGCTTTACGCTCCGCATTACGTGAGGATCCTGATGTGATTCTAGTGGGTGAAATGCGTGACCTTGAAACGATACGTTTGGCGCTTACTGCGGCAGAAACTGGCCACATGGTGTTTGGTACACTACATACCAGTTCAGCAGCTAAAACTATTGACCGTATTATTGACGTTTTTCCTGCCGCTGAAAAAGAAATGGTGCGATCAATGTTATCCGAATCCTTACGCGCTGTTATTTCACAAACTTTATTGAAAACTAAAGATGAACAGGGCCGCGTTGCCGCTCATGAAATCATGATTGGTACCCCTGCGATTCGTAACTTGATTCGCGAAGCTAAGATCCCACAAATGTATTCAGCTATTCAGACTGGTCAAAATGTGGGTATGCAAACGTTAGATCAAAACTTACAAGATTTAGTAAAACGTAATGTGGTTTCTGCGAATGAGGCACGTGCAAAAGCTGCGAATAAAGATTCCATTATGGGTTGATTGGAATTAATTTATTTAGAATTAACCACTTGGACATAAAGCTAAAGTTTTGTAAAACAGTAAAGGTCAATAATGGAAAAAGGTCAGGCAGAGAAGTTTGTATTTGATTTATTGAGGTTGATGCTTGCAAAAAATGCATCAGACTTATTTATCACCGCTGGTTTCCCACCAGCCATGAAAATAGATGGCAAAGTAACACCAGTGAGCAGCCAGGTGTTATCAGCACAGCAGGCGCGTGAAATTTCACGCTCTATTATGAATGATAAACAAACCTCCGAGTTTGATGCGACTAATGAGTGTAATTTTGCTATTGGTATTCCAAGTGTAGCGCGCTTTCGTGTGAATGCTTTCGTCCAGCGTGGTTCTGTGGGCTTGGTATTTAGAACGATTACTACAAAAATTCCAGAGTTTGAAGATTTAGGTCTACCTGAAGTGTTAAAAGATATTGCCATGACCAAACGTGGTTTGGTGATTTTTGTTGGTGGTACTGGTTCAGGTAAGTCGACTTCTTTAGCGGCAATGGTTGGCTATCGCAATAAAAATAGCTACGGTCATATCATTACCATTGAAGATCCCGTGGAATTTGTGCATGAACATATCAACTGCATTGTCACCCAGCGCGAAATTGGTGTGGATACGGATAACTGGCATATCGCACTTAAAAACACTCTGCGCCAGGCGCCAGACGTGATTTTGATTGGTGAGATTCGCGACCGTGAAACGATGGATTATGCGATTGCTTTCGCTGAAACGGGTCACTTATGCATGGCGACATTGCATGCAAATAGTACTAATCAGGCCTTGGACCGTATTATTAACTTCTTCCCTGAAGAACGCCGCCATCAGTTGCTGATGGATTTATCATTAAATACACGTGCCTTTATTTCACAACGACTGATTCCTAAAAAAGAGGGCAAAGGGCGTGCTGCTGCGATGGAGGTGATGTTGAATTCACCGTTAATTTCAGATTTAATCTTTAAGGGTGATGTGCATGAAATTAAATCTATCATTGCCAAATCACGCGAGTTGGGTATGCAAACCTTTGACCAAGCGCTGTTTGATTTGCATGAGGCGGATGTGATTACATATGAAGATACCTTACGTAACGCTGACTCGGTGAATGATATTCGACTCAAAATTAAGTTGGATGGAAAAGCTTCACACGGAAAAGACTTATCGCAGGGGCTTGATAGTCTTGGAATCGTTTAGTTTTTCAGTGACTTCTTAAACGTTAGATTTACAAAATAAAAAAGCCGATGAATACATCGGCTTTTTTACAGGAGTTAACGATTAGTCAACCCTAGCTATTCTATAGAAACCTCTACGCGTCTAGCTGCACCTAGATCTCCACCGCTTTCTACTATTTCAGGTTTACGCATTTCTATTCTATCTTCATCGATACCCGCATCTTCTAGCATCTCACGTACGGCTTTTGCGCGACTCTTAGAAAGTTCTTCATTTTTAGCTAAATCACCCCGTGGGTCACTATAGCCAGAAATCACGGCTTTCATACTGCTATAAGCTTTTAGCCATTTTATTGTGGCGGCAAGCGTTTGGCTGGCATCACTAGGTAAGGTGGTTTTTCCTGTATCAAAGTAAAGCTTGGCTGTTGGTGTTTCTGTGGCTGCATGTAGGGCTTCAGGCACCTTTACCGTTAACTGGTTATCAATAGTGACATCAGTCCCGAAAAAGACCTGTGCTTCAGCTCCTTTGGCTTTTTTGATGTCTTCACTATCAACGTTACCTGTTAATGTGACTTTGGCTGCATCACCAGTAATCACCCAATCGGCACCACCTTTAAACCACGTGCTTAATGCATCGGATTTTGCTGCCCATGCTACGTTGCTAGCATCGCCGGAGGCGTTATAGCCGTGTGCGTTGCTCGCTGTAAAGTTGAAAGCGGCACTTTCTACTATGGGAGCAGCGTTACTACTTGTGGCAGTACAGCACGCTGCTGCATGTGCAGGACCATGGCCGTGTTGCCAATGCCAGTATAAGTAGATTGCCAATAATGCGGCTAATAACCAAGTCCAGAAGGTATGGCTAGCGCAACAACTGCTTTTGTGGACATGAGGTGTTGAATTCATCATGGGCTAACGCTCCTTATGCGATAAAACTATCAAGAACGGCAGGCTAAAAACACCTGTAGTTTAAAGTTTGTTTAAACGCCGCCAGTCAATTTTTCTTGTAGCGCTTTAAGTTCAGCCCATTTATTTTCGGCAGCTAATGCGGCTTGTTGTGCCCATGTGCCAGGTTTGGCTAATTTATAGCGAGCACCTGCGTCATCCAATACTTTTTGCATCTGCGGCGCGGTTTGCTGTGCTAATTCCGCAAACGTATTTACACCGGCATCGTTGAATAGTTCGTTGATTTTTGGACCGATGCCTTCTACTACGGTGAGGTCATTAGGGCCTTTTAGCTTGAATCCGGCAGCTTTCGCTGCTGCGGCGTCGACTACAAAAGCTTTAGGTGCTTGAGTAGCGACAGCTTGTGGTGCTTTAGTTTTTTGGGTTTCTGCTTTAGGAGTCGGTGCTGCTGGTGACGTTTCAGCAGGCTTCTTGTCTAATAACGTATTGGGCGTATTGTCACAGCAACTTGATGGTTTATTGCAACATTTACTGCCGCGGCAAGCTAGGAAACGACATAACAACCAATTGAGTAACCAGCCAACGAGTGCACCAAGCAAAAACCACCAAAAACAGCATGAAAACATAATTACGCTCCTAAGTTGCTATTAACAGTTGTAAAAATACACTCACTTGATTCAAGGAATCATGACATTGAACGCTTGTAATCCTTTTCCGTCAATGGCTTAGCTGCAAACCTAACAATAATTTACTCTGATTGATACACGACTTGTCCGTTAATCAAGGTGGTTTTAACTTTTCCTGCGATTTCTAGGCCGTTAAATGGCGTATTTTTACCTTGGCTTTTGAGCGCGCTCGGTACAATTTTCCAGTACTCATTCGCATCAAAGATGCAAATATCCGCGTTAGCATTCACGCTTAAATCACCTGCAGCAATACCTAGTATTTTTGCTGAAGACTGGCTGATAAGCGCTATTGCTTTAGCCAAACTTGTTTTTTCCTGATTAGCCCACTTGAGGGTAAGTGCAAGCAATAGCTCTAAGCCCGTTGCGCCAACCTCAGCTTCTGCAAAGGGCGCTAATTTAGCATCGTCATCTACAGGAGTGTGGTCTGAGCAAATAGCGTCTATGGTGCCATCTTTTAAGCCTGCGCCCAGTGCATCTTTATCACGTTGCGTTCTAAGTGGTGGTTTTAGGTGGCAATTCGCATCAAAAAAGCCAATATCATGTTCCGTCAGGTGCAAGTGGTTGGCGCTCACATCGCAAGTGATATTCACACCGTGCTTTTTAGCCTCACGTATCATGTCCACGCCTTCAGCTGTTGATAAGCGACTGATATGAATGCGTGCACCTGTTTCTTTGGCAATACGTAATATGCTGGCAAGTGCAAGTGCTTCTGCTGCGCTTGGAATGCCTTTTAAACCTAATCTACTAGCGACTTCACCGTCATGTGCGACGCCATCTTTGGCTAAAAATGGCTCTTCAGCGTGCAGGAATAAAGTAAAGCCAAAAGTCGCTGCGTATTCCATTGCGCGCCATAGCACTTGCGTATCGGTAATGGCAATATTGGCTTGTGAGAAGCCAACACAACCTGCTTCACGCAGTTCGCCCATTTCTGACAGTACTTTGCCCTGCAGTTGGCGTGTAAGCGCGCCTAGCGGATAAACGTGCGCAAGGTTAAGCTGTTTAGCGCGATGTTTGAGCATTTCTACTAAACCTGGTTCATCAAGCACTGGATCCGTATCAGGAGGACAGGCGAGGCTAGTGACGCCACCAGCTACTGCGGCTTGCAGTTCGCTAATCAGCGTCGCTTTATATTCATCACCCGGTTCACGTAATCTTGCAGATAAATCAACCAAGCCAGGGCACACGATTAAATTGCTAGCATCGATGGTTTGACTGGCGATAAAACCCTCGGGCGCTTTGCCTAGCGCGACTATCTTGCCTGCAGCAATGAATACGTCTAGCTGACTATCAATGTTGTTTTTAGGGTCTATGACATGACCATTTTTGATTTGAATTTTCATGCTTGGCTCCCCGCTTGGCTGCCAGAATTTTGCCCGCCAGCCAGCATCGCCATTACTGCCATGCGAACGGCGATGCCGTAAGTGACTTGCGGCAAAATAACAGATTGGCTGCCATCCGCTACACTAGAATCAATTTCTACACCGCGGTTCATTGGTCCCGGGTGCAGTACGATAGCATCTGGTTTAGCGAGGTTTAATTTGTCTTGAGTGAGGCCATAGGTTTTAAAATATTCTTGTGCGCTGGGTAGCATCGCACCATTCATACGCTCGTTTTGTAAGCGTAACATCATCACCACGTCCACGTCTTTCAGCCCAGTTTTCATGTCATGAAACACGTGCACGCCTAGCTTTTCTACTTGCGTTGGAAGCAGCGTTTTTGGTGCAATGACGCGCACTTCAGGTACACCTAATGTTGTCAAAGCGTGAATCTCAGAGCGTGCTACACGTGAATGCAGCACATCGCCGACAATCGCCACACGCAGATTGTGCAAGTCAGGCTTGTACTTGCGTATGGTAAACATATCCAGCAGACCTTGTGTTGGATGTGAATGGCGACCATCACCAGCATTAATGACGTGAATATGATCAGGGACATGCTTCGCAATAAAGTGCGCCGCGCCAGATTGAGAATGGCGCACCACAAACATATCCGCATGCATAGCGATTAAGTTGTCGACGGTATCTAAAATGGTTTCGCCTTTAGATTGCGAGGAGGTGTTCACATTTAAGCTGATGACATCGGCTGAAAGACGTTTAGCTGCGATTTCAAAGGTGGTGCGGGTGCGGGTGCTGTTTTCAAAAAACAAATTACATACCGTTTTGCCGCGTAAAAGTGGTACTTTTTTAACTTCACGCTCGGCCACCCCTACAAAAGATTCAGCGGTATCTAGTATTTGATTCAATATTCTTTTTGGTAGGCCTTCAATAGAAAGCAAGTGTCGTAAACGGCCATCGGCATCTAATTGCGGGTTATTCATGTTTGTGTACCTGGCTTTGATTAAAGTTCAAGGATTGAAGCTCAAGGCTTAAAGTGCCATCTTGATTTTGTATGAGTTGCAAATTCTGACTAGCATCTAAAGCAATATCAGCAGCAGTAATTTGCGGTGCAATTGGCAACTCGCGGCCACCACGGTTTACAAGTGCAACCAAAGTAATGCTAGCAGGGCGACCATAATCAAATAACTCGTTCATAGCCGCGCGTGTAGTACGGCCGGTGTAAAAAACGTCATCAATCAGAATAATATGCTTGTTTTCGACGTCAAATGGAATCTGGCTCGGGCGGTTTTCAGCTTTTAAGCCGCGCTTTTCGTAGTCATCACGATAAAACGACACATCTAATGTGCCATGTTCAATAGCATTGGCGGCGATATCTTTTTCTAATAGAACTAGTAACTTTTGCATTAACCAAACGCCGCCACTTTGAATGCCGACGAGTGCTGTATTGGCTTGTAGTAAGGGTTGAACTTTTTGAGCCAGCGTTTTGAGCAGGTCTTCAGCATGAGGTAATGAGATGTTTTTTGAAGTCATTTCTGTATTTTACCTGTAATCATCATTCACATTCAAAGTGAGGCAATTTTATAAGCCACTAAAATAGCTTTGCAATATGGTTTGCGCGGCGACTTGATCCAGCATTTCTTTTTGCGCGCGGCCCTTAATCCCAGATTGATTCAATAAATCGCTCGCCTCAACTGAGCTGTAGCGTTCATCAATGAGCACGACGGGTAAGTTAAAGCGGCCATTTAGTCGCCTTGCAAACTTTTTGCAGAGTTGTGTGACGCTGGTTTCTGCGCCGTCTAAACTTAATGGCAAGCCCACAATCAGTAGTTTAGGCTGCCACTCTTTGACTAGTTTGCTAATCGCTTCAAAGCGAACTTCGTTGCTTTCATTGTCTATCGTCACCAGCGGATTGGCCGAGGCTAATAAGTGCTCGCCAACGGCTACGCCTATTCTTTGCTCACCAAAATCAAAACACAAGACGGTGCTGGCTAGTACTATTTTGGCGTCGTAAACGCTTTCGTTATCTATCAGTTGGCCGTGAGTTGCTGGTTTTGCATTAACAACGTTCGCCATTAAGCGTGACCTGCCACGTCAGATAGCATGGCAGGGTCAACCCCTAATAGCGCCATGGTTGCATTGAGTTTTTCATCGTAATCTAGTTCGTACAGAATTTTGTGTAAAGTTTCTACGTCTTTTGCCTGTACAGATAGCCATGAGTTTTGTTTGATTTCCTCCTCAAGTTGTCCTGGTGTCCAGCCTGCATAGCCTAGTGTTAGCAGCATTTTTGCGGGGCCACTACCAATTGCGACAGATTCTAAAATGTCTTTAGATGTAGTCAGTGCGGTATTTTCTGCAATAGTGATGGTGCTATCCCATTCGCCAGCGGATGTTTCATGTAAAACAAAACCGCGTTCAGGTTGCACAGGTCCGCCATACAACACAGGCGTGTCAGCAACTGCAAAATTGAGTAGTTCTACTTTGATTTTTTCAAACAGCGTGTCGTAGGTGATGTCAGTAGGGCGATTAATCATCACACCCATGGCACCTTCTTGATTATGCGTGCAGATAAATGTGACGGATTTAGCGAAAAATGGGTCTGTCATGGCGGGCATCGCGATGAGAAAATGACCTGTGAGGTTGATGTTTTCCAATGGTTTATTCTAACATATCTGGTTGATTGGTATGGTTATTCTTAATCTATTATTAGCTATTGTTGCTAGCTTCTAAATAACCCGTCACTTCTAAGCCAAAGCCTGTCATGCTTGGCATTTTGCGCGGTGTGGCAAGTAATTTCATTTTACCTACGCCAATATCTAACAGTATTTGTGAGCCTATACCGTAAGTACGCAACTCCTGATTGATGCGTATTTTCTCATCAGCGCCTTGAATGCGCTCGATGATAGCCTCGCCAGTTTCTTGCTGATGCAATAACACCATGACGCCAGATTCGGCATTGGCAATCACTTTCATCGCATCCAGTGTATTCCAGCTATGTGTGCAACTGCTGCTATCCAGTAAGTCGAAAATTGAAAGCGGTTCATGCACGCGCACTAGTGTTTCTTGTGCGGCATTTGGTTCGCCTTTAATGAGTGCTAAATGCGTTTCTTTAGCGATTTTATCTCGATAGGCAATCAGCTTCATTTCGCCGTAAGGTGTTTGAATGGTGCGTTCTGCCGCGCGCTCAACTAGGCGTTCGGTTTGTGCGCGATATTGAATTAAATCTGCAATCGTGCCGATTTTAAGTTGATGTTCGGCGGCAAACAGCATTAAGTCTGGCAAACGTGCCATGCTGCCGTCATCTTTTAAAATTTCGCAAATCACGCTAGTGGGTTCGCAGCCTGCTAACTTAGCTAAGTCGCAACCTGCTTCAGTATGACCTGCGCGTACTAATACGCCACCGTCCATGGCCGCGAGAGGAAAAATATGCCCTGGGCTGACAATGTCTTGCGGTTTTGCGTTTTTTGCTACGGCCGCTTGCACCGTGCGTGCGCGGTCTGCTGCAGAAATGCCAGTAGTGACACCTTCAGCTGCTTCAATTGATACCGTGAAATTAGTACCCATGCGCGCACCATTTTTTTGTACCATTTTTGTTAGGTTTAACTGACGGCAACGGTCTTCAGTCAAGGTTAAGCAAATCAAACCACGACCATGTTTCGCCATGAAATTGATATGTTCTGCAGTGGAAAATTCTGCGGCTAAGACTAAATCGCCTTCGTTTTCGCGATTTTCGTCATCGACTAGCACCACCATGCGGCCGTGTTTGATTTCTTCAATAATCTCCTGTGCGGAACTAATGGTTGCCGTGCTGATTGTTTGATTGTTACTCATTCAGTCGATGTTTCCTTAATTTCTTGTTTATTAGCTGCCAGCTGGCTCTGCTGCCCAAAGTGTCATGCGTTCTACATAGCGCGCGATTTGGTCAACTTCTAAATTAACCCGACTTCCAGCTTTTAAAAATTGTAGCGAGGTATTTTCTAATGTGTGCGGAATCAAGTTCATGCTAAATACATCTGAGGCAATGGTGTTCACGGTAAGACTCACGCCGTTTACGCAAATTGAGCCTTTGACTGAAATATATTTTGAAATAGCGTGTGGTGCGCGAATATCCAGCTTCCAGCAGTCGCCTAATGGTTCAAAAAACACTACCTCGCCAACGCCATCCACATGGCCACTCACCAAGTGGCCACCTAGCCTGTCACTCAGTCGTAATGCTTTTTCCAGATTGACTGCAATTGGCTTATCAAGCCCGATGGTAACTGAGAGGGACTCTTTGGAAACATGCGCTTCGAAATGTGATTCGTCAAAAGTAATAGCAGTGAGGCAAACGCCATTTACCGCGATGCTGTCGCCAATTTTAACGTCCAGCATATCTAGCCCTGTGCAGCTAATATTGAGCTTTACGTCGTCGCCCATTGGCGTTACGCGTTCGATTTGACCTACGGTCTGTATGATTCCTGTAAACATAGCGTAATTTTATCAGACTTGTTGCAAGACTTGGTGGTCAATATGTTTGCATTAATCATGCATATTGACTACATGGCAGCATAGTAAATTTGAATGGCTAATCTGGCAGGAGAATATAGCTTTGACTTTTAACTACAAAATATTGGTCATGCTGTAAATTAAGCTTATAGGTGCTTGTCTAAATTTAGTTAGATTTAGCAAGTAAGGACTAAAGGTTAACAATGATGCAATCCGCAAAGCTAGCAAAAAATGAACAAGCTCGATCTGTAAGAGTTAAACGCTCAATAGCGTTAGACTCTATGCCTGAACGCTTGTTTGATGAAATGGCCAAGCAGGCAAAAGAAACTTGCGGCACTAAAACCTCTTCTAAAACTTCGTCTAATCGATTATTGGGTAAACAGCGCCAGTGGTTTAAAGCCAAGGCTGCTGCAAGTAAAACACTACAGGCTCGGGAAAGCGCCATCAATGCAATTGAATCCAAGTCTAGCGTTTTATCAGCAATCCTTGATGATTCTGCTTCGCCCATATTTGATAGTGAAGGTAAAGCGATAGGTACGGTTTTAGTGTTTAACGATATGGCTATGCAGCGCCAAATGGCGGAGGAGCTTTCATACCGCACCACGCACGACACGCTGACGGGACTAGTTAATCGGGATGAGTTTGAGCACAGGCTACAAAAATTTATCAACGAAAATCGCGGACTAGACCTGCAAAACGCCTTGATGTACATTGATTTGGATCAGCTTAAGGCGGTTAATATTAGCTGTGGACATTCTGCTGGTGATGCCTTGCTCAAAGAAGTTGGCGGGATCATGCAATCATGTATTCGCAATACCGATACGCTGGCCAGGATAGGCGACAATAAATTCGCTGTGATTTTGTATCAATGTGACACTGCAAAAGCAATCGCCATTGCAAAGAAAATTTGCCGTTCAATTGAAGCGTTCCGATTTATGTCTAACGAGCAAAGTTTTTGCATAGATGCCAGCTTGGGTTTGGTGATGATAGATAAAAACTGGACTAGCGATACTAGCCTGATGCGCGCGGCAGACAGCGCATGTTCAGAAGCAAAGCTGGCTGGCAGAAATCGCCTGCATCTTTATTACGATGATCATTTAACCGAAACGCATAGAAGTGACGTTCGGTGGGTGAGCCGTATTGAGCAGGCTTTGGAATACGATGGCTTTGTATTGTTTTGTCAGCGCATTATGCCGCTTAAGCACCAAGGTTTAGAGCATGCCGAAATCCTTATTCGCATGAAAGACAAATCTGGCGGATTTATTCAACCTGATGCTTTTTTACCCGCAGCGGAGCGGTTTAATCTGGTTTCGCGCATCGATCGTTGGGTGATTGCGCAAATGTTTGAGTGGATGAAAGTCAATGTCGACTCACTTAGCCATATCGAAACTATTTCTGTGAATCTTTCTGGACAATCTTTAGGCGATGTTGCTTTTCATAGTTATGTATTGAACCTCATTGAAACAACAGCGATTGATTGCAGCAAGCTTTGCTTTGAGGTGACTGAAACCGCAGCAATCACCAATATTGCTGCGGCTCAGAACTTTATTCAAGCCATGAATCAGCATGGCGTTAAATTCTCTCTTGATGATTTTGGCAGTGGTGTTTCATCTTTTGGTTATCTTAATAATTTGGCGGTAGATTATTTGAAGATAGACGGGCAATTTATCACTGATTTACTTGAAAATAAGATTGGTCAGGCCACTGTACGTTGCATTGCGGAGGTGGCTAAAGTCACTGGCAAAAGAACGATTGCCGAATGGGTTGAAAGCCAAGCTGTAGAAAATATGCTCAAAGAGATGGGCGTAGATTTTACTCAGGGCTATCTTAAACATAAGCCATCCGCTTTAAACTCTTTACTGGATAAGGAATGCACTTCATTCAGTCAGCAATTAAAGGCGGTTGCACTTGCGCATTAAAGTCATTCAGTCTAGTTAAATATATTTTTAAGTAAGTCTTAAAGTAAGTCTTCGAGTATCAAAACGACTAAGTTCTAAATTCACAATCTTTAACACTATTCATGATTACAATTTGTTGCTAAGCAACTCTGTAACCCTGTTAGAATTTAGCCTATGTTACAAAAAATAAAATCTTTCATCGCTAGTTTCTCCGTATTTGAATTATTCGTTGGCATGCGCTACACGCGTGCTAAACGTAAAAATCACTTCATTTCATTTATCTCACTCACCAGTATGATAGGCATTGCGCTGGGCGTGGCGGCGCTCATTATTGTGCTGTCAGTGATGAATGGTTTCCAAAAAGATCTGCGTACGCGAATTTTGGGTGTGGCGTCGCATTTGGAAATTACTGGCAGCAATAACACGCTGAGTGATTGGCCGAATATTGCTGAGTCATCGGTTAAACGTGAGCACGTGTTGGCGAGCGCACCTTATATTACGGCACAGGCTATGCTGAGTTACGGTCAAGGCGTGCAGGGTGCCATTATTCGCGGTGTGATACCTGCGGCTGAAGATAAAGTCGCCGATTTAGGCAAGAGCATGCGCGTTGGCAGTTTAAATGACTTACGTGCGGGCGAGTTTGGCATAATTTTAGGCACGGACTTGGCGTATAACTTAGGCGCGCAAATGGGCGACAAAGTCGTTGTGATGGCGCCGCAGGGGCAGTTTACGCCAGCGGGCGTTGTGCCACGCTTAAAACAGTTTACCGTGATTGGTTTGTTCAGCAGTGGCATGCAGGAGTATGACGCTGGCTTGGCGCTCATTCACATGGATGACGCAGCTAAGCTTTACCGTATGGACAATAAAGTGTCTGGCGTTCGCCTAAAGTTGGATGATCTATTTATTGCGCCTAATGTAGCCGCATCAATTTCTAAAGACTTGAATCAACCCTCCAACCCAACTGGCGCTTATTACGTGACCGATTGGACACAGCAGCATTCGAATTTTTTCAAAGCTGTGCAAATGGAAAAGCGCGTGATGTTTATTATTTTGACGTTAATCGTGGCCGTTGCCGCGTTTAATATCGTTTCCACGCTAGTGATGGCTGTGACAGACAAACGTGCCGACATTGCGATTATGCGCACGTTTGGTGCTAGTCCAGCCAGTATCATGGCGATTTTTATCGTGCAAGGCGCGTTAATCGGCTTAATTGGTACCTTAATAGGTGCCGTATTTGGCGTGATTGTTGCACTGAATATTGATGTGATTATTCCGTTTATTGAAGGTTTATTTCACATACAATTTTTGGCAAAAGATGTGTACCAAATTAGCGAAGTGCCTTCGGATTTAATTTGGTCTGATGTGACTACAATCGTGATCGTTTCATTTGTATTAAGTCTGCTTGCCACTTTATATCCTAGCTGGCGCGCTAGTAAAATCAACCCAGCTGAGGCATTACGTTATGAGTAGCATGGTGAATAACAAGACTAGCAGCATAGTGTTTTGCCGCGACTTGCATAAAACCTATGAGGGTTTAGAAGTTGCGGTATTAAATGGCATTGACCTAAATGTGAGCGCAGGTGAGCAAATTGCGATTGTCGGGACCTCTGGATCTGGCAAAAGTACCTTATTACATTTGCTGGGTGGCTTAGATGCGCCAAGTAGTGGTGAAGTACGTATTCTCGACCAAAATCTTGCTGCCATGAGTGAAGCCAAGAAAGGTGAAATTCGCAATGAGTCGCTAGGTTTTGTCTATCAGTTTCATCACCTATTGCCAGAGTTTACCGCGCTTGAAAATGTTGCCATGCCCCTGTTTATACGGCGTATGCCACGAGAGCAAGCGCTTACATTGGCGGCTGAAACGCTCACTAAAGTTGGCTTGAAACATCGTATGGAGCATATGCCAGGCGAACTTTCAGGTGGTGAGCGTCAACGTGCCGCAGTGGCGCGCGCATTGGTCACACAACCACAATGCATTTTGGCTGATGAACCTACTGGTAATCTCGATCGACACACTGCACATGCGGTCTTTGATTTGTTGCTGGAAGTAAATCAACTGCAACAAAGAAGCTTAGTGGTGGTAACGCATGACCTAGAGTTGGCCAAAAAAATGCAGCGCCAATACAAACTGGTTGACGGCAAACTACAACCTTTGTAGGTAAGACGCGCTGTGATTTTAGCTGCACTAATGTTTGTTTTTGGTGCTTGGAATGTGCAGCAATTAGCGCAACTCCCAAGTGTGACTTGGCTGACTTGCGCTTTTTTTATTGTTGTTGCTATTTCAGTCGCTTATTCGCGCTTTTTACCTGATTATCTTAGTCCCAATTATCTTAGCTCCAAGGTTTTAAAGCGAACTTTATTGTGCATAGCTGCCTTTTTATTAGGCGTTTGCTGGGCGAGTGGTTTTGCTTATTGGCGCATGAACGATGAATTGCCACATGTTTGGGAGCAAAAAGACATCGCCATTGAGGGAGTGGTGGCGAGCATGCCAGAAGCCACAGAACGTGGTGAACGCTTTAAATTCGATGTAGAGAAGATACTTACAACGGGCGCAATCGTTCCCAAACATATCAGCTTGAATCAATACCGCGCGTATTCGCATGGCGGTAATCGTGATAGTAATAAAGACGCTGTAGATGATGCAGCAGAATTAAATCAATTTCATGCAGGTGAGCGTTGGTCGCTAGTGGTGCGTTTAAAGCGACCACATGGTACGGTGAATCCGCATGGTTTTGATTTCGAATCTTGGGCGTTAGCGGAAAATATACGTGCTACAGGCAGCATAAAAAGCAAAGCAGGTCTCAAAAAAATAGACGACTTCGTTTGGCGGTCTAGCTATGTCGTTGAGCAATTTCGTGAACAAGTGCAAAAGCGGATCACAAAGGTGCTGGCTGGCAAGCCATATAGCGGCGTTATTCAAGCGCTGGTGATGGGCGATGATAGTCAAATTAGTGTGGAAGATTGGCAAGTGTTTTTGCGCACAGGCACCTCGCATTTAATGTCGATTTCGGGCCTTCATATTACGATGCTAGCTGGCTTGGCGTTTGGTTTCGTGAGTTTTTTCTGGCGGCGAAGTCACCAATTAGTGATGAAATTGCCCACACGTAAAGCTGCTACGTTTGCTGGCGTAGTTGTCGCTTTAACATACTCGTTGATAGCAGGTTTCTCTGTGCCATCGCAACGTACTTTTTATATGCTTTTGGTCTTTTCTGTTGCATTGTGGTCAGGTCGGCAATTAGTTATTTCACAAGTCTTGGCAATTGCGTTGTTGATTGTGGTTTTGCTCGATCCTTGGGCGGTGAGTTCGCCAGGCTTTTGGTTGTCGTTTGGCGCTGTCGCGATGTTGGCTTATGCGCTGGGTGGGCGTGTCGGTCAAGCTCATTGGTTTCAAGCGGCGCTAAAAACGCAATATGCTGTCACCATCGGCATGTTGCCACTATTATTAGTATTGTTTGGGCAAGCTTCAGTCATTTCTCCCATTGCCAATGCCTTTGCGATTCCGTTGATTAGTTTCGTAGTCACACCATTGGCATTGCTGGGAAGCTTTTTGCCTATCGATACGCCGTTAAATTTATCATACGAAGCTTTAGAAGTTGGTATGCTGGCACTTAAATGGCTTAATCAATTACCGGCGGCCATTTGGCAACAACACGAACCAGCTGCATGGACATTGATCCCAGCCATGCTGGGCGTGCTTTGGTTATTATTGCCGCGTGGCTTTCCTATGCGTTGGATGGGTTTGCTAGGCTTTCTGCCAATTTTGCTGCTTGTGCCGACGCGACCTGCATTGGGCGATATGAAAGTAACCGTGTTAGACGTAGGGCAGGGTTTAAGTGTGGTCGTGCAGACCGCTAAACACAACATGGTTTACGATTCTGGCCCTAAGTATAATGAACAAAGTGACGCAGGCAGCCGAATAGTCGTGCCATTTTTGCATGGTGAAGGCATCAAGAAAGTGGATGGTTTTGTTGTTAGCCATAATGACATTGATCATAGTGGTGGCATGGCGTCTGTCTTAGCGTTGATGACTGTTACGTGGCTCGATAGCTCATTGCCAGAAGATGCGGATATTCCAGCTACGCAAAGAAAAATGCGTTGTTTTGCAGGTCAACACTGGGTTTGGGATGACGTGCAGTTTGAAATGCTGCATCCGCGTGCTGAAAGCTACGATGATGCAAATATCAAAGATAACGACCGAAGCTGCGTATTAAAAGTGACTAGCCAAGCTGGCAGTGTGTTGCTGACAGGTGATATTGAAAAGCTTGATGAACTTGAGTTGATTAATTTAGAAGCCGATCAATTAAAAAGTGACGTGATAGTCGTGCCGCATCATGGTAGCAAAACCTCGTCAACGCCTGATTTTATTGAAGCAGTGGCACCTCGAGTCAGTATTTTTACTAATGGCTATTTGAATCGCTTTGGTCACCCTAAGCCTGTCGTATTTGAGCGCTATCGAGCAACGCAAAGTCTGTTGTATCGATCTGATTACAATGGTGCGATTGAAATGAATTTTGTGAGTAAGCGTAATATTCAAATTGTAAGTTGGCGAAATCAATATAAACGCTACTGGCAGGATAGTTTTGAGCCTCTTAATTAAAATCAACAATTAAATTCTAGTGACATGTAAAGTTTGTAAAGCAATGCACTAGAAGCTTGCCCAAATGCGGGCGACAAGCTAAAGTATCGGGGATTAGTTTCAGCAAGTTTTTTTACAAACAATTCATCACGATTAATATCCAATTTTAGGAGTTGCACTGTGTGGCAAATTATTTTAGCAGCGGGTTGGCCAATTTGGCCGCTAATCATAGCGTCAGTGGTAGCCTTGGCAATTATTGGCGAGCGTGCTTTTGCATTGCGTGAGAGCACAGTAGCACCGCCGAACCTGTTGCCAGAAGTGCAGGCATGGCTTAACAAAGGCGGTGTGACCAAAGAAACAATCAGTCGCTTAGAGCAACACTCACTATTAGGGCAGGTATTTGCTAGTGCGTTATCTAATGCAAAAAACTCACGTGAAATCACTAAAGAAGCCATTGAAGAAACAGGTCGTGCGGTTGCGCATAGTTTAGAAAAATATCTCTCGACTTTAGGTACTATCGCAACTGTTGCACCATTGTTAGGGCTTCTGGGTACCGTGATTGGTATGGTTGAGTTGTTTGGTGCGTTTACTAGTACGGGTCATGATATTGCTCAATTTGCACGTGGTATTTCTGTCGCTTTATATAACACTGCGGCTGGTATTGTAGTAGCTGTGCCAGCGATGATTGCTTACCGTTATTTCCGATCAAAAGTAGACGACTTGTTGGTAGGTATGGAGCAACAAGCGATTAAGCTGGTTGAAATTATTCACGGTGAACGCAAATAATTCGTGTTACATCATATTGATACAGTCTTGCTTTTACTTGCCGTACTTACTGTACTGACTTTGTAAAAGCGACTTGTTTTAATGTGATTTGAAACGAATTTAGTTAAAGGAATACAACATGAATTTTCAACGTGGAAAGCGCCATGAAGAGCTAGAGATGAATCTCGTGCCTTTAATCGACGTATTGCTAGTGATCATTATTTTCTTGGTCGTCAGTGCAACGTTCTCGCGCACCAGTGAATTACAAATTAACCTGCCAACGGCTGAAGCTAATGCACCGCAAGAAAAACCATTGACGATTGAAGTGGGTGTAGATGCAACAGGCAAATATATTGTGAATGGCAAAGGTTTAGCTAATTCATCAGTAGAGGGGATTAGTGCAGCTCTCCAAGCCGCAGTGAATGGCAGTAAAGAAGAGCCGACTATTATCATCAATGCTGATGCTAAAGGCGCTTTCCAATTCGTGATCGATGTAATGGAAGCTTCACGCACAGCGGGTTACACGCACATTACGTTCGCGACGCAATCAAAAGCAGGCGCTTGATTTTCTATTTGTCACATTCATTTTTTGATTTTCAACGTTGACGGTAAAATGTCGAAAACTACCGTTAAAGAAGCAATGCAAAAGCTAAATACATCCGGCACACCCAATTCAAAAGTATTATATTTACGTCTATTTAGATATGCATGGAAATATAAAACAGTCTTTTTGATTGGCGTGCTTGCCTTGGTCTTTTTGTCAGCCAGCAATACTCTCTTTTTGGCAACCATCAAACAAGTAACTGATGAAGGCTTCGTGAAACAAAGCCCTGACATGGTCAGGTATCTGCCTTTCATGCTATTTGGGTTATTGGCATTCCGTGCATTTTCTGGATTTCTCTCAGGTTTTTCTATGCGCTGGGTTGCGCGACGCATCGTTGGCGACTTGCGGATAGATATTTTCCGCCAACTGATGCGACTGCCGATTAGCTATTTTGACGAGCAATCTGCGGCGATTTTGATTTCCAAAATTACCTATGATGTAGAGCAGATGGCGAATGCTGCTACAAAATCCTCGCTAACATTAGTGCGTGATTCTTTAACTACGGTTGGCATCGTTGGCTATATGATTTATTTGGACTGGCGATTGACAATGATTTTTGTCTTAATCGCCCCTATCATGGCGTTCTATCTAAAAACAATGACCCCTCAGTTGCGCAATGCAGGTAAAGAAGTGCAGTCATCCATTGGTGAGATGACTAAAGTGGCGGAAGAAGCCGTTTCTGGACAGCGTATTGTTAAGATTTTCGGTGCGCAAGCCTATGAAAATGAGCGCTTTGCAAAAGTGGTCAATAAAAATCGTCATATGCAAATCCGCTTGGCGCGACTCTCTAGTTTGAATAGTATGGTGGTAGAGTTACTTGCCGCCGTTTCATTAGGCTTAGTGGTTTACTACGCTGTTGGTCGTTTTAGTGCGGGAGAATTTGCCGCATTTGTCGGCGCATTGTTGATGCTAATTGCGCCAATTAAGAATCTTACGGCGATGAACGAAGATGTTCAGGTAGCGCTTGCTGCTGCGCAAAGCGTATTCGGGGTGATTGATATTAAACCAGAGCTAGATGAAGGCAATCAAGCCTTTAGCCGCAGCAAAGGTGAGATTGAATTTAAGCATGTGAACCTTACTTACAATAACGCCAAGCGTCCTGCGCTGAAAGACGTCAGTTTTAATATAAAATCGGGTGAGAAATTGGCTTTAGTAGGGCGATCTGGCGGTGGCAAAACCACGTTAGTTAACCTGCTGCCAAGATTCTATGAGCTTCAACAAGGGCAAGTATTGTTGGATGGTGTTGATATGCGCTCCTTGTCGCTTGCAGATTTGCGCCAGCAGTTTTCATTGGTCAGCCAAGATGTAATTTTGTTTAATGACACGGTGTTTAACAACATCGCTTATGGCGTATTGCGCAACGCAAGTGAGGCAGATGTTATTAACGCTGCAAAGGCAGCATTTGCTTGGGATTTTATTCAGCAATTACCCAAAGGTTTGCAAAATGAGATTGGGGATAGAGGCGTGCGTTTGTCAGGAGGTCAGCGACAACGTATTGCCATCGCCCGTGCGATTCTAAAGGATGCACCGATATTATTGTTAGATGAAGCTACTTCTGCTTTGGATACTGAATCTGAGCAGCACGTTCAAGCCGCGTTGGACACTTTGATGCAAAATCGCACAAGTATTGTCATCGCACACCGATTGAGCACCATTGAAAACGCAGATCGCATTATGGTCATGGAGCAAGGTGAAATCGTAGAAAGTGGCACGCATGCTGACTTGATGGCGCTAGGTGGTCATTATGCAAAACTGTATCAAAAGCAATTCAATTAACCACCTAATTATCCGCTTGAGCAGATGAATAATTGGTTCCAAAAACAGTGGTCTTCATACAGTTTATGGCATATTTTACTCATTCCACTTTCTTGGGTTTTTCTTGTCATTATCTCTGTTAGAAGGACCTTATATAATCTCGGTTGGTTAAAAAGCACTGGCTTAAGCATACCTGTGATTGTCGTTGGTAATATTACTGTGGGTGGAACAGGTAAGACGCCACTTGTTATTTGGCTGGCAGAACAGTTGCAGCTTGCAGGTTTTAAGCCTGGAATCATAAGTAGAGGTTATGGCGGGAGCTCAAATCTAGCAACAGCTGTATTTGCAAATAGTCATCCTCAATTAGTAGGGGATGAGCCCGTGTTAATTGCCAGGCGAACGGCTTGCCCTATGTTCGTTGGAACTGATCGAGTAGCTGCTGGACAAGCTTTATTGCAAGCGAATCCAGAATGTAATGTGATTATTAGTGACGACGGCTTACAGCATTATGCCTTACAGCGCGATATTGAGATTGCCTTGGTTAATTCAAATGGTCAGTTTGGCGATCAATTTTTATTACCAGCGGGACCACTCCGAGAAAAGTTCTCAAGGTTACAATCTGTAGATGCAATTGTAGATAGTGGTAACGGCGCAGCTCTTACTGTTGCTTTTAAAGAAGCTCGGCAAGCGCCGATATTTAATATGACGTTACATGGCGAATGCTTTGAATCTGTGAATGGTTCAGAAACCAAACAGCCCGCTAGCTACTTTACTAATAAAAAATTAGTGGCGATTGCAGGCATAGGAAATCCCGAGCGGTTTTTTAATCAATTGTCTGGTTTAGGTCTACAATTTGAGCGTAAGGCATTTGCCGATCATCATGCGTTTACAAAGCAAGACTTAATGCAGTTTTCAGGTAAAACTATTCTAATGACAGAAAAAGATGCCGTAAAATGTGCAACATTCACTACGAGTGATGCATGGTGTTTGCCTGTTGCAGCCACTATAAGTGCTCCAAGTCAAACATCTCTTATTACACTTATTTTGCAAAAATTGAGAACTTAATGATGGATACAAAACTACTACAAATTTTAGTTTGCCCTGTAACTAAAGGTCCGCTTATCTTTAATAAAACAACGAATGAGTTAATTTCCAAGTCTGCCGGTTTGGCGTACCCAGTTAAAGACGGTATTCCCGTGATGTTGGAAGAAGAAGCGCGTAAGTTAACAGATGAGGAAATCGCCTAGTTTGAAATCTCAAGCACTAGAGTTCTATGTGGTGATTCCTGCGCGCTATGCTAGCACTAGGCTGCCTGGTAAGCCGTTGCTAGATATTGCGGGCAAACCTATGGTAGTGTGGGTTGCGGAACGTGCAAAAAGTAGCGGCGCTAAAGAAATTGTCGTTGCAACTGATGATTTGCGTATCGTTGATGAGGTCAATCAATATGGTCACCAAGTCATGATGACGCGAGCCGATCATGTGAGTGGCACTGATAGAATCGCAGAAGTGGCATTGGCGCAGCAATGGTCTGATGACGCTATTATTGTTAATGTGCAAGGTGACGAACCTTTGATAGAAGCTTCTTTGATTGTTGAGGTCGCTAATACTTTAAGCAATCATCCGGAGTCAGTCATGGCAACCGCATGTCACGCAATACATAGCAAAGCCGACTTCTTAAATCCTAATATCGTTAAGGTGGTTTTAGATGCGCAAAGTAATGCACTATATTTCAGCAGGGCGCCAATTCCATACCCTAGAGATGCTTTCGCGACCAATTCAGACCTGCCCGACAATATGCCTGTCTATAGACATATTGGGATCTATGCTTATCGCGCAAAATTTCTTAAGCAGTATGCAACAATTCAACCAAGCGCACTTGAGCAGATAGAATCGTTAGAGCAGCTTCGTGTACTACATCATGGGTATAAAATTTCAGTATCAATTTCTCAAAATGCCCCCGCAGCTGGCGTAGATACACAAGAAGACCTAGATTATGTTCGTAGCGTAATGCGCTAACAGGCTAGCTTGCGCCAAGATTAAAATCCATTCCCGCTCCAAGAAACTCATAATTACGCAAATAAAACTGCGAATGTTCTTGCAGTAAATAGCTAGGTTTGCTATAGTCTCACCTCTCGACGACAAGTACGTCGAATCGGACGCGGGATGGAGCAGTCTGGCAGCTCGTCGGGCTCATAACCCGAAGGTCACAGGTTCAAATCCTGTTCCCGCAACCAAAGATTTAAAGTGTGTCAAAATACCGTCAATAATAAATAAGAAACATTTCAAATTTATGATTGACGCGGCTCAAAAGCTCTGTATAATGCGCACCTCGTTAACGCAAAGCGTTGACGAGAAGTTGAAAAGAAAACATATTTTCGACACAGCTCTTTAACAATTTAACAACTGATAAGTGTGGGTGCTTGTGGTTTTGGACAAGCCTACTTAGACGCAATTTACTTATTCCTGTAGACGTTAAACTCTGCTTGAATTTAACTGGATTGTTTGGTTTAAGTACGGCCTCAGAAAAACAAGTGCTTACACTTAAATTTATGACAAATATGTAACGGTTCTTAGTAATAAGAATCACACAGACCTTGAAATGAATTTGAGTCACTTACCTTTCATTAGGTAAGTAAAGCAAAAGCGAAATAACCACCTCGCAAGAGGAAAAAGTAATAGTCATACATTAAACTGAAGAGTTTGATCATGGCTCAGATTGAACGCTGGCGGAATGCTTTACACATGCAAGTCGAACGGCAGCACGGACTTCGGTCTGGTGGCGAGTGGCGAACGGGTGAGTAATATATCGGAACGTATCCAATAATGGGGGATAACTAATCGAAAGGTTGGCTAATACCGCATACGCCCTACGGGGGAAAGCTAGGGACCTTCGGGCCTGGCGTTAATGGAGCGGCTGATATCTGATTAGCTAGTAGGTGAGGTAAAAGCTCACCTAGGCGACGATCAGTAGCTGGTCTGAGAGGACGACCAGCCACACTGGAACTGAGACACGGTCCAGACTCCTACGGGAGGCAGCAGTGGGGAATTTTGGACAATGGGCGAAAGCCTGATCCAGCCATTCCGCGTGAGTGAAGAAGGCCTTCGGGTTGTAAAGCTCTTTCGCAAGGGAAGAAAACTTAGATACTAATATTATCTGAGGTTGACGGTACCTTGATAAGAAGCACCGGCTAACTACGTGCCAGCAGCCGCGGTAATACGTAGGGTGCGAGCGTTAATCGGAATTACTGGGCGTAAAGCGTGCGCAGGCGGTTTTGTAAGTCAGATGTGAAATCCCCGAGCTCAACTTGGGAACTGCGTTTGAAACTACAAGACTAGAATATGTCAGAGGGGGGTAGAATTCCACGTGTAGCAGTGAAATGCGTAGAGATGTGGAGGAATACCAATGGCGAAGGCAGCCCCCTGGGATAATATTGACGCTCATGCACGAAAGCGTGGGGAGCAAACAGGATTAGATACCCTGGTAGTCCACGCCCTAAACGATGTCTACTAGTTGTTGGTGGAGTAAAATCCATGAGTAACGCAGCTAACGCGTGAAGTAGACCGCCTGGGGAGTACGGTCGCAAGATTAAAACTCAAATGAATTGACGGGGGCCCGCACAAGCGGTGGATTATGTGGATTAATTCGATGCAACGCGAAAAACCTTACCTGGCCTTGACATGTAACGAACTTTCCAGAGATGGATTGGTGCTCGAAAGAGAACGTTAACACAGGTGCTGCATGGCTGTCGTCAGCTCGTGTCGTGAGATGTTGGGTTAAGTCCCGCAACGAGCGCAACCCTTGCCATTAATTGCCATCATTTAGTTGGGCACTTTAATGGGACTGCCGGTGACAAACCGGAGGAAGGTGGGGATGACGTCAAGTCCTCATGGCCCTTATGGCCAGGGCTTCACACGTAATACAATGGTCGGTACAGAGGGTCGCCAACCCGCAAGGGGGAGCCAATCCCAGAAAGCCGATCGTAGTCCGGATTGAGGTCTGCAACTCGACCTCATGAAGTCGGAATCGCTAGTAATCGCGGATCAGCATGTCGCGGTGAATACGTTCCCGGGCCTTGTACACACCGCCCGTCACACCATGGGAGTGGGTTTTACCAGAAGTAGGTAGTCTAACCTTCGGGAGGACGCTTACCACGGTAGTATTCATGACTGGGGTGAAGTCGTAACAAGGTAGCCGTATCGGAAGGTGCGGCTGGATCACCTCCTTTCTAGAGAACATCCATTGCTGCAAGCATTCACACTTATCAGTTGTTAGACCAAAGCAACATCAAAAAAGATTTGACTATAAGGGTCTGTAGCTCAGTTGGTTAGAGCACCGTCTTGATAAGGCGGGGGTCGATGGTTCGAGTCCATCCAGACCCACCAGATTCCATAGTAAGCACCTGTTAGACAAATGGGGGATTAGCTCAGCTGGGAGAGCACCTGCTTTGCAAGCAGGGGGTCGTCGGTTCGATCCCGACATTCTCCACCAGTAACTGTAATAAAAACCTGACAAGAAATCACTTTGATGTTGTAGCGATAGAAAAGAAAGAAATTAGAAGTAAATGTTCTGCATGAATATTTACTTCTAGTTTTTAACTAGACTGTTCTTTAACAAAATGGAAGAAGTAAAGTGAGCACATATCTTTGTGATGAGGATGTGTGTTCAAAATGGGTAGTAATTGATTGCAAAATCGAAACATTTTGCTTTGTTTAGTTCCGGTTAGATAGTGTAGTGAATGTTAGCAATAACGTTTACACACGAAATAACCTAGAAATAAATGAAACAAACCATCTCAATCTGTACAACCTTGCAGATTGAGAGAAAGTTGCTTTAGAAACACCTGTAGCTGACGTTCTCATGCGTCACGAGATCTGAATATTTAAAAGGGTTCAGGTTTTAAAGTTATAGGATCAAGCGAATAAGTGCATATGGTGGATGCCTAGGCGATTACAGGCGATGAAGGACGTGGTAGCCTGCGTAAAATTTCGGGGAGCTGGCAAACAAGCTTTGATCCGGAAGTGTCCGAATGGGGAAACCCACCCGCAAGGGTAACCGCTCTTGAATATATAGAGAGATGGTGGCAAACCGAGTGAACTGAAACATCTAAGTAGCTCGAGGAAAAGAAATCAACCGAGATTCCGTAAGTAGTGGCGAGCGAACATGGAATAGCCTGTTATTTTTAGCACATGCGATAGTAGAACGGAATGGAAAGTCCGGCCATAGAGGGTGATAGCCCCTTATACGAAATCCCGTGTGTGGAACTAGGGTAACGACAAGTAGGGCGGGGCACGAGAAACCTTGTCTGAACATGGGGGGACCATCCTCCAAGGCTAAATACTCGTAATCGACCGATAGTGAACTAGTACCGTGAGGGAAAGGCGAAAAGAACCCCGGGAGGGGAGTGAAATAGATCCTGAAACCGTATGCATACAAACAGTGGGAGCGGACTTGTTCCGTGACTGCGTACCTTTTGTATAATGGGTCAGCGACTTACATTCAGTAGCAAGCTTAACCGATAGGGGAGGCGTAGCGAAAGCGAGTCCGAATAGGGCGTCTAGTTGCTGGGTGTAGACCCGAAACCAAGTGATCTATCCATGGCCAGGATGAAGGTGCCGTAACAGGTACTGGAGGTCCGAACCCACAAATGTTGAAAAATTTGGGGATGAGCTGTGGATAGGGGTGAAAGGCTAAACAAACTTGGAAATAGCTGGTTCTCTCCGAAAACTATTTAGGTAGTGCCTCGTATATCATTCTCGGGGGTAGAGCACTGTTATGACTAGGGGGATCATAAGATCTTACCAACTCATTGCAAACTCCGAATACTGAGAAATGCAATTACGGGAGACAGACCATGGGTGCTAACGTCCGTGGTCAAGAGGGAAACAACCCAGACCGACAGCTAAGGTCCCAAATGACGTGCTAAGTGGAAAACGAAGTGGGAAGGCATAGACAGCCAGGATGTTGGCTTAGAAGCAGCCATCATTTAAAGAAAGCGTAATAGCTCACTGGTCGAGTCGTCCTGCGCGGAAGATGTAACGGGGCTAAGCACGTAACCGAAGCTTCGGATGCTACATTCTTCGGAATGTATGCATGGTAGGAGAGCGTTCTGTAGGCCTGCGAAGGTAACCTGTGAGGGTTGCTGGAGGTATCAGAAGTGCGAATGCTGACATGAGTAGCGATAAAGGGAGTGAAAAGCTCCCTCGCCGAAAACCCAAGGTTTCCTGCGCAACGTTCATCGGCGCAGGGTGAGTCGGCCCCTAAGGTGAGGCAGAGATGCGTAGCTGATGGGAAACAGGTTAATATTCCTGTACCTTTATATCATGCGATGTGGGGACGGAGAAGGTTAGGTCAGCCGGGTGTTGGATGTCCCGGTTCAAGCGTGTAGTCAGATTCCTTAGGCAAATCCGGGGAGTCGTTAATGACGAGGCGTGATAACGAGTCTACTTGTAGACGAAGTGATTGATACCATGCTTCCAAGAAAAGCCACTAAGCTTCAGTGATATAAGACCGTACCGCAAACCGACACAGGTGGGTAGGATGAGAATTCTAAGGCGCTTGAGAGAACCCGGGAGAAGGAACTCGGCAAATTAGCACCGTAACTTCGGGAGAAGGTGCGCCCTGGTAGTGTGTAGCGACTTGCTCGTGAAGCACGATAGGGTTGCAGTGAAAAGGTGGCTGCGACTGTTTAATAAAAACACAGCACTCTGCAAACACGAAAGTGGACGTATAGGGTGTGACGCCTGCCCGGTGCTGGAAGATTAAATGATGGGGTGCAAGCTCTTGATTGAAGTCCCAGTAAACGGCGGCCGTAACTATAACGGTCCTAAGGTAGCGAAATTCCTTGTCGGGTAAGTTCCGACCCGCACGAATGGCGTAACGATGGCCACACTGTCTCCTCTCGGGACTCAGCGAAGTTGAAATGTTTGTGAAGATGCAATCTACCCGCGGCTAGACGGAAAGACCCCATGAACCTTTACTGTAGCTTTACATTGGACTTTGACAAGATTTGTGTAGGATAGGTGGGAGACGTTGAAGCGGAGTCGCTAGATTTCGTGGAGTCAACCTTGAAATACCACCCTGATGTTGTTGAGGTTCTAACCTAGGTCCATAATCTGGACTGGGGACCGTGTATGGTGGGCAGTTTGACTGGGGCGGTCTCCTCCCAAAGAGTAACGGAGGAGTGCGAAGGTAACCTAGGTACGGTCGGAAATCGTACTGATAGTGCAATGGCATAAGGTTGCTTGACTGCGAGACGGACAGGTCGAGCAGGTGCGAAAGCAGGTCATAGTGATCCGGTGGTTCTGTATGGAAGGGCCATCGCTCAACGGATAAAAGGTACTCTGGGGATAACAGGCTGATTCCTCCCAAGAGTTCATATCGACGGGGGAGTTTGGCACCTCGATGTCGGCTCATCACATCCTGGGGCTGTAGCCGGTCCCAAGGGTATGGCTGTTCGCCATTTAAAGTGGTACGTGAGCTGGGTTTAAAACGTCGTGAGACAGTTTGGTCCCTATCTGCCGTGGGCGCTGGAAATTTGAAGGGACCTGCTCCTAGTACGAGAGGACCGGAGTGGACGTATCTCTGGTGGACCGGTTATCATGCCAATGGTATAGCCGGGTAGCTAAATACGGAAGAGATAAACGCTGAAAGCATCTAAGCGTGAAACTCGCCTTGAGATGAGATTTCCCTGGGGGTTTAACCCCCCTAAAGAGTCGTTCGAGACCAGGACGTTGATAGGACGGATGTGGAAGCGCAGTAATGCGTTAAGCTGACCGTTACTAATTGCTCGTGAGGCTTGATCCTATAACCTTAAAACTTGAACCTGATTTGATTAAATTCAAGTCAATACAAGATTAACAGGTGTTTTTAATAGTGACTTGATATGTAAGACAATGTAATCAATGATTACACATTAAACTTTACTTCTTCTGTTTGTTAAAAACTGCATCAAAGCTGTCTAGAAATAGACTGAATGATGAAGTTAAGACGCTAATTCTATGAAAATAGGATTGAGCGCACAGCATTTCTGCTTGTGATAGGCAATTGGGTGAAAACTCAACAGCGCACAAGAGTTACCAGTTATGCTTGGCGGCCATAGCGGTTTGGACCCACCCCTTCCCATCTCGAACAGGGCCGTGAAACGAACCAGCGCCAATGATAGTATGCTTTTTGCATGCGAAAGTAGGTCACTGCCAAGCTATTTATTTAGACTACTCAACAGTAGTCACGCATCAGCCCTCGTAAGAGGGCTTTTTGCTTTGTGGAGCTTCAATCAATTCATCAATCTTAATTGCCGCTTCGATATTAATCTAACCCGACTTTATTCAAGCAAAAATAAAGCCCTCGCAGGGAGGGCTTGGGGGATTGTGTGAGCTGGCTATAGTTAGTTCGGAGTCAGCTTAATATGGCTGCCATCGTCTAAGAATACACGTACGTTTCTTTCAGTGTTGTACACCGTTAGTGATGGCAAACTCAGTGGCAGGTTTAATACTAAGAATTTGCCAGTTTTTCTAACGTGCTGCGCTCAATAATTTCTAGTTGTCCTCGACCTAATGATACGGCACCTTTTTGCTCTAGACGCTTTAACTGGCGGCTTACAACCTCACGTGCTGTGCCCAGTTCATCAGCAATTTGTTGATGAGTTCGTGTGATTTGGGGTGATTTAACATCTAGTAATACTTTTGCCAATCTTGCATCTAGACTATGAAAAGCCACTTCATCTAATAGCACGATCAGGTCGCTTATCAATGCACCGTAATTTGTCATGACAAATTTTCTGAAAGTTGCAGAGTCGATCATTAATTGATGGAATGCTGCGGCAGGAATGAGTGCGTCACGAATCGGTTCTTCCACTATGGTCGAGGCTGGATAGTCACTATTACCTAACAGGCAGGTCGTAGTGATGACACAGGTTTCACCTGCCGCTACCCTATAAAGTAGAATTTCACGACCGCCAGTCGACATCTTATATACACGTGATTTGCCTGCTAAGCGCATCACATAAGCCCCACAGGGTGTGCCTTCACGGTAGCCAATCGTGCCAATTGGTGCTTCGACAATACGCACATACTTTGCAAGTAAATCTTTGGCATGTAGATCTAAATCACTAAGTTCTGGAAATAGTGATAACCAAGATATGTTGTCATAAGTATTTTGCATTATGTCATCTTTCTATAAACATCATTCCGGTAGGGAGCGCTTCACAGTTCATACATCTATTGAATTATCAGTTTAATGAGAGCTGATTAAGCGTTTAATGAGCGCTAAACCAAAACCAACTCCAAAGCCACTTGTGTCGGTGCTTACTGCGCCCAGTCCACCTTCATTACTTGCGGAGGACAAATCCGTATGCAGCCAAGCCACGTCATTCTCTATAAATCTTCCTAAAAAGCGTGCTGCATGAATATGATCCGCATCGCCATCGATTGTGCATTGCATAATGTCAGCAATATCGCTATCCAAGTCAGTTTCATAATCGTCATCATATGGGAAAGCGACAATGCGCTCACCAGCAACCTTGCCAGCCTGAATAGCTTCGTTAGCAAGTTCAGCGCGATTGGCAATAACGCCGCTCATGCGGGTGCCAAGTGCCGATATCATGGTACCTGTCAGTGTTGCGAAATCAATAATAGCATCTGGAAGCTGACCATTCTCATTAACGCGACTCGCTAACGTCAAAGTGTCAGCCAACACCATACGGCCTTCAGCATCAGTATGAACTATTTCTATAGTCATACCATTAAGCGCAGTTACTACATCATTTTGCTTGTAAGAAAGTGGGCCAATATGGTTTTGTGAGATGGCAAGCCAGCAATCTAGCCTCACTGGTAGTTGCAGCTGTGTGGCAGCAAGCAAAATACCTAAGGCTACTGCACTGCCATTCATGTCTTCATGCATGCCTTGCATGTATTTTGCAGGTTTTAGATTATGCCCACCTGTATCAAAACAAATACCTTTACCCACTAGAGCAATATTCTTTTTAGCATCTATTGGCAGATAGGTTAAATGCACAATAGCAGCATCTTGCGGATTACTGCCCTGACCTACTGAGTAGAATGCGCCTGCGCCCATTTCTTTCAGCTTAGCCATATCAAACTCTTCATGTTTCCAGCTAAACTCTTTGGCTAATGTTGCTATTTTCTCACGATAAATTGTAGGCGTGAGCTCATTAGGAGGTGTAATCGTGAGTTCTCGGCATAGCGTATTCCCAGCTACACGAGCATTCACGTAGGCATAATCATGCTGGGCTGCATAACCATGTATGCTGATATTTTCTAAAGCTTTAAACTTGTCATCTTTTTTTCGATTGGGTAGTTTGGCGGCATTGACTGTTGCCACGTAATAAGCAGCACAAGCATTTGATTCACGAGTGGCTTCATCGCCAAAAACGAAAATGGCAAGTTCTAAAGGCTGTTCATCTAATAATGGTGCTATTGCTTTACGAAGCAAGGTATGGCGTTGAAACGTATTCAATTTTTCTTCTAAAACCACAAAGCTTGCGATACCGCCATTAGGTAAGTCTGTTGTTAATGGTGTTTTGTATAAATCTTTGTATTCGCTATGAGTGCGCTTCAGTTTTGTGTGCAAGATTCCGCTATAAGGAATATTTTCGGCTTCATTTTCAGCTAGGACAAAAAGCATGTGTTTATACGAAGTTAGTGTATTTTCACTACTAATTTGCGAAAATTGAGCTAATTTTAACGACATTTATTTTCCTCTAACTCTTATATGATATGTAAGACAATCGTAGCAAATGTCAATATTTCACGGGCAATTGAGCACGGTTTAACTTGACCAGAAAGCCTAAAAAAGCCACACTATAGCCTCAAAATTAATTTTTAAGGTAAGTTCATCGATTAGAATATTCTAATCGCCTAGAACAATCTAATCACGTTTAGTTGCTTTGGCGTTTTGTATATTTGTTTTCTACAAATTATACGCGCAGCAACCACAACACGGAGAAATCTCACGCATGGCAACGAATCAAAACGCTACTATTCAAGACAAGGGCTTAACTGAAACTGACCCGCTAGAAACGCAGGAATGGCTAGATGCACTCACTGCAGTCATTGAAAACGAAGGTACAGAGCGCGCTCACTTTTTGCTTGAAGCAATGATTGATAAAGCGCGCCGTTCAGGCAGTAATTTACCCTATAAAGCAACAACCGCTTACGTTAATACCATCCCAACGCATTTACAATCTAAATTGCCAGGTGATCCGGAAATGGAGCGCCGAGTACGTGCGCTAGTTCGCTGGAATGCGATTATGACCGTATTACGCGCGAACGAAAAGTCGCCAGGTGTAGGCGGGCATATTGCTAGCTTCCAGTCAGCGGCTACCTTGTATGACATTGGGTTCAATCACTTTTTCCGTGCGCCAAATGGAAATTTTGGTGGTGATTGCGTTTACTTTCAAGGCCACTCTTCACCGGGAGTGTATGCGCGTGCTTTCTTAGAAGGTCGCTTTACAGAGGAGCAAATGGATAATTTCCGCCAAGAAACTTGCGGTAATGGTCTATCTAGCTATCCGCACCCTTGGTTGATGCCGGACTTCTGGCAGTTTCCAACGGTTTCAATGGGTTTAGGCCCTTTGGCAGGTATTTATCAAGCGCGCTTTTTAAAATACATGCATAACCGCGGCATTGCAGATACTAGCGATCGTAAAGTTTGGGTGTTCTGTGGTGATGGTGAAATGGATGAGCCTGAGTCACAAGGTGCAATTTCACTGGCAGCGCGTGAAGGCTTAGATAACCTTATTTTTGTGATTAATTGTAACTTGCAACGCCTTGATGGACCTGTACGTGGCAATGGCAAAATCATTCAAGAGCTTGAGTCTAACTTCCGCGGTGCGGGTTGGAATGCATTGAAAGTGGTGTGGGGGTCATATTGGGATCCATTGCTAGCCATGGATAAAGATGGCTTGCTGAAAAAACGCATGGAAGAGTGCGTGGATGGTGAATATCAGAACTTTAAACAAAAAGGTGGCGCGTATACGCGTGAACACTTCTTTGGCAAATATCCTGAGCTTAAAGAGATGGTTGCGGCCATGTCTGATGCTGATATTTGGCGCTTAAACCGTGGTGGTCATGATCCGCACAAAGTGTATGCCGCGTACCATTCAGCGGTAAACCATAAAGGTCAACCGACTGTGATTCTAGCCAAAACTGTTAAAGGTTACGGCATGGGCGATGCGGGTGAAGGTCAAAATACGACGCATCAACAGAAAAGCATGGATATTGAGTCACTCAAAAAATTCCGTGACCGCTTTGACTTGCAATTGACAGATGAACAGGTTGAAAACCTATCATTCTACAAACCAGCAGATGACAGCCCAGAAATGCAATACTTGGCTGAGCGTCGTAATGCGATGGGTGGCTTTGTACCACAACGTCGTCGCAAAGGTAACGAGCTTAAAGTGCCTGAACTCTCTGCATTTGAGAATATGCTAGCAGCGACAGGTGAACGTGAAATTTCAACCACTATGGCGTTCGTGCGTATTCTTTCAACCTTGGTACGCGATAAAGAAATCGGTAAATATGTCGTGCCTATCGTGCCAGATGAAGCACGTACTTTTGGTATGGAAGGTATGTTCCGTCAATTAGGTATTTACTCTTCTGTTGGTCAGTTGTACGAACCACAAGATTCTGACCAAGTGATGTACTACAAAGAATCAAAAACTGGTCAGATTTTAGAAGAAGGTATTAACGAAGCAGGTTCATTCGCCAGCTGGTTAGCGGCAGCGACTTCATATAGCGTCACGGGCACGCAAATGATTCCGTTCTACATCTATTACTCAATGTTTGGCTTCCAACGTATTGGCGACTTTGCATGGGCGGCTGGTGATAGTCGTGCGCGTGGCTTCTTACTCGGTGCAACGGCTGGTCGTACCACATTGAACGGCGAAGGTTTGCAGCACGAAGATGGTCATAGCCACTTGATGTCAGCAACGATTCCAAACTGTGTATCTTACGACCCAACATTTGCTTATGAATTGGCCGTGATTATTCAAGAAGGTTTACGCCGTATGGTGCAAAATCAAGAAGATGTGTATTACTACATCACCTTGATGAATGAAAACTACACGCATCCTGAAATGCCAAAAGATTCTGCTGAAGGTATCTTAAAAGGTATGTACAGCTTTAGTAAGTCAAAAGCTAAGGGTCCTAAGGTGCAATTGATGGGTTCTGGCGTGATCTTGCGCGAAGTAATTGCTGCGGGTGAGTTGCTAGAAAAAGACTGGGGCGTATCAGCTGATGTTTGGAGTGTAACTAGCTTTACCGAGTTGCGTCGTGAGGGCATTGATGCAGAACGTCAAAACATGTTGAATCCAGAGGCCAAGCCAAGACTCAGCTATGTAGCTCAGTGCTTACAAAAAACTGAAGGTCCAGTGATTGCATCAACTGACTATATGCGCTCATTTGCAGATCAAATTCAAAATTTTGTACCGCAACGATTTGTGGCATTAGGTACCGATGGCTACGGCCGTTCAGACAGCCGTGAAGCATTACGTAGCTTCTTTGAAGTTGATAGATATTACGTAGTGTTGGCTGCGCTCAAAGCGCTGGCAGATGATGGTAAATTGCCTGCAAGCAAGGCGGCTGAAGCGATTAAAAAATATAAGTTAGATGCTAATAAGCCTAACCCAACGACAGTTTAAGGACACGCAGACATGGCAATTCAAGACATACTTGTCCCCGACATCGGCAATTTTGATAGTGTTGATGTTATTGAAATATTAGTTAAAGTGGGTGACACAGTCGCTAAAGAAGATTCACTTATGACGGTTGAATCTGACAAAGCTTCTATGGATATTCCTTCACCTTTTGCCGGTGTGGTAAAAGAGTTAAAAATGAAAGTTGGCGACAAAGCCGCTCAAGGTGGTTTGATTTTAACGATGGACGTAAGTGACGCAGCGGCTGCTCCAGTTGAAGAGGTGAAGGCAGCCGCACCGCAACCAGCTGCTGCAGTGGCAATTCCAGAGCCTAGTCGTCCAGCGCCAGAGCCACCAAAAACCATTGCACCAGCTCAACAGCCTGTGCCAGTTGGTGCTAGCGCAGTCGTTGATGCAGGCAAGCTATCGCATGCCAGCCCATCAGTACGTAAGTTTGCACGTGAGTTAGGTGTTAACTTAGCTTTTGTAAAAGGTAGTGCGCCTAAAAACCGTATTGTACAAGCCGATGTACAGTCTTATGTAAAAGGCGAATTGGCTAAACCGCGTACAGAAAATATGGGCGCAGGCGTCAGCGGCTTTGCGGCTTTACCTATGCCAGTAATTGATTTCAGCCAATTTGGTGCTATTGAGAATAAACCACTTTCACGCATTAAAAAATTATCAGGCGCAAACTTACATCGTAACTGGGTGACGGCTCCGCATGTTACGCAATTTGATGAAGCTGATATTACTGATTTGGAAGACTTTAGAAAGTCTATGCAAGCCGATGCCGAGAAACGTGGCGTTAAACTCACTATGTTGGCCTTTTTGATTAAAGCCTCTGTGAATGCGCTTAAAGCTTACCCAAACTTTAACTCATCACTTTCACCTGATGGCGATAGCTTAATCTTAAAAAGTTATTTCAACATTGGCTTCGCTTGCGACACGCCAGATGGCTTGGTAGTGCCAGTGGTCAAAGATGTTCAGCAAAAAGACGTACTGGATATTGCCCGTGATTTAGGCGAACTTTCAACCAAAGCGCGTGAACGCAAGCTTAAGGTAGAAGAAATGCAAGGTGGCTGCTTCACTATTTCAAGCTTAGGTGGTATTGGCGGTACGATGTTCACGCCTATCATTAACTGCCCTGAAGTGGCAATTTTAGGTGTATCACGCTCAAGTATGCAGCCAGTGTATGACCCTAAAACTAAAGCTTTTGAGCCACGTTTAATGTTGCCTATGTCACTATCTTACGACCACCGTGTGGTTGATGGAGCTGATGGTGCTCGCTTCACAAGCCATATGCGCATGATGTTGAGTGATGTGCGTAGGTTGTTGCTGTAATAGATTAAACATGTAAAAGGGCGCAAATTGCGCCCTTTTTATTTTATAGCTTAATGTTAACTAGTCTATGAATCTTAAAATTAAAATAGTTGTAGATCTAGCGTAAGCCACCTGTCACATGTAGTGTTTCGCCTGTCACATAAGCTGCATCATTGGAGGCTAAAAATGCCACTACTGATGCAATTTCATCTACCGTGCCAATGCGCTGCATAGGCGTAACAGACTCAATCCAATGACGCATATCACCTTCATGAAAGCCAGCCGTCACTACACCTTCAGTCGCAATCATGCCAGGATTTACTGCATTAACGCGAATATTCCGCACCGCTAACTCTTTGGATAGCACCATTGTTATAGCATCTACTGCACCTTTTGTAGCTGTATATACGGCGCTGTTTGGTGGGGTAATGGTTGATACTCCCGAGCTGATATTCACAATACTGCCACCTTTTTCACTGAATGCACGCACCGCTTCTTGTGAAACAAGTAGTAAGCCTAATACGTTAAGGTTAAATTGCTTGTGGAAGTGTTCTGGCGTGATGGCGTCAAGCGGACTAAACTCATACACGCCAGCGTTATTAACTAGAATATCAATCGCACCTAGTGATACTTTAGTTTCATCGATGACACTTTTAATTTCTTCTGGATTTGAAAGATTGCCATATACAGCAATTGCTTTGCCGCCTTTACTAACAATCTCTGTTACTACGCGGTCAGCACCTTCTTTGCTGCTGTTGTAGTTGACAGCAACTAATGCACCTTCATCAGCCAACCGCAGTGCTATGGCGGCGCCAATCCCTTTAGATGCACCAGTCACCAGTGCGACTTTACCTGCTAGTCTTTTAGACATAATAATCTCCATTTCATGTGTATTTAAGTTTGAGTATCTAATTGCTATATTGCTGAATCTATTTTTGTGAACAAAATGTTTATTCAATAGTTCATTATTATAGAACTATTGTACTATGTCAACACTTACTGTATAATTCTTTTATGGTTCAATTTGTTCATCCATCTACAGAAGACATTACCTTAGCAGGGCTGCTTGGTGCGCTAGCTGACCCAATGCGTCTGCGCATTGTTAGTAGCATGCTTCAAAAAGATGGCTGCATGTCTTGCTCTGAGGCTGCACCTTGTCCCAATATGGCAAAATCCACTCTATCTCATCATTTCCGTATCTTGCGTGAAGCGGGCATTATTCATACAGGTAAAGTTGGTGTGGAAAATCGTAACGTTTTACGTATTGACGATATCAATAGTCGTTTTCCTGGCTTGTTAGAACAAATTCTGAAATTTGGCGAGAATTAGTCACTGTTGCACTCTTATTGTGCAAAAAGATAGTCTGTGCGCTGGCTTAAGTTTTATTTAATTGTTTCAAATATGTTATTTGAAGCATATTTCTACAAAAAACTTTAAGTATGGCCAAACTTAATGAGCTAAAAAGTTTGAGTAAACTTTATTTAATCTAACTAGCTCTTATCACTACACAATCAATCCCATGGCTCCAAGCATGGCACTAAGTAAGCTCAACGCAGCTTTATAAAACAATAAAACCTCACGGAAAAATGCGCTTAATTCAGCGATTAAATGCGCAATCCATCTATAGAATTACACTTTATTACATATTTTAATCAGTGACTTGGTATACAAATTGCTAAATAAAATCATGTAATACAAGTTAAGAAGTACTGTTAATTTAATTTTTAAAAGGTTTTCACTTAAATATGTAATATTCAATTTGATATTGGAGTCCATCATGACAAGACTAATGATTGCTTTACTTTATATGTGTGCCACGACTTACAGTTGGGCAATGCCAATGGATGAGTTGGTGCAAGATATTAGTCAGCATGTTGTGAAAATTCAAGTTGGATTAGCTAATGGTGGCTACGGATTAGGTTCTGGTGTTGTGATAGCCAAAGACCAAGTCGTGACTAATTGTCATGTAGTTGCAAGCGCAGTCTCAGTGACGATTAATGCAAAAGGTGAGAATTACGCTGCGAGTGCCCTCAAGCCAGATTGGCACCATGATTTATGCATTCTAAAAGTTGAAGGTCTCAATCTACCAGTTGCCAATATCGGCTCAAGTCAAAATCTTAAATACGAGCAACCAGTTTACTCTGTTGGTTTTGCAGGTTTTTCTCCTCGGCCTAATGCTACATCTGGCTATGTCAAAGGCTTGTATCCTATGGATGACAGTGTGGTGGTGAGGGCAAGTAATACTTTCAGACTAGGCGATAGCGGGGGCGGTGTGTTTGACGAGTCTGGTAATTTAGTGGCTATTATCACTGTGAAAAGCCCAGGACATAATGCCTTTTATTACAACATGTCTGTTGAGTGGGTGAAGCATTTACTTAATCAGCCAGAGCAAAGCATTGTAAGTGCAAGTGAGTTACCTTTTTGGGCGGAATCAGAAGAGAAGTGGCCGTTCTTTATGCGTATTGTTCAGCCATTAAAAACTGAAAATTGGGAGATGCTCAATAAAATAGCTGTAGCGTGGTATGCAAAAGAACCTAATACAACGGAGGCCTTATTTTACCGAGCTATTGCGGAATATAGCTTGAAAAATGAAGCCAAGGCAGAGCAACATTTCAGCCAAGTTGTTGCAAAGAATGGCAATAACAGTAGCGCGATGTATTACTTGGGATTAATCGCTGAGAATACTGGTAAGCACATGGAAGCATTGAACTTGGTTGCCGCGTTGGATAATTTGGATCAAATAACTGCTGGCGAGTTAAAGGTGGCGATGGGCATAGCTGAAAATTGAACAGTTAAGTCGTTATCTTCATCTCTATATTTTGTACCTTGGGCTAAAAATTAGCTTAAGGTACAAACTCAACCACTACCTCACGGCTATCAGATTGCCCTGTATTATCCACCGCACGTAACAAATAATGCCCTGCTTTTTGAGGCGACCATGCAATGCCCGCACCAGCTTCACTTTTTGCGATAAACCCATTATTAGCAAACCAGTAAATAGCACCCTGACCACCACGGTTGGCTTTAAGCGCGATGGTTTCTGGCTTACTTAAGCGTATGGTGTAGGTCACGCCTCTGAGTGGTGAGGTGATTTGTGGTTTGTCGTCGATCACTTGGTTGCGATTGTTGCTGCACTCAGCGGGCAGCGTTGGCGGCACACGGCGTGGCATGCCAGCTTCACGGAATAGCCGCAACATATCCGAGCTCCAGAATTCGATGATTTCTTCTCTCGTATTTGCACCTGCACCACAGACAACTTGGTTTGTTGTATTGTCGAAATATACGGGTCTATGTAGAGTGCTGATTTTAATGGGGGATTTTCCTGGGATAAACCAAGTTTCACTGAGGTTTTTACAGTATTGGTTGGGTAAGTCACCGCTGGCTGTACAGACTTTTACCTTGGTTAAGGTGTGAGGCGGCATCGCTTCGACTTCCGTTTTTGGGTTTAGTAAACGTTGGTGGCGTAGGCTATCTAAAATCTGAAAGAATAAAGGCGCGGCAGTTTTGATGCCGATAAATGCAGGGTTAGGTTTGCCGTCGAAATTACCCACCCACACCGCTAATACATTGTTGCCGCTTACGCCTATCGTCCATGCATCGTGGAAGCCCCAAGAGGTGCCTGTTTTCCAAGCGGTTTTGTATAAGTCAGGTTCGCCTGTGTCTGGGCGAGGATTTTGTCGAAGCATATCCAAAGTAATATAAGCAGATTCTTCACTTAATAATGGAAAAGTTGCCGCATTGCCTTTTGTAAGAGCGTAAGGCGCAAAGCGACCGTGGTTGGCTAGCATGGCGTACAAACTGACGAGCTCTTCCATCGTTAGCTCTCCACCGCCTAATGCGAGCGCTAGCCCATAATGAGATTCACTTTTTAAGTCACTCACGCCTGCATTTTTTAGAAAATCGTACAAACTAGGTTGTGTGAGCTTAGCCGCTAAACTTACCGCCGGTACATTGCGCGAGCGTATCAAGGCATCTGTCGCAGTGATTGGGCCGATAAAACGACCGTCAAAATTTTCTGGGCTGTAGGGGCCGAAGCTAGTAGGTGCATCTTTTAAAATACTGGCAGGGTGAATCAAACTTTGATCCATCGCCAAGCCATAGATGAATGGTTTTAAGGTAGAGCCTGGCGAACGCTTAGCCGAAGTACCATTTACTTGCCCATGAATGGCTGCATTAAAGTAATCAGCAGAGCCGACCAGAGCTTTGACTTGCATGGTTTTTGCATCGTACAAAATAGCGCTGACGTTGTTAATGCCTAAGTTTTTATTATTCTCAATGTAGCTGGTAATCATGCGTTCAAGTGTTGCTTGCGCATTAATGTTTAAGCCTGTTTGTATAATTGCTTGATTGCGGTGCTCTGCCAGTAATGCATCGGTAAAGTGCGGCGCCAGAAACGGTAAGTTTTGACCGCTCAAGCGCTTTGCTTCTTTTAATGATTGTGCTGGCAAGCGCATGTCAGCCGAGTATTTAGCATCTTCTGGATGTTTGCCTAGCCAGTCTTGCCACAAGCGGATTCTGGCTTCGTTTAACTGGGCATTTTTGTTATTGATGCTGAGGCGTTTATTAGGGTTTTGTGGAATCACAGCCAGCGTTATTGTTTCAGGCAGATTAAGTCTTCTGGTGGGCTTGTTGAAGTAAAACAAGCTAGCAGTAGCGATGCCTTTTATGTTGCCACCGTAGGGCGCTATATTCAAATAAGCTTCTAGAATATCGTGTTTTGAGTAGCGTGATTCCAGCCAAATGGCAGCAAGTATCTGCTTTACTTTGCCGCTTACCGTGCGTGAATCTATGCCGTACAGTCCGCGGGCTAACTGCATACTAATGGTCGATGCCCCTTGGCGAGAACCGCCAGAATAAGTACGTACCATGCCGCGTAACAACGCGATAGGATTGATGCCAAAATGCCAATCAAAATAACGGTCTTCGTATAATTTGACTGCTTCAACGGCGTTGGGTGAAATGTCTTTTAAAGACACCCATATTTGGTATTGTGCATCTGAGGCTAGAGTGAGTCTTAGCAAGGTGCCATCGGCTGCATAAATGGCGGTGGAGTGCGGGATTAAGCTTGAAAGCGCTGGTTTTGGGTAAAGCCGTAAACTAATCAAAACTAAGCCAAGTATCAGTAAGGCAAGCAAACTATGCTTTAAAAGCTTGGACGATCTAAGTCTTTGGAGTATAGGCATTATCTAAAAAAGGAATTCAACAGCTCGTCATTCCTGCACTGACGGGAATGACGAGTGATGTAGAGTTTATTTACCAGCACGTCCCACAACAAGGTTAGCTGGCAATGAGCGCGCTTGTAGCAAACGGTTATACATTGATTCTGCATAAGCAGGCGGGACTACAAACTGACCGCTATTCGTTGCTTTGATTTTGTAGGTGAACTCGGTAATTGTATTGGTCACTGCGCCGTAAAACACGATGCGGTCCTCACGAATGTCAGCATAGCTAGGTTGCCAGCCACCACCAATGCCAAGTGGGCTAGTCCAGCTTGAAGTTTCTGGCGCTTGACCTTCGCCTTCGTTGTATCCATCTTCACTACCTTGGCCTCCTTGCGAAATGCTGCTATCCGTTTCGCTTACCGCAGCTTGCAACACAGGCTCAAAGCCGCCTGGCAACAAATCTACAATCGCTACGTCATCTACATTGCCATCAATAGAGCGAATCTTGATATGCACAGTGATTTCGTCTCCCATAGTGATAGATTTTAACGCGGCGCCTTTATCGTCAGTATATTCACGGATAATTTCCATGCCTTGTTTTAAAGCGGTGGTTGGTGGTTTTACGTCAAAACCAGACTCAGTCACTGCATAAAATAACGGTAAGCCACTAGGCCCTTGTAGCTTCAAGCGCACGGTGTCTGGCGAGAAGTTCACAAGTGGCGCAATGCTGTTTTCTTGCAATTTAAGCGCAGTGATTTTGCCTTGCTTGTCTATCGCGCTAATCCCCATTTGCCCTGCGACTTTTGTGCCAGCAACGTTCGCGTACGCATCAAAGCCGAGCAGCGCATAAGACGATGAAAGCGTATTGAAGCGACCTTCAGAAATAGGCTGCATGATGTTATTTAACGCGCCGCTTGAAATATCTTTCACTCTGTCTGGAAAGTGGCGTGACACTAAGTAAAGCGTTTGTGCATTCCGCACCACGTCATCGTAATAATGTCCGTAGATAGGTTTTTGACTACTGGCGTTTAATAATTTAACAGGTTTGGCCATTAAATCACTAGCTACGGCATGTTGTTGCAATAGTTGGTAACTTGCAGCAAGGTAAGCCGCAGCTAAGTCTGAGCGCCATTCTTTGAAGCTGCTATCAGTTAAAGCTTTAGCATCTAAGGTACTACGCAAGCTTGCCAGCAATGGCGTGGTGACAGTGCCTTCACGTGTTAGCAGGTAAGTTGCGTAAGCACGCACACGCACCGCATCTAAGTTTTCTGCTGGGCTGGCAGCTAATGTTTGCAAATATTCCAGGCCCTTTTTCAGCATGTCGGCAGGCACTTCCTCACCTACGTTCGCATGGTCACGTGCCTCCAGCATCATATGCACCGCATAAACACTGGCGAATTCGTCTGCACCTACGCTGGCATCCCACAAACCAAAGCCACCTTCAGCATTTTGGCGTGTGCGTAATACGCTCAAAGCATTTTCAAAGTTACCTTTTTTGGTGCTAATACTTGCCAAGAGCTCTGGGCGTTTTTTAAGCACGATAATAGGCATGACTTGGCTGACCAATTGCTCGGTACAACTATGTTCATAATTGGCTAAATATTCAAGCAAGCCGCCAGAAGCCACTAATGGCAACGGTGAGACGCTAGCCTGTTGTTTGCGATATTCTGCAAACATGGTGCGCTTCACGTTGACTTGCGTATCGCCTTTAAAGCTACCAGTTTGCATTATGGTTATGTGCGGCGTGGATGGACGCACACTAATTTCAGTGCCCAATTTCGCAGACTTATCGCCGATATTAGCCGTGAATTCAATTCTAGCGGAGCCTAATTTTGCAGCTGCGCCTTCTTTGACTTTCAGCTTATAAAGACCAGTGCTTTCATGCATTTCACTGATTTTTAGCACTTGTTTAGCGGAGCCAACTAACTCAAAAGCAGATGAGGGCACGAGATTCAATGTGACCGCGGCATCTTTGCCTGAACCTTTGACGTTATTCGCCACACCGACACTCACGTCAAATATATCGCCTGGCGTTACTGTAAGTGGTGCATTGGGCGATAGTACAAAGTCGCCTCGTACTAATGCATCGCTGGTGGTAATGCCGATGCTGGCATCGTTCACCATCACTGCAATGATGCGCATTTTTCCGTTAAATGTTTCTGGTACCGTGTAGCTAAATTCTTTGCTACCAGTCACATCTACAATGCCAGACCAATAGACCGCTGGCTTGTCAGTTTTACGTTTGAACGGATTCAAATGTTTACCTAATGCACCATCGGCATCGCCGCCCGGCGCGGTAGCCGCCATGATTTTTTTGAATTCAGGTAAGATTAAATCTAAAATCTGTGACGTGGAAACTTCCAACTGTCGTTTTTGGAAGAAGAAGCCCAGCGCGTCAGGGTTGTGATACCTTGCCACTTGCAATATACCTTCATCCACCGCAAACACCACAGCACGACCAGGTTTAGCCGCGTCCAGTTTCATTTTTAGTACTTGACCCGGTTTGATAAGTGGTTGGCTGCTGAGCTTCAGCGTATTGGTACGCTGCGCCAAACTCGTCACGAAAGGTACGACACCATAAGATAGCGGGCTGGTGAAGATTTCATCCGAACTTGGATCGCGTACAAACTGCACACTCACATAACCGTTACCTTCAAAATCTGCAGGTAGCTTGATTTTTTGCACAGAGGCTTGTGAGTCGGCTTTAAACCATTGTTGCGCATATACTTTGTCGCGCTCAATGGTAATCAAGCCAGCACCTACATAAGGTGCGCGGATGCTGACGCTAATCTCTTGACCTGGCGCATAGTCTTTTTTATCCAGGACAAGCTGTAGTTCTGCATTGCGCTGTAACGAGCGGCTGACGTTGCCCAAGCCTGCTACGCTATATTCCACGCGGTTAAGTTCTAAGCCATCTTTGTTTTTAAGCACGTAAGCAAAATCGCCAGGCGTTTCGGTAGCAAGTGCCAGACTGTTTCCTGCAGCTTTGATGCTGTAAGGTGATGCTTTGATGAGCACTTCTTTTTTGCGTGATTCATATTTGAAAGTGCCGCTACCTTGCTTGGTCAACACTGAAACATATTTACGCTCAATCAGATTTAAGCTTAAACCTTCAGCGACTACTTTTTGCAAGGTAGAGTTGACTGCAATCAGATTAACGCTACGTTTGCTGGCTTTGCTGACATAATTTAAGTCACCATCTGCTTTAAAGCCTATCAAATAAGGTTGTTCTGAAATCAAGGTTGCGACTTCGGCAGAAACACTGCGTCCACCACCAGCTTCATACGCTTGCGCGACAATGTTAAGTCGGTAAGTCGCTTTAGTGTATTTCTCTAAACCTAAGGCAAATTCAGCCACACCTTGCGCATTACTTGTGGCATCACTTAGCTTCTCGCTATAGCCTTCTTTGGCGCGCAACGGATCATAGAAGGCAAAGTCTGCATATTGGCTAAATGCTGGGTAAGCAGGGCTGAGCGTCATTGTCGCAGTCACGCGTCTATTTTCAGCCGGCGTGCCAAACAAGTTTTGCACATTGATGTTGGCTTTTAAATCTTTAGGATTCAGCCAGCCCTCAGTGTTTTCAGGGTACAGTGTGGCCTCTTTCGCAAACAAGGCTTTTACCTTCATGCGGTCAGGCTGGAACTCCTGTACCTTTACGCTGACCGAGCCTAGTTGCTGATACGCATTTCCGTCTTTCACCGAGTAAAGATTAATATTGTAAGTACCAGTAGGTGAGGTTTCTAAGGTTTTATATTCCAGCTCGTTAAAGCCGCCTGCGCCGAGTTTAACCATTTGAGTTTTCACTACCAAACCGCGTGCATCCAGCACTTCGGCCTGAAGCGGCAAGCCATCTAGTGCTTTAGCCCAAGTTGCAGTTTTTACGATCATACCGATATGCATGGTGTCACCAGGACGGTAAATGCCGCGATCTGAAAACAGATAGGCATTTAAGCTATCTGAACTGGTGGCATTGGCAATGCCACCTACATCAAAGCGTGAATAATCTAGGTTTCTGTCGTAGTGGTTAATCGGTAAAAAGCTTAAATCGCCAGCTTTTTTCACAATGTATAAAATTGGTGAGCGTTCACGTTGTAAGCCATCTAGCTTGGCAAAGTTAACGCGACCATTCGCATCGGTAGTTTGGCTGAATATAGCTTGGCCATTTTTTGCAATCACTTCAACCGCCGCGCCGGCCACTGGCAAACCAGTATGAATAGACTGAACGTAAACTACTTGGCTACCATCGAGTTCTTTTTTGGCGATTAAGCCTAAATCAGTGACAAGAATCAGGCGTTTATCTACGAAAGCTTCTGGGTTTTGGTTTTCCGATGAGTTGTAATCAGTGCTGTCGTCAGCTTGTTCGCTGCCATCAGCATTAGCCTCTTTTTTAGGTTTGTAACCACGAACTGTAAGCAAGAATACGCCACGCTTCTCTTCACCTTTGCTCAAGTATTCACTTAAATCCAGCGCTTCGTAATGCGCTTTGCCTGCTTCTAAGTTGAGTGGGATGCTTTTCTCAAAACGCTCACTCAAGTTATCGCCATCAATATAGTAATTAAAAGATGGATTACTAAAATTGCCGCTGCTTTGCGTAATGAGATGTTGTAATTGACCTGGCAGAATACGACCAATCTCCATTTGTAAGCCAGGTAAGTCGCGTGCTAGCACTGCTACTTTGCGTTCACCGCTTAAGGCTAATAAGGAGCCTTGGCTGAGAATTTTAACTTCTGCTGGAAATACTGGTACCTGTAAAATGTGCTGCTGAGTCGCGCCTAATTGGTAGCCACCAAATGATTTTAAGCCTTTGTCGATTTGTACATAAATATAACTGCCAACATCTGCTTTGTACTTAAATGAATGTGCTTCTATGTTCTCGCGCTCAGCCGGAATCGCTTCTAGTGGAAGAGGCTTGCCTGCAGCAAGCACAGCTTCAGTAATGTCTTTGGTGTTAGACCAAGCATGAGGATACTTCAACTCTTCTGGCGTACTGACCAGTTTGTTCCGCGGCAACACCCATGCTTTAATGTGGCTCGCCATGTCTTTTTCATTCACTGCGGCTGAAGCATTGAGTAATAAAATTTGCTCAGGCTCGTTCTGGTCATTTGAAACTACAATCGGGCTAACTTCGTTGATCATTAAGCTATACAAGCCTGGTACGTTCACACTTTGTGTTAAAGCTGTTTCAAATGCTTTGCCGCCCGCGGCTGCTTTTATGCCTTCATCTATCGTTACTTCTAGCACGCTATCATCTTTAGGTATGGCTAGTGGCGCAGAGTGTATATAAGCGTTGAGTTTTAATTTATCGTAACTGACGACGAATGGAATCTTGTCAGAACCAAAGCTTAATAAGCTATTTTTGTTACTACGCATTTTTAGCGTGATGCTCTTTTCTAATTTTGCTGCATCTACTGGATGAGTAAAGTTCAGATTCACCACCACTTTTTTCATTGCGGCATTAATTGGGTCTTGATAAAACTCACTATTGGTAATGTTTGCAATAAATAATGGTGAAGTGAATTCTAAGTCCCATTTGTCTAGTAAAGTCTTAGCTGTAAACGCTTTGGCATTCAAGCTGACTTTGTATTCTGTGCCTACTGGCCAGTCAGCTTTCGGCTGAAATGACAGCTCATTTTCAGTATTCCATTTCCATACGCCCTCGATTTTTGGCATGATGTTCACACCTGCAGAAATCACTTTTCCAACTTGTTCAATCGGCGCGACTGAGCTGTCAAAACTTATTTTGAGTGGGTTTGGCGGTAAGTTATCTTCGATTTGCGTTCTGGTAGGTACTGTCACCGTCACTTTCACCGTAACAGGTTGCGGTCTGGATTTGTACCAAGCCCAACCTTGCCAGCCGCCTGCACCAAGTGCTGCAATTAAAGCCAGTATGCCTAAGCCTTTGAGCGGTTTTTGAATCATGGCTAGACGTAGCTCGTTCAGCTTGCCACCACACCATTTCATCCATGAGGGTGCTTGATAATTGACAGAGCCGAGTAAATGATTGAGTAAGGCACCGAGCAGCGACCATAATTTAGCGAAAATCATTTGAATAAATTGCAAGCCAGCACGAATGAATGACATGAAAAACCCTTTATTATGAAAAGCCCTTTTTGTAAAACCTTGTTTGAAGCAGGCTTAAATTTTTAGTGTGTAAATCATACTACTGATTCATATATTTTGAAGGTCTTTAAGGTCTTTTTGATGATAAAATTACGATAAATAACTGAAGATTTAACAAAGGGTTGGCATGAGCAATTTATTAGAAGTTTTGGTTCCAGATATTGGTAACTTTGATAGTGTGGATGTGATTGAAGTACTCGTAAAAGTAGGCGATGTCATTGCTAAAGAAGACTCACTGATGACCGTTGAGTCTGATAAAGCGTCTATGGATATCCCGTCTGCAGTTGCTGGTATCGTCAAAGAGCTAAAAGTAAAAGTCGGCGATAAAGTGGCTAAGGGTAGCTTGATTTTGTTAGTTGAGGCGGCGGCAAGTGCTGAAGCGCCAGCTAAAAAAGAAGTCGCTGTGGAAACTGCCGCCGTCGAAGTTAAGCCTGTCGCAACGCCAGTATCAGTAGTTACTTTAGGTGCTGCAGATTTACATGCCGAAGTCGTTGTGTTAGGTTCAGGCCCAGGTGGTTACACTGCGGCTTTCCGCGCTGCTGATTTAGGGAAAAAAGTGGTACTGGTTGAGCGTTACTCAACACTTGGTGGTGTTTGTCTAAACGTTGGCTGTATTCCTTCTAAAGCTTTATTGCACACGGCTAAAGTCATTACTGAAGCTGAAGAAACTGCGCATCACGGCGTGACTTTTGGCGCGCCACAAGTTGATTTAGAGCAGTTGCGTAATTGGAAAGCGAATGACGTAGTAGGTAAACTGACAGGTGGTTTAGCGGCGATGGCTAAGCAACGCAATGTCACCACGGTACAGGGCGTGGGTAAGTTTACCAGCCCGAATCAAATGTCCGTTACATCTGAAGATGGCAAAGTGACCACCATTTCATTTGATAACGCAATTATTGCCGCCGGTTCACAAGCGACAAAATTTCCAGGTGTTGCAGCAGATGAACGTATTATGGATTCTACGGGTGCTTTAGCTTTGGCTGATGTGCCTAAACGCATGCTAGTAATTGGTGGCGGGATTATTGGCTTAGAAATGGGTACCGTGTATGACGCGCTAGGCTCTAAAGTCAGCGTGGTTGAATTTACTGATGGCTTAATTCAAGGTTGCGACCGTGATTTGGTGCGCCCATTACAAAAACGTATGGAAAAACGCTTTGAAGCAATTATGTTGAATACCAAAGTGGCTAGCATGGAGCCTAAAAAAGACGGTATTCATGTGGTATTTGAAGGTGTGAATGGCAATGCTGATGCACCTAAAGGCGTTGAAGTGTATGACCGCGTGTTGGTGTCTATTGGTCGCCGTCCAAATGGTAAAAATATCGGCGCTGAAAATGCAGGCGTTGCTGTGGATGATTATGGATTCATCGCGGTCGATAAGCAAATGCGTACCAATGTGCCGCACATTTTTGCGATCGGCGACATCGTCGGTCAGCCAATGTTGGCGCATAAAGCGACGCACGAAGCTAAAGTAGCCGCAGAAGTGATTGCAGGTGAAAAGGTTGAATTTGTTGCATCAGTGATTCCATCAGTCGCTTACACAGATCCAGAAGTGGCTTGGGTTGGCGTGACAGAGATAGAAGCTAAAGCCAAAGGTCTTGAGATTGAAAAAGCCTCATTCCCTTGGGCTGCTAGTGGTCGCGCATTGTCAATTGCGCGTACAGAAGGTACTACTAAGTTGATATTTGATAAAAATACACATCGCGTGATTGGTGCTGGTATTGTTGGCGTGAATGCGGGAGAGTTATTGGCCGAAGCGGTGCTAGCCATTGAAATGGGTGCAGATGCCCATGATTTAGGTCTAACGATTCATGCACACCCAACGCTATCTGAAACTATTTGTTTCGCGGCAGAGATGAAAGAGGGCACGATCACTGACCTCTACATCAAAAAACGTTAGATTTAAACGCTAGATTTATTTGAATTTCGATTGAGTTTTATAAAAGAGCGCCTACATGTCATCTGCTGATTTTTTATCTAAGCTAGCGCAGCTTCTGCCTATCGCACAGGTCTATACCGATCCAGTAGATTGCTACGCCTATGCTTATGATAATTCGCGCATCTTTCATGCGCCTATCGCCGTGGTTTTTCCGCTGAATACCACCGAAGTGCAAGCGGTGATTAAGCTTTGCAACGCTCACAAAGTGCCAGTGGTGCCGCGTGGTCGTGGCACGGGCACTGCGGGCGGTAGTGTGCCAGAAGCCGGTGGTGTGGCCTTGTCCTTAGAGCGCATGAATAAAATTATCAGTGTAGACCCAGATAATCGTATGGCGATTATTGAGCCTGGCGTGCTAAATCAAGAGCTACAAGATGCAATTAAAGGCGTCGGTTTCTTTTGGCCGCCAGATCCATCAAGTGCGGCTTATTGCAGCATAGGCGGTAATCTAGCGACTTGCGCCGCAGGCCCACATGCTGTGAAGTATGGTGTTGCACGTGACCATGTGCTCGGTTTAAAAGCGGTGACAGGTAATGGCGATATCATTAAAACAGGTTGTTACACCAGTAAGGGTGTGGTCGGTTACGATTTAACGCGATTATTGGTTGGTTCTGAAGGTACGCTGGCCGTGATTGTTGAGGCGACACTTAAGCTCACCCCTTTGCCAAAACACACTGGCGGCATAACTGCTGAGTTTGCTGATACTGCCAGTTGCGCGCGCGCGATTGCAGCGATTATGGCGCAGCCATATACGCCAAGTGCATTGGAGTTTTTAGATAACGGCGCCTTGAATTTGATTCGTGGTCGCCATAAAAACCTGTTGCCAGAAAATGCCCGCGCTTACTTGATGATAGAGGTCGATGGTGCGCAGCAAGAGATTATTGAAGCCACGCAGGCGATTCTGCAAGCGTGCCAAGTAGATGGCTTGATTGAGGCAAAACCTGCGGAAGATACCAAAGCATTATGGGCTGCACGCAAGGCTTTATCGCCATTGCTTAAAGATATTGCACCGAAGAAAATCAATGAAGATATTGCTGTGCCGGTGTCACATCTACCTGAATTGTTAACAGGCTTAGAGAAACTAGCCGCGCAATACAAGATTTCAAACGTGAATTTTGGTCATGCAGGCAACGGTAATATTCATGTGAATTTATTGGTCAATCCTGATAATGCTGATGAAATGAAACGTGCTTATGAGTGCTTAGATGATGTGTTTAGTTTGGTGCTTTCTCTGCAAGGCACGCTATCGGGTGAGCATGGCGTTGGCATGGCGAAGCGTCCATTTATTTCACGTGAGATTGATGAAACAACCATTAATTTAATGAAAGCCGTTAAGTTAACGTTTGACCCGAATAATATTTTGAATCCGGGTAAGTTGTTTCCTAAGTAGGTAGCTTTACCTATTTATTTTGCACGGGTAAATTTTGCATAATAAATAGCGCATCCAAAAAATATTACGGTGAGTGACACCTCAAATAGCGCTAATTTGGCTGACAACCCAACGTCCGACCAAGCGCGTACAACACCCTCGGTAAAATATAGCAATATAAACATACTTGCCCATTTGTAGGTATAGCGCTTGCCATGCAGAATGCCAAACAAAGGCAGTAGCAATGGCAGAGTTTTGAATATCAGTAATGAACCTCCAGGTTTAAATGGCGCCAGAACCCCTTCCCATGCCAAACAAAGCAGGATGAGCGCGATTAAGCTAGTGCTAGCGCCTAGCTGAAGTTGTTGTATGCTCGGTTTTTGCATCATACTTTTGCGACTTTCGACATATTTACCAGTGCCATTCTCGCAGATTGCGCATCATGAATGGGCTGATCAAAATTGAAACGCAAAACTTGTGTTTTACCATCTTCAATATTTACTTTTGCATCAAAACCATCGGCATCGATGCCCAACATTTCCGCATGCGTCGCACTCACATTGTGGAAATGCTTGCTGTAGGCAATCAAGCTATGCACATGGTCGGTATTCATGTGTTCGATGATGGAAGTTTCTTGCGCGGCAAGAGGTGAATTTTCTGTAACTTCAGCAGGCTGCATCGCATCTCCTGAAATCCAGCCCATCTTGCCAAAACCAGCAATATAGCGCGCTTGGGCAATTTCGATACGATAGAAACTGAAATCATGCATATCAAAATAACCTGCGGCTTGCGGCATGTAACGCAAATAGCGTGCGCGTAAATTGGCATCTTCTTTATCTATTTTTTTTGCCTCGCCCATGAGTGTAAGGCGCCCGTTCGCTTGTAAATCGTCATCGCCTGCAAACACTAGTAATGACACTTTTGGGTTAGCAATAATGTTCTGAGTGTGTTCTGCAATGGTGCTGATAAGAATAATGGGTTGACCACTGTGATCCAACACAAAAGGCGCGATTGAGCCGAATGGATAGCCTGCAAATTTAACAGAAAGCGTAGCAAGAACGCCGCTATGGGTAGAACGTAAGAACTGTAAGGCTTCTTTTGCCAAGGTCATTATTTATTCTCAATGTACATTGTTTACAAAAATATTTGTATGAAATTATATGTGTCATTTTGAGTGACACGAAGAGTCTAGTGTTTATGGGCTAGTGCAAACTGGATTCTTCGTTACACTCAGAATGACGAGTTAGGCGTTGGTTCGGTAATAATCTTGCGCAGAGATTCTAAACTGAAAGTTTTAATGCAGTTTCCGCCAACCGTTTGCCTAATGCCAAACATAGTTTTCTTTCATCTGCGCTAATGGCTTTATCGTCCATCGTGCCGCCAATATGGCTTGCACCATAAGGTGTGCCGCCAGTTTGCGTGCTAGATAACTCGGGTTCTGAATAGGGCAAACCCACCATCAGCATGCCGTGGTGCATCAATGGCAACATCATGGTTACTAAGGTTGTTTCGTTACCGCCGTGCATAGAGCCTGAACTGGTAAATACTGATGCAGGCTTGCCGATAAGCGTGCCCTTTAACCACAAGCCAGCGGTACCATCTAAAAAGTATTTCATAGCCGCCGCCATATTGCCAAAGCGAGTAGGACTGCCAAGTGCTAAGCCTATGCATTCTTCTAAATCGCTTAGCTCTACGTAAGGGTCGCCACTGCTCGGAATGTCTGGCTCAGTCGCTTCGCAATTCGCTGAAACTTTTGGCACCGTGCGAATGCGCGCTTTGATACCAGCTACGCTTTCAACACCACGTGCAATCAACTGCGCCATTTCACGAACGGCGCCACCTTGTGAGTAATATAAGACTAGAATTTCGTTCATCTGGTTAAATTATGTTGATTAGTTATTTGAAGCTAAAAGTATACAGCACATCCACGGCGCTTTCTGTGCCTGCTTCTCCGCGCAGTGACCAGCGTGAGGTCATGTTGTAGGTGAGTCTGGCGACATCTAAAAGTCCGCTGATGCTTTTTTGGTAGCTAAGATATAGCCTTGATGAAAGCCGTTTGCCAAATACGACGGCTGCGCTATCTGCATCACCGCCAGAAAAACTAAATTCATCTAAGCCAGCAGCTCGGGCTAACTGTGTTTGCAATGGCACGGATTGCCCTTGCGAGAGCAAAACGCCAGCAGCTAAAGAGAGTAAGCCATAGTCATTTTTGCTGGTTTGATCCATGCCGTGACCTAGCACCAGCCAAGATAACTTTTCACTATCCGCTACAGTTGGGTCGGAAACTAATTTGGTGATGGGGATGAAAGCCGTACCTGTCACTTCGATACCTGCATTGACTGGTGTTGTGTTGCGCATGGCTCTGATATTCAAGCCAGGATTATCTACAGTGCCATTAAAATTGATAATGCCACGCTCTATGGTTAATTTTTGACCATACGCTGAATACGAGCCTTCTTTTACCTGAATAATGCCTTCGGTATGTGGGCGGTACTGTGTTAAACCGGTTAAGGTCATCGCACCGGTCAGCTGCGCATCCAGCCCACGGCCACGTAAGGTGAACTCTTCACCTAAATCGATGCGTAATCCGTTAAGTAATATTTTGAGTGCAGGTTCGGGGACTGTATCAGTTTGCCCTAGAATCACAACGTCATCACCAAGGACTGGTGTGTCTTCGTCAGACAGTTCGACTAGTCCTTTCGCTACCTTGAAGTTGCCTGAAATCATAAGCAGGTCATTTGTTAGCGTGGTCTTGCCCGTACCATTTAAGATGAGTAAACGGTCAGCGCGAGAGATTGCTGTGAAGTTTTGGGCTGACCAGTCGAGGTCTATTTGTGGCTTTGTTTTATCTAAATTAGCGGTGTCTAAACGAGCAGTGTCGAGCAGTAAAAATCCTGTCGCTTGTAAATGACCGTCGCCGCCTTGCCACGTGGCTTTTGTAATAAGCAGCTTGTCATGCTCGAAGCTGGCTTGCAACTCGCCATTGGTAAAGCTTACGCCTTCTGTCGGTAGCGAAAATTGCAGGTTTTTACCATCTACATTACCGCTTAAATTGGGTGCTGCTAGTGTGCCGCTAGCGGCAACGGTTATATTCAAATGACCATCAAAGCTGGCATCCATCAATGACGTTGGCATTGGCAGCCATGCAAGTGTTTGTAATTGCGCTTTGCCATTTAATGTCAGCGGTGCGCTGGCGAGCAGGGCAAACCCAGCGTTTACTTTGGTGAATGTGGTGCTTAAACTAGCCTCTAAAAAGCCAATATTTTGCCCATTAAGGCTAGTGCTAATCTCGGCTTGATTATTTACAAACTTGGCATCAAATTTTGCCTCTTGCAAACCAAGTGGCTTCTTGCTGCCATCGGCTGTGGTCATGGTGAAGTCGCCAGTGTCGTGCCATAAGTTAATATTGCCATTTAAACTATCCGTCGCTTTTATATCCCATTTAGCTGAAAACGTAGGGCTGCCTTCTAGTGTCGATGGCAATATGAATAACTCTGCGGGTATATCGTCTAGCGCCAATTCATCTGCGTGGCCTGTGCTTGCAAAGCCATTGGAGTCAAATTTTATAAGGTCAATGAACAGATTGCCTTTATTTAATTTTATGTGTGCTTGCTCGAGTGTTGCGCCTTTCGTGTCTAATGACAGCGATGCTGGCGCGGTAAGTTTGATAGGGGTAGCGCCATCTAAAGTGAGGCTTTGTAATAACCCTTGCCAGCGATTTGTTGCGGCAATTAAGCCGCCTTGCAGCGTGCTTTCAAATTTAAACTCTTTGCCTTGCGCCGTTAGGTTTATTTGATGTTTCGCTCGCGTGCCTTGTAAAGTCAGCTTGCCATCCACCACCGGATGCTTGCCGTATTGCAGGTTGCGGGCTGTAAATTCACCGCTCACCTGACTATTTTCATCAGCCATCATCGATGCCTGACCTTCTAGTTTGTCTGCTTTAAACCCGCTTGGCAGGCTGATATTTTTTGCCAGTAGTTTGAATTGCAGTGCTAAATTCTCAAAAGTACCTGTCACTGTGCCGCTCATATTTGCTTGGCCAGAATAATCTGTGCCAAATTTTCTTAAATCTGCTAAATCAGCCTGCCAATCAAGCTTACTGTCGGCTTGACCAAGGCTGCCATTGGCTTTAATGATATTGTTGGCGATACTTGCCTGCAGGTCGATATTGCGAATTTGCTTGCCTTCGATGCTGATGTTGCCACTGCTAAGCAGGGTTTGCTCTTGCCATTGGCTATCTCGCGCAGCAAATTGAATGGTGGTTTCCAAGGTTGGTAAAAATTTACCTTGTACGACAATATCAAAATTGAGCTTTGCCGTTGGGTAGCTGCCAAAGTTTTCAGGTTTGAGTTCATTAATCGTGATGTTGGCAGAGAACGGGTAATCATCCGCCAAGCCAAGTTGACCTTTGATGTTCACTAGCGCTGCGGTGGGCGTATTTGCTTGCTGAGTTTGGAATATTGCTAATTGATTGTTGAGTTTAGCGAGAATTATGTTGCTATTAAAATGCAAGGTTTGCAGATCGCCAGATAGATCTACCTTCACATCGTAGGGCGTGCTAGCGTCAGCTTTTTTGAGATTAGCCACTCCGTTAAGTGGAAACGGTTTTGCAGTACTCATTTGCAATGTGGTTGAAGCTTCACCCCAAGGCGTGCTGGCATTTAAGGTGTTGATTTTGATGGTTTTCGCATCAGCTTCAAGATTCAGTTTTAGGTTGCTGAACGTTTGTTTTTCGCCATTCTTAATCACTAATACTTCGGCAATTTCAGCTTGCCTAATTTGAATGGAAAATGGCGGTTTGATGCGTTCAGGCAATCCTGAGTCTTTAGACTTAGCTGTGCCGTCGCCTACTGTAATCGTAAGTCGTTTTGCGCGCATCTTATCTACCAACAGCTTGCCATCGCCAAATGGTGAGAACTGCCAGCTGGCATCTAATTTTTCAAGCTTCAGGTGAATGTTATCAAGGTCATAATGGAAGGTATCGAGGCTGGCATTGGCGTTAATCGACATTTCACCCTGCGCTGAAGTGACAAGCAAGGTCAGACCAATCATCAATAGCGTTAAGTAGCGGCGTAACATCAGAAAGCTACCCCTATATTAAAGTGGAACCGATACTCACCAGTCGCTTCACCATAAGCAATATCAGCACCAATCGGGCCTAAAGGGCTTTTCCAGCGTGCGCCTACACCATAACCATACACTGGTGACAAATCTTGCAGTGTGTTGGCGGCATTACCTGCATCCACAAACACTGCCGCACCCCATTGGCTTGTAAGCCATTGCACAACTTCAACACTGCCTGTTGCAATGTAGCGTCCGCCTACGGTGGCATCGCCTTCTGTCACACCTAAGCTTTGGTAAGCATAACCGCGTACAGACTGGTCGCCGCCTGCTCGAAATAAATATAATTCAGGGGCGCTGTTTTTGCCATTTACCAGACCAATTTCAGCTCGTGCGATGAGTTGGGTGCTAGAGGTGATCGGGTAGTAGGCTTGCGTTTTAACATGACTTTGCAAGAAGCTACCATTAGCCGTAGAGGTTGTTGGCGCACCAGTGAACTGCACGTTCAATAGATAACCACGTGTTGGGTTGAGATCGTTATCGGTATGTCTAAGTATGATGCCATAGCCAAGTGTGGCCGCATAAGTGCTTTCATTCCCTGCACCATCAACCTTGGTGCTTTCTGTGAGTAAATTTGCATTCACATATTGTTCACGTTTTCTATCGCCCCATGCCCGCTTAACGCCAACTTGCGTGACGGTGGAATCTAGGCCCTCTACCAGTGTATGAGATACATTTCCGTTCAGGCTATCTCGGTAACCTGCTTTAGTGGTTGGTAGATGAATTTCACTGGTAAGCACCTGCGCGTCCTGTTCTAATTTAAGGTTGCTACTTAATCTCCAACCCATATTAAACAAGTTTAAATCATCTACCGATAGCTGTAAGCGCGGTCCTGTATTGGTACTGTACCCAGCGCCTATACCCATTTTGATGCTGCGATTTTCGATGACTGTGACTTTAATCGGCGCGATATTAGGTTCAGCACTATTACTTGAGTTGAGTGTGTCCGCAGTCACTTCTACACTCTGAAAATAACCGCTTTCTTGCAAGCGCGTTTGAAAAGTCAGCAAGTCAGACTGGTTATAAATACGTCCTGCTTTAATGGGGTTAAGGTTCTCAACCACTCCAGGTTTGTAACGCTTTAAGCCTACTATTGTTGTATCGCCAAATCTAATCGCAGAGCCGCTATTTATCTCAATACTAAGGGCAACGGTCTGCGTTTCAAGATTAACCTCTGCTTTGCTGCTGCTAATGCTGGCATTGGGGTAACGCTCCACTAAAAACTCAGTCAATAACTTACGTTTGGCTTGGTTCCAATCCTCTTGGCGGAATGGTTCGCCTTTTTTTAGTAGCCACACTTCGTGCAATTTTTCTATACTAGGCTTGGCATCTGCTGCTTGAGTGGCAATGTCGCCAGTGAATTTCAACGACACATCGCCGACTAAAACAGGCGCGCCAGCTTCAACTACAAACTTGGCGACGTACACGCCATTTTGGTTTTCAAATGTTGGGCTGATTTTTGCTGCGAAATAGCCTTCAGTTGCGATTAAATCTTTGATGTTTTGGGGGGCTTGTGAGAATAGACGCTGCCATTCAGCAGGATTCATGCGTGGGTTGTCGCGCCACTTCACCATATCCAGATGTTTTTGCAGTAAGTCTTTGAGAGGTGGTGGTGCGGTAATTTCAACCTGATAATGTGCGGACTCTGCCTGCACAGGCAGAGTCCAAAAAAGCCACAAAAAACAGATTAAAAGGATTCTTCTCAAGTGTAGGCTACCTTTGATTGTTTGCCTGACTTGTAATTTGGCTAAATAGCAACCGTAGAGCTAAACGGTACGTGCTAGCTCCGCAGCCTTGCCAGTGTAGCTTGCTGGTGTCATTTCTAGTAGCGCTTGTTTTGCATCGGCAGGAATGTTTAAGCCACTAATGAATATGTGTAAAGAAGCTTTGTTGATGCCACCTTTACCGCGTGTGAGTTCTTTAAGTTGCTCGTACGGATTTTCAATACCATAACGACGCATCACGGTTTGAATCGGTTCTGCTAATACTTCCCAGCTGTTATCCAAGTCTGATGCCAACTTTTCTGGGTTAATTTCTAGTTTGTTTAAGCCACGTAAGCAAGAGTCGTAACCTAAAAGCGTATAACCAAAAGCCACGCCCATATTGCGCAACACGGTTGAGTCTGTCAGGTCGCGCTGCCAACGTGAGATAGGCAATTTTTCAGCTAAATGGCGCAACACAGCATTGGCTAAACCTAAATTACCTTCGGAGTTTTCAAAGTCAATCGGGTTCACTTTATGCGGCATGGTAGACGAGCCGATTTCACCCGCTTTTACTTTTTGTTTAAAATAGCCTACCGAAATGTAACCCCAAATATCACGGTTAATATCAATCAAAATCGTGTTGATACGACTTAGGCAATCGTACAGCTCAGCCATGTAATCATGCGGCTCAATTTGAATGGTCATTGGGTTATAAGTTAAACCTAAACTTTCAACGAAGTTCTTAGCAAAACTTTCCCAATCGAAATTTGGATATGCAGAAAGGTGCGCGTTGAAGTTACCTACAGCACCGTTGATTTTGCCTAGAATTTCATTGGCTTCAAGCTGCTTTTGTTGACGTTGCAGGCGATACACTACGTTAGCTAACTCTTTACCCATGGTGGTTGGTGATGCTGTTTGGCCGTGTGTACGTGACAGCATAGATTGGTCAGCAAGCTCATGCGATAAATCAGTTAAGCGTGAAATCAAGTTCGTCAGAAATGGCAACATCACCGCATCACGCGCGCTTTTTAGCATTAAGCCGTGTGATAAATTGTTGATGTCTTCAGAAGTGCAAGCAAAATGAATAAACTCGCTGGCTTTTTTAATTTCAAGATTGCCATCAAATTTCTCTTTAAGCCAATACTCAAGCGCTTTTACGTCATGATTCGTGCGCGCTTCAATCGCTTTAACTTGTGATGCATCGACTTCGCTAAAGTTAGCAATGGCATCATCTAGTTCTTTGATCGTCTCTGCAGTGAATGGTGCAATCTCTTGTAAATCTTTAGCCGCAGATAACGCTTTAAGCCATTCCACCTCCACCCAAGCGCGGTGTTTAATCAGCGCATATTCGCTAAAGTAAGGGCGTAAAGCGTCTAATTTAGTTTGATAGCGGCCATCAAGAGGAGAGAGTGCATTGAGCGTAGTAAGTGACATAGCGAGAAGAAATAAGCGTGTTAAGAAAACGTCATTTTACGCTGATTAGCAGGCTTAATCCATGAAAATTAGTTTTTGAGCGCAACCGCAATCATCATGCAGGTTTGAGTTGGGCGGGCGAAAACTCTTTAAATATCTTGCCATTGCCCGACTGTCTGCAAGACATGATCTAGCTCGCGCACCAAGGCATCCACGACTTGAGGGTCAAAATGTTTGCCGCTCTGCTCTTTGATAAGATCCATAGTTTTTTCCACAGACCAAGCTTCTTTATAAGGGCGTTTGTTGGTGAGTGCGTCGAACACATCAGCTACGGCGACGATGCGGCCCTCGATAGGGATTTTCTCACCTTGAAGCTTAGCGGGGTAGCCGCTACCATCCCACTTTTCATGATGATAAAGTGCTACAGAATGGGCGAGCTGAATAAGCTCAGACTTGGTGTTAGCCAAGATTTCTGCACCGATAAGTGGGTGTTGCTGCATGATGCGTATTTCTTCATCATCCAAACGTCCTGGTTTTAGCAAGATGTGGTCGGGGATGCCAATCTTGCCGATGTCATGCATGGGTGAGGCTTGCAGCAGTTTATCGGCAAAGTCTTCATTAAAGCCTAATGCCAGTGCGAGGATTTTTGAAATATGGCTCATGCGCATGACGTGCATGCCAGTTTCGTTGTCTTTATACTCGGCGGCGCGACCCAGACGTTGGATCAGCTCAAGATGTGTTTTTTTTAGCTCTTCAGCACTCACCAGCGAAAGGTGTGTACGTACACGTGCCTTGACAATCACTGGTGTGATTGGTTTGGTGATGTAGTCGACTGCACCACATTCAAAACCCTTGGTTTCATCCACTTCGTCTTTGAGCGCTGTGACAAAAATCACTGGAATGTGTTGTGTATTGAGTTGCGATTTGAGTTGCTGGCAGACCTCAAAGCCTGTCATCTCCGGCATCATGACGTCCAGAAGAATCAAATCAGGTAGTTCTCGAGCTGCGAGTTCGAGCGCATCGACACCGTTTTTGGCAAAACTTAAGCGGTAGTCTTGCTGCAGTACTTGTTTAAGTACCTTGAGGTTAGTAGGCTCATCGTCAACGATCAGTAACTTTGGTAATAGTTTTGCAGGATGTGTCATTGGTGAGCCTCGTCTTGAATCTGCGCTTGCAGTTGCGCGATGCGCTCAGAGGCAAGATCAAACTCAAAATCGTTGAGTGCATTCAAAATATGTTGGGTGGCATGTTGATAAAAAGCTGGTGCCATCTCATTGAGAGCTTGCATGCGCTTATCGTCTATTTCTGCTTGTTGAGAGGCTCGTGCAAGCTCTGATAAGAGCGTCTGGAGCGCCTGTGCATCATATGCTGTAGCGACCGCAGCTTTCGGTGAGTTGGTTGATGGCGCTGTTTTGTGAGCGCTTAGTTGAGTGTTAAAGCTATCCCAAGCGACTGCAATGTTTTGGATGGTGCTGGCTATGCTATCCATATCCTCTGCTAAGGCTTGTTTTTCTAACGCAGAAAAGCTTGCGTATAGCGTAGGCAGTGCTAAATTGCCACAAACACCTTTGTTCGAGTGTGCCAATGCGGCAAGCTGTTTGGCCTCTTTGTTCTCTAGCGCGCTATTCAAGCGCGACATTTGTAAAGGTATTTCGGCCGAAATTCGTTCTAACTCTTGAAAGTAAAGACGTTCACTTCCCCATAAAGCCAAGCCTTTTCCCACGTTAATGATGCCATCTTCAACATGTGCATTGTGGGTAGGCACGCTATCATCGTCTATTAGAATTGCATGATCTAAATGAAGTACGCGCATCATTTCGCGGGTAAGCGCTTTGATATCGATAGGTTTGGTTGCAAAGCCATCCATGCCAGCCTCGAATGCAGCGGCGCGGTCTTCTTGCAGGACGCTGGCCGTGAGCGCAATAATCGGTATGCGCGTGAGGTTTTTCTCCACCTCAACGACACGAATCTGAGATGCTGCACTTAGTCCGTCGAGTTGAGGCATTTGCACATCCATGATGATTAAATCAAAGGCCTGCTGATTAAACAGATGGATAGCCTCGACGCCATCGTTGGCGGTGGTAATCTGATGACCACTACGGCCGAGCAATATGCTGATTAAGTCGAGGTTTTGGCGAACGTCATCTGCAACAAGAATGTGCATTTTTGGCAATGGATACTCATGCTGATGTGCCTTCATTGTTTGAGCAGTGCCAGGTTGAAGAGGCAAAATCATGGTAAAACAACTGCCCGAGCCAATTTCACTTTTTGCAGTCAAACGACCACCCATCAGTTCGACGAGTTGTTTACTAATCGTAGTACCCAAACCCGTGCCACCAAATTTACGACTCATAGACGAGTCAGCTTGCGTAAACGGCTCAAAAATCACGTCTAAACGGTCTTGTGGAATGCCGATGCCAGTGTCGATGATCGAAAATGATAGCTCGTGATTATCTAACTGTTTGACGACTAATTTCACATAACCATGCTCGGTAAACTTAATGGAGTTGCCGAGCAGGTTCATCAGTATTTGGCGGATGCGATCTGGCGCTCCTAAATAGTAGGACGCGGTGTTAGGATCCAGTTCGAGTTGGAGATCTAGGTTTTTTCGCTTGGCTTGCACCCACAAAGTAGAAACGATGCTATCTACTAGCTCATACAACGAAAAATCTACTATTTCCAGCTCTAGTTTTCCTTTTTCTAGTTTAGCACTGTCTAAAATATCGTTTAGCAGGTGTAGCAATGACTTTGCGGAGTTATTGATGGTATTCATGTAGCGCCGTTGCTCGTCTTGCATCTCGGTATCCATCATGATCTCGCTAAAGCCGATAATCGCATTCATGGGGGTGCGGATTTCATGGCTCATGTTGGCAAGAAAGGTCGCCTTGGCGCTGGCGGCTTGTTCTGCCTTGTCTTTGGCTAGTTTTAAGTCATTTTCCATGCGGGTGCGTTCAGTAATATCAATCATGAACATCAACACCTTGCTTGGTTTGCCATCAGCATTTAATAAAGGGCTATAGGATGCATGTATCCAAACTTCGCTGCCGTTCTTACCAAGGCGCTTGAACTCGCCTTGCACAAACTCGCCACGATTAAGTGCTTCCCATTTGTTGCGATAGCTGGCTGAAGCGGCGTCTTGCGCAGAGCAAAAAATAGAGTGGTGCTTGCCAATCACTTCGTTTTTTTCGTAGCCTAGAAGCGTTAAAAAAGTAGCGTTAGCATCTAAAATCGTACCATTCATGCTAAATTCAGCTACGCTTGTTGACTGGTTGATAGCGCGCGCAATGCTTTCGTATTCTGCATGTCTGAGTTTGCTCTCAGTCACGTCCAGAATCACTCCATCCAGCATTTGTACCGCACCGGATTTGTCGCGAATAGCGCAACCCATTTCTGAGACCCATTTTTCACTGCCATCACGATGTTTGATACGATATTCAATAGCGTAGTGTTCGCCATTGGCGAGTGCAGTCTGTATCTCTGCAATGACACGTGCAGCATCTTCGGTGTGCGTGAACAGGGTGCAAGATAGACCATTTTTTAAGAACTCCTCTGCCGCATACCCCGTTAAATCTTTGACAGAGTCGCTAATGACTAACATGCGCCAGTCTTGATTGTATTGGCAGCGGAATGTGACGCCTGGAATGTTTGACATCAGTGAGCGCAACTGCTCATCGCGCTCCCGCATCGTTTTTTTCATGGCGTTACGTTGCGTAAGGTCAGTGATGAAGCCAAAAATCAAGGTTTCACCAGAGATCTTGGCTTTGCCGATAGCCAAGCGTATTGGAACGGTTGAGCCGTTTTTGCGCACTCCCGTCACCTCGCGGCCAACGCCTAGAATTTTAGCTTGCCCAGCTTCACCAAAATGCTTTAAAAAATGATTGTGTCGCACATGGTAAGCTTTTGGCATGAGTATGGCGGTATCTTGACCGACAATCTCCGCACTTTGCCAACCAAACAGTTGTTCTGCAGCATGGTTGAATGAGAGTATGCGGCCATTCATATCGATGGTGATGATGCCGTCTACTGCAGTATCCAAAATGGTGCTCAGGCGTGATTGGTTGTTTTGCAGTGAGCGCAACATTTGCCTGTAGCGAATCAACGCGTTGATAGACGCAGCTAATACGCCAATAAGTACTGTCACCAGCGAAATACCAAGCGATAACGAAGATGAGTGGTTGTTGATAGCATCATACATAGGGTCGATTACCCCAGTAATACGTGCCGAGGCCATGCCCGTATAGTGCATCGCGGCAATCGCAATGCCCATCAGACCGCCGCCCGTAGCTAGTGTGTAGATGGGTGATATTCGTTGCTGCTGGTTGAGGCGCAAGCTGACCCACAGCGCACTCGTTGCCAGTACCACAGCTACTACGACAGAAAGAAGTACCCACTGAAAATCAAACTTTAAAACAGGTGCCATTTGCATGGCCAGCATCCCCGTGTAGTGCATGGTGCCTATGCCTGCACCTACAATCAGCCCACCTAATAGTAAGCGTGGATACGTAAACTTTTCGCCAGAGAGTAAATGCAGCGCATACCAAGAGGCTAATACCCCAGGTGCCATTGATAATATAGTCGTCAACGTATCATAGTTAACGCGCGTACAAAGACTGAGAGCCATCATGCCAATAAAGTGCATGGACCAAATCCCAGCACCAAGCGATATCGAGCCTGCGATGATAGAGACTTGTCTGAGTAGTGGAGATGTTTGGTTGTGTGCGACACGTGCAAGCTGCATGCCGAGGATTGATGTGCCAATTGCAATCGCAATAGACAAGGCCACCAGCCAAGGGTCATACACGCCGTAGAGCAGTGGGGTAGGGTCGCTTTCGCGATATATAAAATGTTGAATGTCTATCATAATCTATCTACTAACTTGCAAACGCCTCATTACTTTGTAAGGCGATTTATAAGATAGTGATAGGGTACGATATGATTACTACAATTGATTGAAACAATAAAAGGCTATTTGTGGCCTACTTTTGTGGATAAAGTGTTGTGGCCTATAGCCCTCATAGTCAAAGGTGCGCAAATAAGAAGTCATTTGCACACCTTGGTTTATTAAGCGACTAACATATCTACAAACACATTGACTGGCGTTGCTTCTAGCTTAGTTTGGTCTAAACATAAAGCTAAAATATCCGCCTGTTTTTTTGCATCAAAACGGCGTGCTAAATTCACTTGGAATTTTTTCACTAGTTCTGGGATGCCTTGACGGCGACGGCGACGGTGACCGATTGGGTATTCCACGGCGATGTTGTCTGAGCTTGTATGGTCTTTAAAGAACACTTGAATCGCGTTTGCGATTGAGCGTTTTTCTGGGTTTAGATAATCAGCCGTGTATTCAACTTTTTCTACACATACCATTTTTGCACGAATTGCGTCGATGCGTGGGTCTGCCGCAGCTGCATCTTCGTAATCTTGCGCAGTTAAGTTGCCTTTTAGCAAACCAATGGCAGACATGTATTGGATACAGTGGTCACGGTCAGCTGGGTTATCTAGTGGACCAGTTTTATCGATAATGCGAATCGCTGATTCGTGTGTAGTAATCACGATTTTATCAATTTGTGCGATTTGCTCTAGTGTTTGAATCTCCTTGCCCACTTGCGCATGTAATTGAATTGCACATTCCACAGCGGTTTGCGCATGGAATTCAGCTGGAAATGAGATTTTAAACAATACTTGTTCCATCACGTATGAACCGTAACCACGTTGAAATTTAAATGCGTTGCCCTTAAATAACACATCATAGAAGCCCCATGTTTTGGCGGTCAATGCTGATGGGTAGCCCATTTCGCCTTGCATGGTCATCCACGCTAATCGAACGGCACGGCTGGTTGCATCGCCTGCCGCCCATGACTTACGTGAGCCAGTATTCGGTGAGTGGCGGTAAGTACGTAAGCTTTGACCATCTACAAATGCGTTAGAAACTGCGTTAATGATGTCTTCTTTATTACCACCTAGCAGTTTTGTCACTACAGCCGTTGAAGCAATTTTCACTAAAATCACATGGTCTAAACCTACGCGGTTAAAGCTGTTTTCTAACGCTAATACGCCTTGAATCTCATGGGCTTTAATCATGGCTGTAAGCACGTCTTTGATTGTCAGCGCAGTCTTTCCTTCAGCTACATTTTTACGTGAAATGTAATCAGCAGTCGCTAAAATGCCGCCTAAGTTATCTGATGGGTGACCCCATTCAGCGGCTAGCCACGTGTCGTTAAAATCTAACCAGCGTATCATCGCGCCAATGTTGAAAGCCGCTAAAATTGGATCTAACTGAAAAGATGTGCCAGGTACTTTTGCACCATTCGGCACTACGGTGCCAGCAATCACTGGGCCTAGTAATTTGGTGCAAGCTGGGTAATCTAAGGCTTCAAAACCGCAACCTAGTGTATCCATTAAGCAGTTGCGCGCGGTGTCGAATGCTTCGTCTGATTTAATTTCGTAATCAGCCACATAATTGGCGATATCGACAATCACTTGGTCTGGTGCAGGGCGTACGTTTGAAATGTGGGCTGACATATTTAGAAAACCTTTATTTGAATGATTTAAATTTTTTATATTTCGTCATTCTGAGCATAGCGAAGAATCCATAACGGTTACTTTTACAACTGGATTCTTCGCTATGCTCAGAATGACGAGTTTAGATAGATTTATCTTTGGCTTAGCGGCACATAAGCACGGTTATCTGGGCCAATGTACTCAGCATTTGGGCGAATGATTTTGTTATCAATGCGCTGCTCAATCACATGTGCAACCCAGCCAGTCGTGCGTGAAATCACAAAAATCGGGGTGAACATGCCAGTTGGAATACCCATCATGTGGTAGCTGGAGGCGCTATACCAGTCTAGATTTGGGAACATTTTTTTCTCGCGCCACATCACTTCTTCAATGCGTGCTGAGACTTCAAAAAGCGTCATATTGCCGGCATCTTCGCATAACTTGCGGCTAACGGCTTTTATTGACTCATTTCGTGGGTCTGCGATTGTGTAAACGGGATGACCAAAGCCGATAATGATTTCTTTTCGCGCCATGCGCTCTAAAATATCAGCTTCTGCTTCATCGGCATTTTTATAGCGTTCGATGATTTCCATGGCTGCTTCATTGGCGCCACCATGTTTCGCACCACGTAAAGCGCCAATCGCACCAGTGATGCATGAATACATGTCAGATAATGTGCCAGCAATCACACGTGCAGTGAAAGTTGATGCATTGAATTCATGCTCTGCATATAACACTAGCGAGGTATTCATCGCGTCTATGTGTAATTGGCTTGGTGCTTTGCTATGCAGCACATGTAAGAAGTGTGCTGCAATGCTATCGTCGTCAGTTTCCAAATTCACACGTTTGCCATTGTGGCTAAAGTGATACCAGTAGAGCAAAATTGAGCCAAAACACGAGATTAGTTTGTCGCCTAAATCTTGTGCGGCTTTGGTATTGCGGTCAGCCGCTTCAGGCTCTAAGGTGCCCAGCATGGCGCAACCTGTGCGCATCACATCCATAGGGTGCGTATTTTTTGGAATTTGCTCCAGCACGGTTTTCAGTGCAGCAGGAATGTCGCGTAGCTTTTTTAGTTTAGCGTGATAAGCCGAGAGTTCAGTTTTATTCGGCAACTCACCATGAATCAGCAGGTAAGCGACCTCTTCAAAAGTAGCGCTTTTAGCTAGTTCAATAATATCGTAACCGCGATAATGTAAATCGTTACCAGTATGCCCAACCGTACAAATGGCAGTGGTACCAGCAGAAACCCCTGCCAGTGCTACGCCTTTTTTCTTTTTAGGAGCATCGCTGCTCGCTGGTTGAATAGTGGTTTGAGTAGTTGCGTTCATGCTACTTTTCTCCTTTAAGCTTTGTTTTGATTAAATAGAGCGTCTAACTTTTGCTCAAAGGCGTGGTAGCCCAAGTGATCGTAAAGATCCATGCGGGTTTGCATGGTGTCGACTACATTTTTTTGCGTACCGTCATTTTTTACTGCTTGGTAAACGTTAAGCGCCGCTTGGTTCATCGCGCGGAAAGCTGAAAGTGGATATAGCACCATGCTTACATCCGCCTCGCGTAGCTCATCAACCGTAAATAAAGGCGTGCTGCCGAATTCGGTAATGTTGGCTAACACAGGCACTTTGACTGCCTCAGCAAATTGCTTGTACATGCTGAGTTCAGTAATTGCTTCTGGGAAAATCATATCAGCGCCAGCTTCAGCGCATGCGCATGCGCGGTCGATGGCAGATTGCAAACCTTCCACTGCCAAAGCATCAGTACGCGCCATAATGACGAAATCATCGTAAGGTTTGGCATCAACCGCAGCTTTTACGCGATCTACCATTTCTTCTAAGCTGACAATGGCTTTGTTTGGGCGGTGACCACAGCGCTTTGCTGAAACTTGGTCTTCAATATGCACCGCAGCCGCTCCCGCTTTGGCTATGCTTTTTACGCTGCGAGCGATGTTAAAAGCACCGCCCCAGCCAGTATCAATATCCACTAGTAATGGCGTGTCAACGGCATCGGTGATGCGGCGCACGTCAATCAACACATCCTCTAAAGTTGAGATGCCTAAATCAGGCAAGCCAAGTGAGCCTGCAGCAACGCCGCCACCTGATAGGTAGAGCGCTTTAAAGCCGCTTTGGGTGGCAAGCATGGCGTGGTAGGCATTAATTGCACCTATAATTTGTAGCGGTTTTTCGGCGCTTAGGGCGGCACGAAATCGTGCCCCTGCTGTGGCTGCTTGTGTCATGTGAATTACCTTGGGCTATATTTAAAGTCTATAAATTTAAAAATTAACTGAAGAAGGCCTGAGTTGCCTCAGCTGGAATCGCCACTTTGGTGAGTTTGGCTTTTTGTAAAATTTCCCAGAAATAACGATAAGTCGCTCTATCGTGAAGTTCGCCATCGTATTGAATCGGGCCCCAGTCTGCCTTTTGCGCAGCTAGTAGAATATTCGCGCCATCCTGTACTTCGTCGAAGTTAGGCTTCATGGCATCGACAATCGCTTCAATCTGCGTTGGGTAAATGCTCCACATACGTAAAAACCCAAATTCGTTGCGTGCGCGTGAAGCGTCTGAGTGCGTAGTTTCTACATTTTTCAGGTCTAAAGTCACGTTGTGCGCTGGCACTACGCCGTTTGCCAGCGCTGCTGCAACTAACTCTGCTTTCGCTCTTGCCAATAATCGGTGATCAAACTGACCTGGACTGCGCATTGCGGAGGCTGGAATCGCGCCATGGTGGCCGCTTACAAAGTCCATTAAACCGAAGTCCAGTACTTGCACCCAAGGCAATGTCGCGATTTCATGCACGGCTTTTAATGCGCCGTGGGTTTCAATCAGGATATGCACTGGAATCACACGCTCGATGCCATTGAAAGTGGCTATTTTTTGAATGTATGCAATCATCTCGCTGGCTTGCGCGTAGCTTGTACATTTTGGAATGGTGATATAGCTTAAAACTTTGCCTGCTCCAGCCACCAAAATATCCACATCTTGTTTCCAGTAGCTATTGGTGTAGTCGTGAATGCGCGAGCCTGCCATTTTGTGTTTATTGGCGTCGCTTGTTAAAACGCGCACTATCATTTCTGCATGCTCGCGCTCTTGTCCAGCTTGTGCGCCATCTTCGCAATCGCAAGTGATATCGAATACGGGTCCGACGGTATCTTGCATAGACAAGGCTTTGAGTATTAGCTTTTCACTCCCCGCAAAGTGCTCGCATGATGGAATGATAGGAAATGATTTTTCCCCGCCGAATAGAGCGTCTTTAGGGTGAACTAATTGTTGTGTGGTTGTCATCGTATCTTCCTAAGTTTTCTATGCTAAGTTTGCTAAGTCTTTTATCTAGAGTCTTTTTTAATTTGGTTTCCGTGGCATTAGCACGGTGTAATCTAAATCTAACACTACGTTCGGGTGGTAAGTCTGTTTACCGTCAGTGGTAATCTGTGTGCTTTCTAGTGCGTCAGCTGGCATGTTTTTTACACCGACCATGCGTAATCTCAAAGCGCCAACATCGCTGCGATTCGGCACGTCCCATTTATCTAGCACTTCGGTCCATGTGTAAATGGTGTCGTCACCAAATGATGGATTGCAATGTGTACCGCCATTAATCGCGACGATGCAAAGCGCGTTTTCTAAGCCATCATTTGACAGCGCACGGCATAATGAAATGATGTGGCCGCCGTACATCAAGCGTCTGCCAAATGCGGTTTTTTTCATCATCAGATCATCAAAATGTAAGCGTGCATTGTTCTGATATAGCTTAGTAGCAAGTGTGTGGTCGGTATCGCTAATTGTCATACCCGCTGGGTGATTGATGCGCTCACCAATTGCGTAGTCATTCCATAAATACTGACCACCTGTGACTGCAGTATTGAATTTTCTGGCATCCAAAAAGTTAGGCACGCTCAGTTCTTCAGCAGGTACATGGCTAGGCAAGTTTGGCACAACGGTTTCAGGGGCTGGTGCATCTAAGTTGTTTTTGTGCACCATCACCCAGCGCACCCATGAAAGCACAGATTGTTGTAATTGGTTGATGGAAACCGAGCGCACATAAACGACGCCAGACTTGCCATTAGAATTTTGTTTCAAGCCAATCACAGTTGAAGTGGTGCTGAGCGTATCGCCAATATGTACAGGTTGTAAAAAGCGCACGTCTGCATAACCTAGGTTGGCAACGGCATTCACAGAAATATCAGGTACGGTTTTACCGAATGCAATATGAAAGGCTAATAAATCATCTACAGGTCTAGCGTTGTAGCCTAATGATTGAGCAACCGTATCAGCTGAATGCAGTACTTGGCGTGCGCCTGTGAGTGCGATGTATAGCGCCATTTCACCTTCAGCAATCGTGCGTGGCGTAGCATGATGAATCACTTGGTTGAGGTGAAAATCCTCAAAAAAGTTGCCCGCATTGATTTTACTTGTAGTCATTTTATTAGTGGTATTAGACATGACTTTCTTCCAAAGTCTTAATCATTTCGTTGAGTTTTAATAGTCTCTCAGCGGCTCTCACATGGTGGCGCTCTACTAATTTATCGTTTACTACAACGGTACCTTTACCTTGTTCATTCGCCTCTTTTAGCGCGGCGATGATTTCGCGCGCGTGTGACACCTCTGAGGTTTGTGGCGTGTAGGCATCGTTGCTGTAGGCAAGTTGTGCAGGGTGTACTAATGATTTTCCGTCAAAACCCATATCGCGACCTAAGCGGCATGCATATTCAAAAGAATGCATATTTTTGAAGTCGCTAGTGATGCCATCTACCACTGCGTGACCATAAGCGCGAGCAGCTAAAATCACTAATGAAAGTGAAGTTAAAATCGCTGAGCGTTCGTGAGTTACACGCGCATGTAGCTGTGAAATTAAGTCAGATGTCGCCATCACAATGCATACGATGCGATCAGAGGCTGCAGCAATTTCTTTCGCATTCAACACCGCAATCGGACTTTCTATCATTACCATAATAGGTAAGTGGCTACCGCCAGCAGCATCAAGTAATGAAAGCGCGGTTAATACATCTTCGCGAGATTCAATATTGGGAAACAAAACTGCATCTACTTTGGTTTTTGCGATGGCTTTAATATCATCAGGACCCCATTCTGATATAAGGTCATTCACGCGCACTACGACTTCACGTGAGCCATAGCCGCCTTCATTCACAAAGCGAACTACGTTGTCGCGTGACTCTTCTTTGCGTTCGACTAATATAGGGTCACCCAAATCAAGTATGACTGAATCGGCGTGTAACGTCCGCGCACGCTCAAGGTAATGCGTGTTGCAGCCTGGTACGTAGAGCATAGAGCGCCTAGGGCGAAAATATTGAGCCATTTTGTTACCTTTAGTTTTAATTGTTTTAAAGCTAAGCCGATTATATAGAGAGAAAATAAAAAATGTCAATATATATCTTATGTCTTATATAAGATATAAAATGCTAGACTATTGTAAATACTCGTGATATAAATATCGCTAATAGAATTCAACGTTAAATTGCGGTTAATTAATGGCAGCTTAACCTCTTGTTCAACTTAAGTGAGATGCAAAGACCATGATAGATAAACACTACAATTCGCCAAGCTATAAGCCTTTATATGATCAGATTAAAGTGTTGCTTACGCAAAGCTTAATCGGTGGTGAATGGCGCCCAGGTGACATGATTCCTAGCGAGATTGAATTGGCGGGCCGCTATAAGGTGAGTCAAGGCACAGTAAGAAAAGCCATTGACGCATTGGCTACTGAAAATATCCTTATTCGTCGCCAAGGCAAGGGTACTTTTGTGGCAACGCACAGCGCAGAAGGTATGAAGTTGCGCTTTTTAAGGCTGACTTCGCAAGATGGGCAAAAAGAGTTGCTGCAAAACGAGTTTATTTCTTGTACCAAAGGCAAAGCTGACGTGCGCATGGGGCAAATTCTTGATTTAAAAGCAGGCGCATCGACTATAGAAATAAAACGCTTACTTACGTTTTCAGGCAGGCCATTGATTTTTGATCACATTATCGTGCCCGCGGCGCCATTTAAGGGTCTGAATGGTACACGTGTAGAAGAAAATAATGGTTCGATGTATAGCATGTATGAGTCAGAGTTTGGCGTACGCATGATACGTGCTGAAGAGCGCCTAAAAGCGGTAGGGGCTAAAGGGGAGGTGGCAAAGGCTTTAGGTTTAAAAGAAGGCGAGCCAATCCTTAGTATAGAGCGTGTTTCATTTACTTACGGCGATAAGCCTATGGAATGGCGTTTGGGATTATGCGTAACAGACAACCATCACTACATGAATGAGCTTGAGTAGTATTTTGTGCTTTTGAAAACATGCACTAGCAGCGTCAGGCTGCACTTGCCGTACTAAAGTACTGTCTGCGTTTCCTTTCTTGCTATTGCAAGTTTTGAAAAGCACAGATTTAAAGTAGTAAGTGAAAATTAAAAAACATAAACCCTGAAAAGGTATTGAGAATAATGGACGATTTAAAAAAACGCGCACTTGACTATCACGAGTTTCCAAAGCCAGGAAAGCTCTCTGTAGAGTCATCTAAACCATGTGCTACACAAGATGATTTATCTTTGGCTTATACGCCAGGTGTGGCTGTGCCAGTGCGTGAAATCAATCGTGATCCTTCATTAGCTTACAAATATACTAATAAAGGTAATTTAGTTGCGGTGATTACTGACGGTACTGCGGTATTGGGTTTAGGTAATATGGGGCCATTAGCAAGTAAGCCAGTGATGGAAGGTAAAGCGGTATTGTTTAAACACTTTGCTGGTATCGACGTATTCGATATTGAAGTCAATGCGCCAACCATAGAGGCGTTTATTGAAACGGTAGTGAATATTGCGCCAACTTTCGGTGGTATTAATCTAGAAGATATTGCTGCACCGCATTGTTTTAGAATTGAAAATGAATTGCGTGCACGTTTAGATATTCCAGTTTTTCATGATGACCAACATGGTACAGCGGTGATTGTAGCCGCCGCCTTATCGAATGCATTGGAGCTACAAGGTAAAACATTAGCAACTGCAAAAATCGTATTTTTAGGTGCGGGTGCGGCAGGCTGCTCTTGTGCACGCCTACTAAAATTAATGGGCGCAACCAATATTACGATGGTGGATAAATCGGGTGTTTTGGATACTTCACGAGTAGATTTACATGACAATAATCGCCATTTAGCAGTCGCACCTAGTGCAGCAAAAACGTTAGCAGATGTCATGCCAAATGCAGATGTATTCATCGGTGTTTCAGCGGCCAATGCTTTATCACCAGAATTGCTTAAATTAATGGCGCCGAAACCAGTGGTATTTGCATTGGCAAATCCAGACCCTGAGATTTTGCCTAGTTTAGCGCATGCGGTTCGCGATGATATTTTGATGGCAACTGGTCGTTCAGACTTCCCAAACCAAGTGAATAATGCGTTGTGCTTCCCTTATTTGTTCCGTGGCGCTTTGGATGCTAAAGCTAAACAAATTACCGATGAAATGCAAATCGCCGCCGCACGTGCTTTGGCAGCGTTGGCGAGAGAGCCGGTGCCAGAAGATGTATTGGCGGCCTACAACTTAACAAGCTTAAGTTTCGGCAAAGATTACATTATTCCAAAACCGTTCGATAAGCGCTTGTTATCAAGAGTGTCTGGTGCCGTTGCAGATGCTGCGCGGCTACAACAATCTAAATAAGCACAACAAGCTCAATAAGAATCTTGAATATGCAAAATAATCAACAAAAAAATAGTCAAAAAACAAAGCTAAGACCCGGTCAAATGAGCCGGCCTAAAAACTTGAACCTATTTACCATTCGCTTGCCCATTAATGCTTTGGTCTCGATTTTACATAGAGCCACAGGTTGTGTTTTATTTTTAATCTTGCCAGTCATTTTGCTGTTATTACAGTTCTCACTTAATTCGGCAGAGCACTATGAAGCAGTGATTGCGATTTTGCACTCGCCTTTAATAAAGATCATGCTTCTTGGCTTAGCGTGGGCTTTTTTTCATCACTTTTTTGCGGGTATTCGTCACCTTGCAATGGACGTGCATTGGATGACCACGTTGATGAAGGCTCGTTATACCAGCAAGGTTGTGCTCGTGCTAGGTGCGCTAGCTACCCTTGTATTAGCCGTGAAAATATGGATTTAAAACCTTATGCTAATTGAACTTTTAACTAAACGATATCCAGGCATGCGTGCTTGGTTAACACAAAGACTTAGCGCGTTAGTGATGGCGGTTTACAGCATTTTTGCAGTTGCAAGATTCTTAATCGTACAGCCTAGTAATTATGGTGCTTGGGTTGATTTCTTTCAGCCACTTTGGTGGCGCATCGCTACTTTATTGTTTTGGATTAGCTTGTGTATTCATGCATGGTTAGGTATTCGCGATGTGTTTAAAGATTACGTACCTAACCCAAGCGTACGCGACGTGTTAGATAAACTTTTAGTGGTGTCATTATGGGTTTATTTAGTTTGGGCAACCTGGTTACTGCTAGCTTAGTTGCTACTAGTTTAATCAAAGCGTTATTAATTTAAAAAATTGCATATTTAAAATTTACTGAAGGTTAATTGGTTATGGCGTTACAAACTCAAACATTTGATGCGTTAGTAGTAGGTGGAGGCGGTGCAGGTTTACGCGCCTCATTGCAATTGGCTCAATCAGGCTTAAAAGTGGCTGTGCTATCTAAAGTTTTTCCAACCCGCTCTCATACCGTGGCGGCGCAGGGCGGCATTGCTGCCGCGCTGGGTAACGTAGCGGATGACAAATGGTTGTGGCATATGTATGACACCATCAAAGGTTCAGACTACTTGGGCGACCAAGATGCGATTGAGTTTATGTGTAAAAATGCTGCAGCAGCAATTTATGAGTTAGAGCATTTTGGTATGCCGTTTGACCGTTTAGAAAATGGCAAAATATTCCAACGTCCATTCGGCGGCATGACGCAAAACTTTGGCGAAAGTGCCATCTCACGTACTTGCGCAGTAGCTGATAGAACTGGTCACGCTATGTTGCACACGCTTTATCAACGCAATATTCAATCTAATACCCAGTTTTTTGTAGAGTGGTTAGCACTCGATTTGCTAAAAGATGCTGACGGTGACGTTCTAGGCGTATTGGCTTTAGAAATTGAAACTGGCGAAGTGCATTGCATACGTGCCAAAGCCACTATGCTGGCAACTGGCGGCGCTGGCCGTATATTTAAAGCCAGTACTAACGCGTTCATTAACACGGGTGATGGTTTGGGCATGGCAGCACGTGCCAATATTCCGTTGCAAGACATGGAGTTCTGGCAATTTCATCCAACAGGCGTACTGAATGCTGGTGTGTTGATTACAGAAGGCGTACGTGGCGAAGGTGGCTACTTGGTGAATAGCGAAGGCGAGCGCTTTATGGAGCGCTACGCACCACATGCAAAAGACTTAGCCAGCCGCGACGTGGTTTCGCGCGCGACTGCGACTGAAATTAAAGAAGGCCGTGGCGTAGGTAAGAATAAAGATGCGGTATTTCTAAAGCTAGACCATTTAGGTGAAGCGTTAATCAATGACAAATTGCCAGGCATTCGTGAAATTGCTAAAACCTTTGCTAACGTCGATCCTGTTTACGATCCAATTCCTATCGTGCCAACGGCGCATTACATGATGGGCGGTATTCCTACCAATCTACAAGGTCAGGTTGTTGTGCCAGATGGCAATGGTGGTCAATCTGTAGTGAATGGCTTATATGCAGTGGGCGAATGCGCTTGTGTCTCAGTGCATGGTGCAAACCGCTTAGGTTCAAACTCATTGCTAGATTTGGTTGTGTTTGGCCGCGCAGCTGGCGACAAAATGGTTGAAGAGGTTCGAAAAGATAATGCTCACAAACCACTGCCCGTAGATGCATTCGATAAGACTTTGGCCAGATTAAACCGCTTAGATACGCAAACGCAAGGTGAAAGCGTAAAAGATGTTGGTACCGCGCTGCGTGAAACCATGCAAACGCATTGTGGCGTTTTTCGCTTTCCCGATTTGCTGCAAGAAGGTGTGGGGAAAATCGACCAAGTGGCCGAACGCGCTAAAAACACTGTGATTAAAGACAAAAGCCAAGTATTTAACACCGCTCGGGTCGAAGCATTAGAACTGGATAATTTGGTAGAAGTCGCTTTAGCCACCATGCATGCTGCAGAGGCAAGAACTGAGAGCCGTGGTGCGCATGCACGAGAAGACTTTAGTGAGCGAGATGATAAAAACTGGCTTACACACTCACTCTACTACCGCGAAGGCAATCGCTTGGCATACAAGCCTGTGCGCCTAAAACCGCAAACAGTAGAGAGTTTTGTACCTAAAGCGCGTGTTTATTAAACTCACCACAGAATTTATTAGAAATTAGAGACGACAATATGAAATTCTCAATTTATAGATTTAACCCAGACGTAGACAAAAAGCCCTACATGCAAGATTACGATGTCGTGCTGGAAGACAGCGACCAAATGCTGCTGGACGCTTTGCTGCGCATCAAAGATTTGGACGATAGTTTGAGCTTGCGTAAGTCGTGCCGTGAAGGTGTGTGTGGTTCCGACAGCATGAATATCAATGGTAAGAATGGCTTGGCGTGTATTACTAAGTTGTCAGAATTAGAAGAGCCTGTGGTACTTCGCCCGATGCCGGGTTTGCCTGTGATTCGTGACTTAGTCGTCGATATGACGCAATTCTTTGAGAACTACAATTCAGTTAAACCCTATTTGGTAAATAACGATCCGCCACCTGAAACTGAGCGCTTACAGTCGCCAGAAGACCGTGCCAAGCTTGATGGTTTGTATGAATGTATTTTATGCGGCGCGTGTACGACTTCTTGTCCGTCTTTTTGGTGGAACCCAGATAAATTCGTTGGTCCAGCAGGTTTGATGCAAGCCTATCGTTTTATGGTGGATAGTCGAGATCAGGCGATTGATGAGCGTTTAGAGAACCTTGAGCAGCCAGAGCGTTTGTACCGTTGCCATAACATTATGAACTGCGTGGAAGTTTGTCCTAAGAAATTGAACCCAAATGCTGCGATCGCAAAAATCAAAGATCTTAAATTTGAGCAGGCGCGTGAACATAAAGCCGCAGGTAAAAAGAAAATCGATATTAAGGCGATTTAGGCTAAATGACTGAGGCTAACGGTATGACAGATGAAGAAGTGCGGCGTCTAAGTTGGCGTTGTCGCCGAGGTTTGCTGGAGCTAGATATTGTTTTGCAGCGCTTTTCTGAAAAGCACCTTGCAACACTCACGAAACCAGAGTTGTTGGCATTTGATAGCTTATTAGATTTACCAGATAACGAGTTTTTAGATGTAGTGACCTCAAGAATAAAGTTTGCAGAAGTGAAAGTATTAAACGACAAGCAGTTAGATGCAGACGCAATGAAAACAGTGCTGACCAAATTAAGCGGTCATTAAGAAAATTAGCGAAGAATAATTAAAATTATTGGAAGACTTAGCATGAATAGTCCTGGAAAAATAAAGTGTTATACAAATAGCAATATGCTTGGCGAGAATTGGCCTGGAATACAACTTTACTATCCGCCTGTGAAGTATTCGCCAGCGCAGGGCATTTACGAAGATGTCACGCAAGCTGCGGCGCGTATGAAAAAACATGCACATCATACCAATGCGCATACTTTGATTTTTGACTTGGAAGATGGCTGTCGTCAAAAAGAGATGAGTCGTGATCTATTGCGCCAAGAGCTGCCTGAGCTTCGTAAAGTCAACCCGAGCGTCACTATTGCCATTCGATCAAACTCATTCCGTACCGATGAATACGAGCTGGATATGCAGCTTGTCAGCGATATGTCTGATTGCATCGACGTTGTGATGCTTGCCAAGGCTGGGGAGGCTTATGGCGCGGCTGAAGTGCGTGATTTATCTAGCTTGTTACTCGAGCTGAATCCAAATATTACGATACAGCCGATTATCGAGCATCCGAAGTCATTGAAAATTGCTCCGGAACTGATGCAGTACAGCACGGTAAAGCATGTCGTGTTTGGTATTCATGACTTTTCAAAAGCGATGGGCATACACATCACGCCAGAACACTGGATTGAAGAGTTGCAGTTCTATATGAACCAACTGATGTTTGAAGCGCGTATTGCGGGTAAAGGCGTAATTGGCGGCGTTGAAACCTTGATCGGTTCTAATATCATGCCTGAGAAATTTGTCGAGCCGCATGATGTTCGCCGCTGGTTGGATTTGCATGGCGATTATGAGTCACGCGTTGTCTATAAACATGCTTGCCAAGAGGCTGCGATGGGCTTAACGGGTAAACAAGTGATACACCCAGGCCATATTCATTTATGTAAAACCGCTTACACACCTTCACCCACTGAAGTGAATCAGAAAGTACGGATCTTGAAAGCGGCAATTGAAGCAGATGCCTTGCACGGCGGCGCGATTAAGTTTGAAGGTGAAATGTTAGATCCACCAATGTTTGGTAAAGCTTTACAAACATTGTTGAGAGCACACGCTTTACGTGCGCTAAACCAAGACGATATGGATTTCGCCTTACAAGTCCTGGAATTGTTGCCAGCACAGGTGATACGCCAAAACTGGCCATATGGCGTTCTACTATAAACATGAGCTTTATTGCGCTAGATTAATCATAAGTATCGAATTTTAAGAGAGTCGAAATAATGCAAAAACTAGAACAGTTTCCTGAGTGGGAGTGGAGTGTTCCAAAACACTTTAATATCGGCGCGGCATGTACTGATAAGCACTTGAATACGCCAGCAGCCAAAGCGATTGCGATGATTGTAGAAGATGATGCACAAGGCACTTCGCAAATCACTTTTGAGCAATTAGCTAAACGTACCGATCAGTTTGCGCAGTTACTTAGAAACTTACATGTTGATGCGGGTGAGCGCGTGTTGATTCGCTTGCCGAACAGCTTGGACTATCCAACAGCCTTTTTAGGAGCGATGAAACGTGGTGCGATTTCAGTGCCAACTTCAACCCTGCTCACTGCTGAAGAAGTTGCTTATTTGGCAAAAGACTCTGGCGCGGCAGTGTTGGTGACAGACAAAGCTGCATGGCCATCACTGCAAGGTCATCTCTCAGGTTTGCCCAACTTGAAGCACGTATTTTTGTCAGGCGTTGGTGATATTACCGACCACGTAGCACTCAATGTGGTTGATTTAGATACGGAGCTTGCAGCGATTAAAGCATGCGAACCAGCACATTTAACGGCAGCAGATGACCCTGCTTATTTGGTATACACCTCCGGTACAACAGGCTACCCAAAAGGTGTGTTGCATGCGCATCGTGCCTTGATAGGTCGTGAACCAGCTTCTAAATACTGGTTCAATTTTGATGCAAATTCGCAAGACCGCATCATGCATTCAGGCAAGTTTAATTGGACTTATGTATTAGGTTCAGGCTTGATGGATCCGCTCTATTTGGGCAAAACCGTCATCGTACATGAAGGCAAAAATGACGCTGATTTATGGACGCGCTTGATTGCTAAACATTCCGCCACGATTTTTGTGGGCGTACCAACCATTTATCGCCAAATTATTCAGAAATCTACAGCTAAGCAAGCCGACGTGCCAAGCTTGCGCCACTGTATGAGTGCGGGTGAGCATCTGTCTGATGAAGTGCTGCAACAATGGCGCGAGCGTTTTGGTGCAGATATTTACGAAGCGGTTGGCATGAGCGAGTTTTCATATTACTTAAGCCAAAGTATTTTCCGTCCGATACGTGCTGGTTCGGCGGGCTTTCCGCAACCTGGTCATGCGATTAAACTGCTGAATCCTGAAACCTTAGAAGAGGTTGCACAAGGTGAAGAAGGTATGATCAGCGTGCCGGAGTCAGACCCCGGTTTATTCCTACGCTATTGGAATCTAGATGAAGAAACCGCGAAATATAAACACGATGGCTGGTTCTTCTCAGGTGACTATGCTCGATATGATGAGGATGGCTATATTTGGTTCTTAGGTCGTAAAGACGACATTATTAAGAGCTTTGGTTATCGCGTATCGCCTTATGAAATTGAGCGTGTTTATAAATCTCATCCAGCAGTGGCAGATTGCGCAGCGGTGGGTGAAGAGCTTGAAAAAGACAAGTTACTAGTGGTGACTTACGTGATTCTGCAACCCAATTCAGAAGTCACTGCGGATGAGCTAATGGCTTTTGGTAAACAGCATCTAGCAGCCTATAAAGCACCAAAAACGGTTTACTTGACTAAAGATTTTCCACGTACGAAAAATGGTAAGATTTTGCGCAAAGACATTAACAATAAAATTGCATATGCAAAATCAGCCAGATAGAGATAGTAGATCAACATGACAACGATACGCCAAGAGGATTTTATTCAAAGCATTGCTGATGCGCTGCAATATATATCTTACTACCACCCTCTAGATTATATTCAGGCATTGGGCCGTGCTTACGAGGCGGAGCAATCTCCTGCCGCTAAAGACGCGATAGCGCAGATTTTAACTAACTCGCGTATGTGTGCTGAAGGCAAGCGCCCAATATGCCAAGATACTGGCATTGTTGTTGCTTTCGTTAAAATAGGCATGAATGTTCAATGGGATGCAACACTGGATATTGAGCAGATGGTAAACGAAGGTGTGCACCGTGCGTATCTGTTGCCAGAGAATAAATTACGTGCTTCTATAGTGAGCGACCCCGCTGGGAAGCGCGCCAATACTAAAGATAACACCCCTGCGGTGGTGCACGTTTCTTTAGTGGCGGGTGATAAGATTGATGTACAAATTGCTGCAAAAGGCGGCGGTTCTGAGAATAAAGCCAAGTTGGCAATGCTCAATCCGAATGACAGCATAGTCGATTGGATTTTGGAAGTTGTGCCCCAAATGGGTGCGGGCTGGTGTCCGCCAGGTATGTTGGGTATTGGTATAGGTGGTAGTGCAGAGAAGGCTATGTTGTTGGCGAAAGAGTCTTTGATGGCGCCGATTGATATGCACGAACTTAAAGCTAGCGGTGCCAAAAACAGAATTGAAGAACTGCGTTTAGAAATTTTTGAAAAGGTGAATAACTTAGGTATAGGCGCACAAGGTCTCGGTGGCTTGGCAACGGTGTTAGATGTGAAGATTTTAGACTACCCAACCCATGCAGCTAGCTTACCTGTAGCCATAATTCCTAACTGTGCCGCCACGCGTCATGTGCATTTTGAGTTGGATGGTAGTGGTGTAGCTGAATTAGAAGCGCCTAACTTGAGTGATTGGCCTGACGTACACTGGGTACCAAGTGAAGCTTCGCTAAGAGTCAATTTAGATACTATTACTCAAGCGGATATTCAAGCTTGGAAACCAGGACAGACATTATTGTTGAATGGAAAATTGCTTACAGGCCGAGATGCCGCGCATAAGCGGATTGCAACGATGTTGGCTAAAGGTGAAAAACTGCCTGTAGATTTTAAAAATCGCTTCATTTATTACGTAGGCCCTGTTGATGCTGTACGTGATGAAGCAGTAGGACCCGCTGGACCAACTACTGCAACGCGTATGGATAGTTTTACTGAAATGATGTTAAGCGACGTTGGCCTGCTAGGCATGGTGGGTAAAGCTGAACGTGGCGATGAAACTATCGCTACTATAGCAAAGCATAAGTCTGTGTATTTAACCGCGGTAGGCGGTGCGGCTTATTTGGTGAGTAAAGCCATTAAAAAAGCCGAAGTGCTGGCATTTGAAGATTTAGGTATGGAAGCGATTTATGAGTTCACCGTGCAAGATATGCCTGTAACGGTCGCGGTGGATAGCAAAGGTAATTCAGTACACACTACTGGCCCAGCCGAGTGGAAAGAGAAGATTGCGCAGCATAAGACAATAGAAATTCACTCTGTGCCGTAGCTTTTGTGTCCTCTGTTTGTAACTTGGGTCACATGAGCATCGTATTATTTGCGTTAATATCTGTCAGAATTGATGATAGATATTTAGAGAGTGCAGATAAAATGCTAAAACTTTTGTTACGTAGTGCTGTGTTGCTTGGCTTGGTTATGAATATATCAATTGCAAGCGCAGATGATGTACTGATTTATTTAGTCGACAGTGATGACGGCTATTCTGGCCCAACTGTAGAAGATAATATTGCAGCCATGGATACCGATAAAAATGGCTTTGCTGACGTCACTGAGGTCCGGGCATTTTTAGCACTAAAAAACGGATCTGAATATGAAAAAGAGATTCTAGATAGGTGGCAATTGCGTAGCCAAGGTAAGAGTTGCACGCTACCGCCAGATGACAAGTTATTTAATCAAACGAACGCTATTAACTAAACTAACTGGCTTAATTTTGAAGTTTTACAAATGTGAAATTTTTCATGATTTAGGCTGGTTTATAATTTAACCCTATTTTTATAACAGCATTTTTAAACAGTCACTATTTATTAAAAGAGCCACTATGTTAAAAGCCTATCAAGCCCATGTTGCAGAACGCAGCGCTATTCAACTTCCACCATTACCATTGTCAGCTGAACAAGTTGCGCAAGTTGTTGAGCTACTTAAAGCCCCACCTGCAGGTGAAGCTGAGACATTACTTGATTTAATTGCTAATCGCACACCCGCAGGTGTGGATCAAGCCGCTTATGTGAAAGCCGCTTTTCTTGCAGATATTGCCAAAGGCATCGCTAAATCACCATTAATTTCACCAGAAAAAGCGGTGGAGTTATTAGGCACTATGCTTGGCGGTTACAACGTACAGGCTTTAGTTGCTTTACTCGAGACGCCGATGGCTGCTCATGCAGTCAAAGCTTTAAGTAGCACAATTTTGATGTTCGATGCATTCCATGATGTAGATGTATTAATGAAAGCTGGTAACGCTCACGCTAAAAAGCTGATAGAAAGTTGGGCGAATGCCGAGTGGTTTACCAATGCACCTGTATTGGCTAAAGAAATCAAAATGGTCGTATTCAAGGTTGATGGTGAAACTAATACCGATGACTTAAGCCCTGCACAAGATGCATGGAGCCGCCCAGATATTCCACTGCATGCTAAAGCCATGCTGATCAATAAAATGCCTGATGGTTTGAAACTGATTGATACCTTGAAACAAAAAGGTTTGCCGTTGGCTTATGTGGGCGATGTGGTAGGCACCGGGTCATCACGCAAATCTGCGATTAACTCAGTGCAATGGTTTATGGGCAATGATATTCCTAACATCCCAAACAAACGCACTGGTGGCGTGATTTTAGGCGCTAAAATCGCACCGATTTTCTTTAATACAGCAGAAGACTCCGGCGCTTTGCCGATTCAATGTGATGTGTCTAAGTTGAATATGGGCGATGTGATTGTAATCAAACCGTATGAAGGTAAAGTGCTCAATGAAGCGGGCGATGTGCTTTCAACATTTGAATTAAATCCAGTGACCATGCCAGACGAAGTGCGCGCAGGTGGCCGTATTCCATTGATTATTGGTCGTGGTTTAACTTCAAATGCGCGTAAAGCATTAGGTTTACCTGAAACAACTGCATTTATTAAAGCCGCACCAGCAGTCAGTTCAACTAAAGGCTATACGCTTGCACAAAAAATGGTAGGGCGTGCTTGTGGTTTGCCAGAAGGCGTTGGCGTGCGCCCTAATACTTATTGCGAGCCAAAAGCCACAACGGTCGGTTCGCAAGATACTACGGGGGGTATGACGCGCGATGAATTGAAAGAATTGGCTTGTTTAGGTTTTAGCTCTGACTTGGTCATGCAAAGCTTCTGCCACACAGCAGCTTATCCAAAACCAGTGGATATTAAATTGCAACATAGCTTGCCAGAGTTTATGTCTAGCCGTGGCGGCGTTTCATTGCGCCCAGGTGACGGCGTGATTCACTCATGGTTAAACCGTTTAATCTTGCCAGATACTGTAGGTACAGGCGGCGATTCACATACACGTTTCCCGATTGGCATTTCATTCCCAGCAGGTTCTGGTTTAGTGGCGTTTGCAGCCGCGACAGGTGCGATGCCTTTGGATATGCCAGAGTCAGTATTAGTGCGCTTTAAAGGCACAATGCAGCCAGGTATTACCTTGCGTGACTTGGTGAACGCGATTCCTTATGCCGCCATCCAAGAAGGCAATTTAACGGTTGGCAAACAAGGTAAAAAGAACGTATTTAACGGCCGAATCTTAGAAATCGAAGGTTTGCCAGATTTGAAAGTAGAGCAAGCCTTTGAGTTTGCCGATGCTTCAGCTGAGCGTTCTGCGAATGGCTGTACCGTACTTTTAAACAAAGAGCCTGTGATTGAGTTCTTAAATTCAAATATCGTATTGATGCAAAACATGATTGAGAACGGCTACGAAGATGCACGCACCTTGCAACGCCGTATTGAAAATATGCAAGCATGGCTAGCAAAACCTGAATTACTTACACCAGATGCAGATGCAGAATACGCACACGTGATTGAAATCGATTTAAACGAAATCAAAGAGCCGCTAGTGGCTTGCCCGAATGACCCTGATGATATCAAGCCGTTATCAGCTGTTGTTGGCGATAAGATTGATGAGGTGTTTATCGGTAGCTGTATGACTAATATTGGTCATTACCGCGCTGCGGCTAAAGTGTTAGAAGGTTCAGGCAGCATTCCAACGCGTTTATGGATTGCCCCGCCAACACGCATGGATGAAGCCCAATTGCGTGATGAAGGTGTGTATTCAACCTTCGGCGTAGCGGGTGCGCGTACTGAAATCCCAGGTTGTTCATTATGTATGGGTAATCAGGCACGCGTGGCGGATAAAGCGACGGTGTTTTCAACCAGTACACGTAACTTTGATAACCGCATGGGTAAAGATGCGCGTGTTTACTTGGGCTCAGCTGAATTAGCCGCAGTGTGTGCGAAGCTAGGTCGTATGCCATCACATGCTGAGTATTTGGAAACTGTGGGTAATAAATTGGCCAACACTGCGGAAATTTACAAATATCTAAATTTCGACCAAATGACTGAGTATAAAGCGGCTTTGGATACCTTAAGTTCAGGTAAAAAAGTGATTCCAATCGCAGAAGTGGTTTAGTTAGTCAGCTGCAAGTAGAGCGCAACTCTCTATTTAACCTCATTGCCGCTCAAGCGGGAATGAGGTTTTTTTATGAGTTTGATGTACAGGTATGCTTCGATCGATTAAGTGCGAAGCGTTTAATATTCAGTTTTCCTGATATCATCGCTTTATGAATTCAGAGCAAAAACCCGATAATCATCACATTTTTGATCCAGAAGAAATTACACAGCCAGCTAAGCGTGGCGCGTGGAAGTGGATGCTGCCGTTGTCGATTGTGCTCGCTATTGTCGTGTTTGCAGCATGGCATTTCGGCTGGCACGCGAAAGCGGTCACTACTGGTGTAGTAATATTTGCGACCATTTCTCATGTGTTTGCTTGGGTTGTCGCCATGATAGGCCTTGTTCCTATTATTGGCCCTCTCATAGTCAAAGTGTTGTCGATTGGTGTAATTTGGCTATTGAATGCCGTAGGTTATTTGGTATCTTATGTCGCCATTAAACGCGGATACTCCAAAGATGTATTGACCTATCGTGCTGTGACCATTGCGCTGATTACTGGCATCGTGATTGGCTACATACTCTGCAGTCTTATTTCTTAGTACCTAAATCCCAATCTTTAACCCTAGTTTTTTTAAAACGCTTACAAGATGATCATTGCTAAAATCAAACAAACACGCCTGTATCACCATGTTTTAAAACTGGGTGATTTCTTTCCAGTCATTTTCTTTTTCGGCGGATTCTTATGGGATGCGCTCACCATAGGCCGTAATGTTGCCTACTCAGATTTAATTACTTTCTTTGTTTATTTGGGTATTGCCGCCGCCATTTTATTTACCATCGGCAGTCCGAGATTTATTTTATCCGATGCGTCAAAGTTATCTCCATGGGCTGCAAAAATTCATAAGCGTTTGTATTGGGAGAATCTACCTTACTTTTTATTGCAGTTTTTGTTCGGTAATTTATTGAGTTCTTTATTTATTCTGTATTTCAAAAGCTCCAATCATTGGTTGGCTTGGGCGATGTCTATTATTTTAGGTGTCATGTTGGTAGTCAATGAGTATCTGGAAGATAAATATAAACAACTCACGCTTAGCTGGGCGCAGTTTGGCTTTTGCGCCATGTTGCTGTTTAATTTTGCTTTACCTTATTTAATGGGCAGCATTCATGCGGTATGGTTTTATTTGAGTACATTGTTAGGCGCAGGCGCAGCTTATTGGCTCTACAAAAAAACGCCCGATCATGACGGTAGTATTTGGCCTGTTGGGGTGATAGCGACCTTGTTAATGCTCGCTTATGCTTTTGATGTGATTCCGCCAGTGCCGCTAGTAAAACGTGATATTGCGATAGGGTATGCGATTAATAAAGTCGATGGCAATTATCAATTAAGCCAGCAACCATCCAGCTGGTGGGTGTTTTGGCGTAAAGCTAGTACTGATATGCATGTCGAACGAGGGCAGCGTCTGTATTGCTTTTCATCAGTATTCGCTCCAAGCGGCTTAAAGACGCACTTGTTCCATGTATGGCAATTCCACGATAAGAAAAAAGGCTGGCAGATTGTATCGCGCGCTGGTTTTACTTTATCAGGCGGGCGATACAATGGCTTTCGTGGATACACCTACAAAACAGATTTGCAGGCAGGTGAGTGGAAAGTGAGCGTAGAAACTGAAAACAATAAAACTGTAGCTGTACAAAACTTCAGCGTTAAAAATGAACCATCAACTTTAACGCCGTATATACAAGTTTATTAAACAGAATTCATTAATGTTTATTTTCTATACGCATTAACTTATCAATATAAGCGATCGCAATCGCTGAAAACACAAACGTCATATGAATCACGGTTTGTGCAATTAATACTTTGTCACTTAAGTTTTCTGCATTGATAAATGTTTTTAGCAAGTGGATAGAAGAAATACCAATAATGGCTGTAGCGAGTTTAACTTTTAATAAGTTAGCATTTACGTGAGATAACCAATCTGGTTCATCAGGATGACCTTCTAAATTCAAGCGAGAAACAAATGTCTCGTAGCCACCTACAATCACCATGATGAGCAGGTTTGAAATCATCACAACATCAATTAAACCTAATACAATTAACATGATGTCAGCTTCTACAAGGTGAGAAGCTTTACCTACCAAATGTACTAATTCAAGGCCAAAAAAGTACACATAAACGGCTTGTGCAACAATTAAGCCTAAGTAAAGTGGTAACTGCAGCCAGCGACTACCAAATAAAATGTTGGTCATCACGCTTTTTTGTTTATATTCGATAGAGGACGGGGTGTTGTGTTCTTGCATGTGTTGAAGCCTTTAATTTTGAGTTCGGATTGCTATCTTATTGTAACAGGTTGAAGCGACAGTTTTATTTAGACTATTTGGCTATCTATAGCGTAACTTGCAGTTCCATCCAAAGCTAATAGCTGGGTTAAAACTGGCATTGTTTCATCTAATATTTTAGGTAATGTCCAAGGTGGATTCACAATAAACAAGCCGCTGCCATGCATACCAAACCCCTCTGTCGATGGTTCATGTATGGTCATTTCTACGTTTAGCCAGTTTGGTAAATCTAAATTGATTAAATCATCGACCATTTCAGTAGGTTCTGGTCGCTGCAAAATGGGGTACCAAATCATATAAGTGCCAGTCGAAAAGCGTGTCAGACTATCTTTAATCATCTTGACCACATGCAGGTAATCTTGCTTATCTTCATAAGGCGGGTCTATCAATACCGCAGCGCGACGTGGTGGTGGCGGCAAACAAGCTTTGATGCCAGAAAAGCCATTTTGCATTTCAATTTTGACTTGCTTACCTTGGCCGCTGAAATTTTCAATGAGTAACTTGCAGTCGTTGGGATGCAGTTCAAACAAGCGCATTTTGTCATCAGCGCGTAAAAAGTCCTGTGCCACCATCGGTGAACCAGGGTAAAAATCAAGCGAGTTGGTATTAAAGCGTTTAATCTGCGCCACAAAATCAGCAAGTGGCTTTGGTAGATTATTCGCGGACATCAGTTTAGCAATGCCCTGCTCAAACTCAGCATTTTGCGTTGCATAGCCCTCAGTTAAGCTGTACATGCCAGCGCCAGCATGGGTGTCGATATACCAATAAGGTTTATCTTTTTGATTCATGTAATCTAGCACTAAGCCAAGTACATAGTGTTTAAGCACATCGGCGTGGTTGCCTGCGTGAAAGGCGTGGCGGTAACTCAACATAAAGTCTAACTAAAAAATATTTAATGACGACATTATAGCTTTCCCAAATCAAGCAATAAATTTTTAACCATAAAAATGCTAAATAAAACGACTTTTCGGTTAGCATTTCACCTATGACAAATTCACACCAACACCCGCACGATGATTCAGATCAACATAACCACGATGATCATGACGACCACGATCACTACCTGATTCCATTTTTACTGATTTTCACCTTCGCAATTGTTGAGGCGGTTGGTAGTTGGTACACCGGTTCACTGGCTTTATTAAGCGATGCTGGACATATGTTCTCCGACGTTGCTGCACTCGGGCTGGCTTGGATGGCGGGCGTGATGGCTAAAAAGCCCAATATTGCGCGTCACAGATCAGGTGTGACTTATGTAGAGCTAGGCGTTTCAATTTTTAACGCTATTTCACTCTTAATAGTGATTATATTTGTGGTGGTTGAAGCGATTGCGCGGTTTAAGGAGCCACATCAGGTGCAAGGTTTGGGGCTTACTATCATTGCAACTTTAGGTTTAATCGTCAATATTGTGGTGGCTAAACAATTACATCACCAAGCAGCGCATCATGCTGAAACCCTGAATAATCGCGCTGCATTTTTGCATGTGATGGGCGATTTATTAGGTTCAGTGGCCGCAGTAGCGGCTGGAGTGGTTATTTACTTCACAGGCTGGATGCCAATAGATCCGATTTTATCTTTGCTAATTTCGGTATTATTATTTGTCTTTACGCTAAACCTGATACGCGATATATGGAAAACTTTCCATTTAAAGCCAGGGCAAGTTGCGCCAAGTTTAGGTCAGCATGATCATTAAGCAAGCCGTATTATTGTAATTACTTTTACTAAAGGAGATTCAATATGCCATACGTGAATATTAAGTTAGCAGGTTCTGTCACTAAAGAACAAAAAGCGCAAATCGCCAAAGAATTTACCGAAACGTTAGAGCGTGTTGCGCATAAACCAAAATCCTACACGTACATTACGTTTGAAGAAGTCGCTTATGAAGATTGGGCGATAGGCGGGAAGTTGCTGGATGAGTAAGTGCGAAGTGTTAGAATAGCGCAATGAAAACTCCCCAAAGACTCGAGCCGCTTTTAGAAGACGGCTTGATTGACGATGTTGTCCGCCAACTCATGAGCGGTAAAGAAGCGACTGTATATGTAGTGCGTTGCGGCGATGATGTACGTTGCGCTAAGGTATATAAAGAGGCAAACAAACGTAGCTTTCGTCAGAGCGTAGACTATACCGAAGGCCGTAAAGTTAAAAATAGTCGCCAAGGTCGTGCGATGGCTAAAGGCTCAAAATTCGGACGTGAATCACAAGAAGCCGCTTGGCAAAGTGCTGAGGTAGATGCTTTGTATCGGCTTGCCAATGCAGGCGTACGTGTACCAGAGCCGTATAACTTCTATGAAGGTGTATTGTTAATGGAGTTGGTGACGGATGCCAACGGCAACGCGGCGCCACGTTTAAACGATGTGACCTTTAGTGCAGAAGATGCACGTATTCACCACGGCACTTTAATCAAAGAGGTTGTGCGCATGCTTTGTGCTGGCATCGTGCATGGCGATTTGTCCGAATTCAATATCTTAATGAGTGCCGATGGCCCTGTGATTATTGACTTACCCCAAGCGGTTGATGCGGCAGGTAACAATAACGCAAGTGAAATGCTAGAACGCGATGTTAGAAATTTAAGTGATTATTTTGGTCGATTTGCGCCAGAGTTACTCACTACGCAATACGGCAAAGAGATTTGGGCATTGTATGCACATGGCGATTTAACGCTAGAAACTCCACTCACAGGCCGTTTCAGGCAAAGCACCAAAGCCGTTGATTTAAAAGGCGTCATGCGCGAGATTGAAGATACTAAAAAAGCCGAAGAGGCGCGTTTGTTGCGTATCGCGGAAGCTAAAGCGGAAGATGCAGTCAGAGCTAAATAAGCCCATGTTCGACCCTAAACCCATATTAAAAAATCTGCCTAATCTGCCAGGTGTTTATCGCATGATAAACGCCACGGATGAGGTGATTTATGTGGGTAAAGCCAAAGACCTGAAAAAACGGGTTTCGTCGTATTTCAATAAAAACTTGCCTAGCCCACGCACGCGCATGATGGTGAGTCATATTGTTAAAATAGAAACGACGGTCACTCACAATGAAGCTGAGGCTTTGTTGCTGGAAAATAATCTGATTAAAGGCTTAATGCCACGTTACAACGTGCTGTTTCGTGACGATAAGTCTTATCCTTACATTGTCATTACGGGTGATGATTCCCCGCGCTTGGCGTTTCATCGCGGCACACAACGTAAAGGTAACCAATACTTCGGGCCTTTTCCCAATTCCGTTGCGGTGCGCGAGAGCATTCAATTATTGCAAAAAGTATTTAAGTTGCGAACCTGTGAGAATACGGTGTTTGCTAATCGTAGTCGACCTTGTTTGCAGCATCAGATTGAGCGTTGCACCGCGCCATGCGTGGGCTTGATTTCGGATGAAAATTACAAAAATGACGTGCATCAAGCCGCGATGTTTTTGCAAGGCAAGACTAATGAAGTGATTGATGCGCTCGGCGCGCGGATGAACACTGCCGCAGCCAATCAGGAATATGAAATGGCGGTCGTGTTTCGTGACCGTATGCAAGCACTGCGACAGGTGCAAGCCAAACAGTTTGTCAGCGACTTCAATGTTTCTGATGCCGATGTCATTGCCTGCGCTGAGTTGCAAGGTCAACATTGTATTAATTTGGTGATGATCCGTGGCGGGCGGCATTTGGGCGATAGAAGCTATATGCCTAAGAATACAGAGGGCGAAACACTTGAAACCAGTATGGAGGCGTTCCTTGCGCAGCACTATGTAGCGCAAAATACACCGCCGCTGATTGTGGTCGGCGTTAAAATTGAAACCGCTGTACTTGAAGAGGTGCTAAGTGAACAAGCTGGACGCAAGGTGAAAATCAATACCAATCCGATTGGCGATAAACGCGTTTGGCTGAAAATGGCGCAAACCAATGCTGATTTGGCGCTAGGTCAGCGTGCCGCAACTTCAGCTAATCAAACTGCCAAACTGCTGGCTTTGCGCGAAGCGCTACATTTACCCGATAACACCGAGCGTATCGAATGTTTTGATATTAGCCACACCATGGGTGAAGCGACTGTGGGTAGTTGCGTAGTGTTTGACCGCGGAGATATGCAAAATAGCGAGTATCGACGTTATAACGTTACAGGTATTACGCCAGGCGATGATTACGCAGCTATGAGGGATGTGTTGACGCGTCGTTATAAAAAGGTGGCGGCAGGCGAGGGCGTGCGCCCCGACTTAATCTTTATTGACGGCGGTAAAGGACAATTAGGTGTTGCGGTTGAAGTGATGGCAGAAGTAGGTCTAGAGGACATTCTACTGGTCGGCATAGCTAAAGGTGAAGAACGCAGACCGGGGTTGGAAACCATGATTTTTTCTGACACGGGCGAAATGCTAAACTTGGAAAAAGACAATAAAGGTTTACATTTGTTGCAACAGATACGTGACGAGGCGCATAGATTCGCCATCACAGGGCATAGAGCTAAACGCGCCAAGGCTCGACTTCATTCTAGTTTGGAAGATATTGAGGGCATAGGCGCAAAACGCCGCAAGGCCCTACTCACGCGCTTTGGTGGATTAGATGGTGTAAAGGGTGCTAGTATTGATGAAATCGCCCAAGTTGAAGGCATCAGCCAGAGTTTGGCGGAAAAAATTTACGGAGAGTTGCACTAATGAAAAACAGCAAAAATGACGGAGTGTTAAATGAAAATTAACATTCCAACCATGCTTACATGGTTACGCATTTTGTTGATTCCTGTCTTTGTAGGTGCCTTCTATTGGCCAGAAAATCTTCATAAGCTAAGTGCAATGCCTTCACATTCGGTCAATATATTCATTACCATCATATTTGCGATTGCATCATTTACCGATTGGCTGGATGGTTACTTGGCGCGGCGCTGGAATCAAACCTCATCGTTTGGTGCTTTTTTAGATCCAGTTGCAGATAAACTCATGGTGGCAGCTGCATTAATTGTGCTGGTAGAGTTTGGCCGCGTAGGCGCAATTGTTTCTTTAATTATTATCGGCCGAGAAATCGCCATTAGTGCGCTTCGTGAATGGATGGCGGGCGAAGGGCAACGCAGTAGCGTGGGCGTTGCGATGATAGGCAAAATAAAAACGGCCGCACAAATGCTAGCGATTTTGTTCTTGTTATACTGGGATGAAATTGATTTAGGTAGCTTGGGTGTTTTTCCAACTCAGCTGTTTGGACATGCTTTAATCGTGTTGGCAGCATTTTTAACATTGCTATCAATGGCTTATTATTTAAAGGCAGCATGGCCAAAATTAAAAGGAAAATAAAACTGAAATAAATATGCAATTTGAATGTCGATTGGTATTGACGACATTCTGAAAGTCGCTATAATGGCGCCTGTCTTAACGACGCGGGAATAGCTCAGCTGGTAGAGCGATACCTTGCCAAGGTATAGGTCGCGAGTTCGAGTCTCGTTTCCCGCTCCACGAATTTGGTAGTAGTATATAAAACGGCGAATGCTAATAAGCTTTCGCCGTTTTAGTTTCAGCTTTTAATGTAGAATTATCATTTAAAATAGTTCTCACACAAAAGGCGCGATAGCAAAGCGGTTATGCCGCGGCCTGCAAAGCCGTTTAGACCAGTTCGACTCTGGTTCGCGCCTCCAAAAATCTCACAAAATTCATGATTAGCTATAGATTGAATTTACTCTTGTAATAAAACTCCCAAATTAGCCCATAAAGACCTCTTAAGCTAGAGATTTAATCTTTGGCTATTGCGCTATATTTTGCTCGTGATTCTAATTTTTAATCTAATAAATATTAGCTTTAGTCGCTTGCAAATATGTAAAGCTATGTAAATTTCCACCAATAAAACCGCCATTGCAGTTCATTTTTATACAGCTTGCGCCTGTTTGGCATTAAACTTGCTGTTCGCTTTATGTGATGTGACTTTTTTTGAAAAAGTATGATTTATAGAACAAGTAGTACAATCGGTTTTTGGGCGTGACGATTAACAGGGAAAAACATGAGTGCTGAGAACTTAACTCAAATTGAAAATGTTAAAGGTGAAAATATAGGTGTTGTTGATACCTTGTTAGATAGCCTTGTACTTATTTGCCGTATTCAAAATGTTGCCACTTCCAAAGATGCCTTGATTTCAGGGTTGCCGTTACGTGACGGTAAAATGACGCCTACGCTAGTTAAGCGTTCAGCTGAGCGTGTTAACCTAGCTGTCACTATGTTAAAAAAACCGATTGATAAAATTCGTTCAGAGTTTTTGCCTGCGATTTTATTGTTGAAAGATGAAGAAGCTTGCGTTTTGACCAAGCTAGATTTCAGTGAAAATAAAGCGAATGTGATTTTTCCTGAACTCGGTGATGCGGAAATATCGATTGCAATTAATGAGTTAGAAGAGCGTTGTTCAGGCTATTACATTGTAGCAAAAGCTAAATATGCGTTTGATCAGCGTGCGCCTATTGTTGGAAAAGTTAGATTACGTCATTGGTTTTGGGGTACGTTGGCAGAGAATAGTCGTATTTACCGTGACATTATGGTGGCTGCTTTTGTGGTGAATATGTTCGCTTTGGCGATGCCATTATTCACGATGAATGTATATGACCGTGTTGTGCCGAATCGCGCTGTTGAGACTTTATGGGTGATGGCGATTGGTATTTCGCTGATGATTATTGGTGATTTAATTCTCAGAACCTTGCGTGGTTACTTCCTTGATTGGGCGAGTACACGAGTCGATGTGAAGCTTACTGCACGCATCATGGAGCAAGTGCTAGGCATACGTCTTGAGCAAAGACCTAACTCTGTAGGCTCTTTCGCTTCTAATTTACGCTCGTTTGAAACTGTTCGTGATTTCATCACATCTGCCACAATTACAACGCTTATTGATATTCCATTTGGCCTGATTTTTATTGTGGTGATGGCTTGGATTTCTCCATATATGATTATTCCTGTGATTTTGGGAGCGGTTTTGATTTTAGTGTACTCATTTAGCGTGCAAACTAAAATGCATGAGCTTTCTGAAACCATGTATCGCGCAAGTGCTATTAGAAACGCTACATTGATTGAAAGTCTGGTGGGCCTTGAAACGGTGAAAGCTTTAGGCATTGAAGGGCAAATGCAGCGTAAATGGGAACATAGCGCGCACTTTCTCACTGAAGTATCGAGCAAGTTAAGATTGCTATCTTCATCTATCAACAACGGCGCAAGCACGATTCAGCAGTTGATTAACATTTCACTTGTGGTGCTAGGTGTTTATTTAGTAGTGAATGGCGATTTAACGATGGGGGGCTTGATTGCCTGCACGATGCTGGCTTCGCGCGCGTTAGTACCCATCGCACAAACAGCGGGTTTGTTAACGCAATATCATAATGCGGCAACTGCACTGACATCATTAGATGAGATTATGAAGCGCCCACTAGAGCGTCCATTGGATGCTAAGTTTTTATCGCGCCCAGCCTTTACTGGCAATATTGAATTCAGGGAAGTGAGTTTTAGCTATCCAGGTAGCGAGCAAGATGCGCTGACAAAAGTGTCATTCAAAATTAAAGCGGGCGAGCATGTGGCTTTGCTAGGTCGCATGGGCTCTGGTAAATCAACCATACATAAATTGATGCTGGGTTTATATCAGCCGACAGCAGGTGCAATTTTGGTGGATGGCATTGATGCGCGCCAAATTGATCCGGCTGAATTGAGACGATGTGTAGGCTATGTGCAACAGGATACGCATTTGTTTTATGGCACGATGCGCGATAACTTAACCATTTCAGCACAACACGTCGACGATGCTGCAGTACTTGCAGCGGCGCATGTGGGTGGTATTGATGAGTTCATTAATGCACATCCTAAAGGTTTTGATATGCAGATTGGTGAGCGTGGCGAAACCTTATCTGGCGGTCAGCGCCAAGGTGTTGGTATCGCTAGGGCGTTGATTGGTAATCCTGCAATATTGTTGTTAGATGAGCCAACCAGTGCGATGGATCACTCGGGTGAAGATGCGATTAAGCGCCGCCTTGTAGAGGCTACCAAGAATAAAACGTTGGTATTAATTTCTCACCGTTCCGCTTTATATGATTTGGTTGATCGTATTATTGTGATTGATTCTGGCCGAATTGTGGCAGATGGACCTAAAGAACAAGTGACGGAAGCGTTACGCAGTGGCAAAGTAGGTAAAGCACTATGAGTGAAAATCTATTTAAAAGAATCGGTCAGCTAAACGAAGCTTTCAAAAAGCAAACGTGGCTTACTAAGCCTATTTATCATCTATTAGATAAAATGGCACCCACTGAAACTAGAGAAGATTTGCATTGGGATGACGAAGCCGATTTGGCGATTTTAGAACAGACACCACTAAGAGCAAAGGTGCTGTTGTATAGCATTGCGGCAGCCTTAGCAGTGTTAATCATTTGGGCATTTTTTGCAAAAGTGGATGAAGTGACGCGCGGCGAAGGTCGGGTGATTCCTTCTAAGCAAGTGCAAGTAATTCAGTCTTTGGATGGAGGCATTGTTTCTGAAATATTGGTGGCTGAAGGACAAGCTGTTAAGGTTGGTACGCCACTGATTCGCATTGATGAAACGCGGGCTGTTTCATCATTAAGAGAAAATCAAACCCAGTATTTAGCGTTATTGGCAAAGCAGTCTAGGCTGACTGCCTTAGCTGAAGGTACAGCATTTAATCCGCCAAAACAGGTACAAATGAATGCGCCGCAAACTTACGACCAAGAATATGCTTTGTATATTTCTAGTAAAGAAGAGTTGCAGTCCACCATTAGTATCGCTCGCGATCAAATGGATCAGAGAGAGAAAGAGTTAATCGAAGTGCAGTATCGTAAAGAAGTCGCAGAAAAGAATTATGAGTCTGCGACTAAAGAATTGGCTGCAAATAGACCTTTATTGGCAAGCGGTGCTGTTTCTGAAATCGACATACTTAAACTAGAAAGAGAGTCCACCAAAGCTAAAGGTGATATTGACCAAGCACGTGCGCAAATTAGCCGTATTGAATCCTCAATCGGTGAGGCAAGACGTAAAGTGACGGAAGTTGATCAAACCTTTAAAAGCAAAGTGCGTACTGAACTTAATGACATCACAGCGCGCCTGAATAGCATCACTGAAACGAGCGTAGGGCTGACCGATAAAGTCAATCAAGCAACCTTAAAATCACCTGTTAATGGTAAAGTCAGTCGCTTATTCTTCAATACTGTTGGAGGCGTGATACAGCCAGGTAAAGAGGTGCTAGAAGTAGTGCCTACCGACGAAGCACTAATATTAGAAACTAAAATTCAAATCAAAGATATTGCGTTTATTCGATTAGAACAACCTGCAGTGGTTAAGCTAACTGCTTATGACTACAGCATATACGGTGCGCTCGATGCAAAGGTGGAAAGCATTTCAGCTAACTCGATTGTCGATGAAAAAGGTAATGCTTATTACGTTGTGAGAGTACGCACCTTAAAGTCTAGCTTAGGTAAAGGCTTGCCGATTATTCCTGGTATGGTGGCTCAGGTAGACATTATGACGGGTAAGAAGACGGTACTTTCATACTTGCTTAAGCCGGTATTAAAGGCAAAATCATACGCATTTAGTGAGAGATAAATGCAGGATATTTTCATTACAAAATTGCCTGCCGGTATAGACAGTTGGACTAAAGCATTTCCTAAATCTACATTAGCTGCCATCGTGCCAGAAGTTCTTGAGCGCGTAGCCACAAAGAGCAAAGCCGCCGAATCTTGTATCTTTTGGTTGCACATGAATGAAGATCGCCAGCAATGGATGGAAAATACTATTGCGGCTATTATGAAAAACCATCAAGGTGCAAAGATTGTAGTACTTGCCAATGTGCCAAACCATGCTGAGTCTATCCATGCTTTAAAACTAGGTGCAATGGGCTATTGTCATGCGCATATAGCGCCTGCGGTACTTAAAGAGATTAAAGCAGTCATCAGCCATGGCGGCTTGTGGGTGGGACAAGATATTCTTCAGGCCTTAATCGAGACCTCTACAAAGTTAGTGACTAATCGCCCTGAACAAGTTGATACTTTATTAGGTAAGCTGACAAAACGTGAAAAAGAAGTGGCTTTAGAGGCAGCAAAAGGATCTAGCAATAAAGAGATTGCTAGAATTTTGAGCATCACTGAACGAACGGTAAAGGCACATCTAGCTTCTACTTTTGAACGATTAAGAGCTAAAGACAGACTGCAATTAGCGTTGATGCTTAACGGTAATTACAAACACTAAGCTTGAGTGAGTTAATTCGCACGGCCCTGTGCGAATTAAGGTGGGTCAATGTTGCTTGGCTTAATGCTTTAAGCGATATGAATCCCTGGCCCTGTCATGCCATCGATCCCAATTTGTTTTAATGTCGTCTGTTCATCAATGGTTTGCACGCCCTCGGCAATTGCGATTACGCCAATAGAGTGAGCAATCATGCATAAGCCTCTTAACAGTGTTTTGTTGCCTTCATTGCTATCAATATCCTTAATGATTGATACATCAATTTTAATGTAATCTAAGCCCACGTCATGTAGTTCACCAAGGCGAGCAATATGTGTGCCTACGTGTTCTATGCCAACTTTACAGCCTAATGGTTTTACCTGATTGCAAAAATGGCGGAACTCAGCCGAGAATTCGAAAGCGCTTTTTTCAGGAACCTCAAAATATAGGCGGCTGGCTACGCTTATATTTAATTTAATCAACTTGCAGGTTTTTTCAATAAACTCAGGGTTGCAAATGGCGCTGGCTGAAAGATTCAGGCCGATAGATTCTGTGCCCGTAGCGAGCTTTCCTAGTGCGGTTTCTAAGACTAACTCATCTACTCGGCTCATTAAATTAAGCTGCGTTGCCCATGTAATAAATTCGCCCGCAGAATACCATTTGCCGTTAGGCTCTAGCTGAAGTCTGACTGGGCTTTCATTATGAATTAACTGACCATTTTGATTGATGACAGGGTAAGGCTCAAGCCTGATTCTTCTGTTATCTAGGGCAGATGTGAGCAATTTTTTCCAATTTTCTTGGTCATTTTTCCGATATTGTACGAGATCGTTATGATTTATTACATGCAGCGTATTTCTGTGTTGAATATTTACTTTATCAACCACGCTATCAATAAACGAGATGAATTTTTCTGCTGCTTCTAAAATAGAAACAAGATTCTCTGCTGTGTCTGATTTTGTGACATTAATCGCTACGGTCAAGAAGTTAGCACTCAAAGTCTCCTGCTTTGTTTGGCTTACATTGATTAGCAGTTCTTTAATTTGCAAGCCCAGCGTATCCGTATCCAATGGACGAGTGCAGAATATGCCGAAATCTGTGCCTGTTAACCGCGCTGCATAAAGGTGTGAATGGTTTTTACACTCATTATCCAAAGCCTCACCTATTCTTTTTAACAGTGTATTGGTTTCCTGATGGCCGAGTGTTTGATCAATCAGTGCTAAATTAGCGAGTCTTGTAACAATCAAAATACCTGAGCTAAAAGTTTCTTCATGGCTAATACTGGCGTTCACTCTACGGATAAAATAGTCGAAATTCATCAACCCCGTAATTGGCTCAAAGTTAGCTTGGTAACGTAACTCCTCTAGTCGAGATGACTCTTCTGTCACGGTGTTTTTAATGCGATTAGAAAGGCTATTCATCGCATTGACGACTGCTTTAAATTCAGTAGTTTTTGGTTCGGTGATGCTGATGAAGCGATTCTCACCAATTGCCTTGGCTTGATTCACAACATCATCCAACGGACTTAAGATTTTCTCTAAAATTTTGCCGCCACCGTAGCAGGCTAGTAAGCCTATAAGCGACGCCCAAAGCGCGATTTCTATGGTGGTATCCCAAAGTTTATCGTAGGCAAAATTAGAGTCGCTTTCCAAAGTGATTGAGCCGAATTGCTTCCAGCCATCTTGCACCTCAGCAACGCCTGCTTGCGCTTTAATTGGGATCAGCTTGGTAAACCAAGAGGGTGCTTTGGTTTTACTATTGGCGTTAACACGTTCGCTGATCATCTTCCCGTTAGGGTCAAATAAGCCGATATAACGATAGTGACCAGAATCAAATTGCGCGGAAATGAGCAAGTCTATCGTCGTTGCATCTTTTTGCATTTGGGATATGGATAATGCCAGCGATGTCGCGTTATCAAGGTTCTTGAGCTGCAATTGCTCTTCTAAATAATTTTTACTCGATAGTGTGCTTAATACAAAGCTGCCACCACTGGCGAGTATGAGTATAAATATGATTGCTAACCAAAGTTGTTTTATCAGTGACATTTTAATATCCTTGCTTTTGATTATTCTATTCCATCCGCTTGCATGCGTGTTAGCACATCCAGCCATTTGGAGAGGTGAGAAGTTGCTTCGCCCTTGGGTTTGCTGCTTGAACCGACCCAAATACCCTTGTCATTAAAGCTAAAAATTGGCGTTAAATCGGGTCTGCTGGACGCTGGTAAAATTTCTGGTTTTAAACTATCTAAAATGAGCGGAGTAGATTGCGGCGTGGGGTAGTAGCTCAGTACCATGTGTGCCCGCACTGTTCTGATGCCATCAAAGTTTAACTCAGCACGCACGTAAGTGAGTCTGAGTTTGTCATTAGGCACATTTAATACTTTTAAAAACACATATTTGGCAATGCTGTAATCTTCGCAATCGCCAGCTTGACGACCGATTGCCTCTAAAGGCGTTGCCCAATAGTCTGACTTTCCCCACAAGTCTATATCTTCTGCATAATTGATTTTCCGGTTAAAGAAATCGTTTATCTGCTTGAGTTTTTCCGCCTCGGTCGCGGTTTTTAATTGTGTGATTAATTGTTGAAGCTCTACTACATCTTGATACGCCTCGTCGCCATATCTTTGTTTAGCTAGGCTACTTAGTTTGTTGAAGTCGCAACTGGCTGCGTAAATGCCAGTAACGCAGAAAAATACCAATGCAATCAATGCAATTAAGTTGATAGGCCGGGTAAATGCAACTGAATTTTTGATAAAACCCGAGATAACTAGCGCTCCATGGCTATCTATATGCGGTGGTTAGTATATAAATATTTGATCATTGGTATCAAGATACACTTAATTATGGCGTTATTGGTAATGGCGACATCTTTTAATGAAGATGGTATTTGTGTGGCTTTTCTATATTGAAGGCTTTAGCAAGTGTATTTTCCCTGCATTGTTATTGGCCATTAGTACAATATATTTATAGTGAAAAAGCATGTTTAATGCGATTGTAGAAAAAGTATGTAAGAAAAATAAAGCAAGTTAATTTTAAGCATTAGACTTTGAAGTATTCACAATCAATTAAGAGTTAATTTAGGACGTAATCATGGCAATCATCGGTAAAATCGTAGCAATGACAGGCACAGCAGTAGCACTTTCAGATAATGGTGCTAAGCGTGACCTGCATTTAGGTGATCAAATACAGTCTAGCGACGCAATCCAAACAGGGAAGGGCGTGTTTGTTGATTTGGAGCTGTCTAATGGCCGAGTGATACATATTGCTGCCGAGCAACTGGTCGCCTTTACGCCTGAGCTGACTAACCTGATTGCGCCAGATGCCTTAGACAGCGCAGTGAATGTAGCAACCATTGATACGGTCATTAAAGCCATTGAAGGCGGTCAAGACATTAATGATGTCTTAGAAGAAACTGCTGCCGGTAATGGTACGTTTACTATTCACGGTTTTGACTTTGTTAACTTACTAAGAATTAATGATGATCTAAATAGATTCAAGTTTGCCTATGAGTACGATACTGATGGCAGAGTAACGGCTGATCCAACTGCGGCTCAGGATGATGATAGATATGGTCTCAATAACTCTGGTGCAACAGGCACGGCAAACGCAGCGCCAGTAGGCGTGATAACGCCAGCGACAGGTGCTGAAGATGGTGGCGATATTGTTGTTAATTTGTCGGGTACAGACTCGGATGGTACCGTTGCCTCAGTATCTGTCACAACTTTACCGTTAACTAGCCAAGGTGTGTTGACTAAAGCTGATGGTACTCCTGTAGTTGCGGGTGCACCCCTTACTCCAGCTGAGGCTGCTAGTTTGGTATTCCACCCAACATCTAATTTCAATGGTACTGTTAATATTCCATTTATTGTAACGGATAATCAGGGTGCGGTTTCACCTGTGGCTACAACACCGATCACGGTGACATCAGTGAACGATGCACCGATAGCGGCTAACGGCAGCATCACGCCGACAGAAGACACCACGATTAACGTTCCGTTATCAGGCACCGACGTAGACGGCACCATTGCCAGCTACACCATTACTGCAGGCCCGACGCCGGCGCAAGGCAGATTAGTCTACGACAACGATGGTCTGCCAGGCACTCCACCAGTCGCGGTCCCATTGAACACCCCATTAACGCCAGCGCAAGCGGCGACGATCCAGTTCGTCCCAACCTTAAACTACAACGGCCCGGTTGCACCGATCACCTACATCGTGACTGACAACCAAGGCTTACCATCAAGCCCAGCGACAGTCACAATCAACCCAGTGACACCAGTGAACGACGCGCCGGTTGCTGTTGATGATTTCGCCAATACGCCTATTAACACGACCTCAGCACCACTTGACTTACTAGGTAATGACACTGACGTAGACGGCGACACGCTAACGATACAATCGATCAACGGCGTCGCTGTCACTGGCGCGGCGCAAACGATCGGAGTTCCCAATGGCACGGTTAATATTAGTGTCACTGGCGTCATCACCTTCACGCCAAATAACAATTACACTGGACCAGCCAGCTTTGATTACGTTGTACAAGATAAACTGACAGGCGGCTTAGCCGATACTGGTACAGTCAACATCACGGTAGGCAACAACACACTGCCGACCAGTGCGGATACTGTTAAAATCATAGACGAAGACACCACGCTCACATTAAATGTGACAGACTTTGCCTTCAATGACCCAGATGCCGGCCAAAGCTTAGCCAATGTACGTATTGACAGCCTACCGACTAACGGCACACTGACGCTTAACGGCGTGGCAGTTGCCACAGGCAACATCATCTCTGCGGCGGATATCGCTGCAGGTAAGCTCGTCTTTACCCCAGTCGCTAACGCCAATGGCGCAGCCTACGCCAGCTTCACCTTTAGCGTACAAGACAACGCTGGTGGATTTGATGCAACCCCTAACAAAGTCACGATTGATGTGACCCCAGTGAACGATGCCCCGATTGCCACGGCCTACGCCATTAGCGCGCCGGAAGACAGCGTCAGCATAGCTGTTAACCTCAGCGGTACAGACATTGATGGTACGGTTGCCAGTGTCAAAGTCAGCGGCTTACCGCCATCCAACCAAGGTGTACTGTTCTTAGCCGATGGTGTGACTGCGGTAACGACTGCAACAATATTAACGCCCGTCCAAGCGGCCAGCCTTAAATTTGTACCCGCCGCGGATTTCAACGGCACGGTCACCATCCCATTCACCGTCACAGACAATTTAGGCTTGGTTTCAACTAGCCCGGCGAATGCGGTGATCACGGTGACATCAGTGAACGATGCACCGATAGCGGCTAACGGCAGCATCACGCCGACAGAAGACACCACGATTAACGTTCCGTTATCAGGCACCGACGTAGACGGCACCATTGCCAGCTACACCATTACTGCAGGCCCGACGCCGGCGCAAGGCAGATTAGTCTACGACAACGATGGTCTGCCAGGCACTCCACCAGTCGCGGTCCCATTGAACACCCCATTAACGCCAGCGCAAGCGGCGACGATCCAGTTCGTCCCAACCTTAAACTACAACGGCCCGGTTGCACCGATCACCTACATCGTGACTGACAACCAAGGCTTACCATCAAGCCCAGCGACAGTCACAATCAACCCAGTGACACCAGTGAACGACGCGCCGGTTGCTGTTGATGATTTCGCCAATACGCCTATTAACACGACCTCAGCACCACTTGACTTACTAGGTAATGACACTGACGTAGACGGCGACACGCTAACGATACAATCGATCAACGGCGTCGCTGTCACTGGCGCGGCGCAAACGATCGGAGTTCCCAATGGCACGGTTAATATTAGTGTCACTGGCGTCATCACCTTCACGCCAAATAACAATTACACTGGACCAGCCAGCTTTGATTACGTTGTACAAGATAAACTGACAGGCGGCTTAGCCGATACTGGTACAGTCAACATCACGGTAGGCAACAACACACTGCCGACCAGTGCGGATACTGTTAAAATCATAGACGAAGACACCACGCTCACATTAAATGTGACAGACTTTGCCTTCAATGACCCAGATGCCGGCCAAAGCTTAGCCAATGTACGTATTGACAGCCTACCGACTAACGGCACACTGACGCTTAACGGCGTGGCAGTTGCCACAGGCAACATCATCTCTGCGGCGGATATCGCTGCAGGTAAGCTCGTCTTTACCCCAGTCGCTAACGCCAATGGCGCAGCCTACGCCAGCTTCACCTTTAGCGTACAAGACAACGCTGGTGGATTTGATGCAACCCCTAACAAAGTCACGATTGATGTGACCCCAGTGAACGATGCCCCGATTGCCACGGCCTACGCCATTAGCGCGCCGGAAGACAGCGTCAGCATAGCTGTTAACCTCAGCGGTACAGACATTGATGGTACGGTTGCCAGTGTCAAAGTCAGCGGCTTACCGCCATCCAACCAAGGTGTACTGTTCTTAGCCGATGGTGTGACTGCGGTAACGACTGCAACAATATTAACGCCCGTCCAAGCGGCCAGCCTTAAATTTGTACCCGCCGCGGATTTCAACGGCACGGTCACCATCCCATTCACCGTCACAGACAATTTAGGCTTGGTTTCAACTAGCCCGGCGAATGCGGTGATCACGGTGACCCCAGTGAACGACGCGCCAGCGGGCACCGACAACACCATCAGCACCCTAGAAGACACTGGACACAGCTTCACCGCTGCCGAGTTTGGCTTCACAGACCCTAACGACAGCCCAGCCAACAGCCTACAAGCGGTGATCATCACGACCTTACCGACTAGCGGCAGCCTGACCTTAGGCGGCGTAGCCGTCACTGCTGGTCAAAGCATTGCTGCTGGCAGCCTCGGCACCCTGGTGTACACGCCAGCGGCCAACAGCACTGCCAGTGCCAACTTCACCTTCCAAGTGGTGGACAATGGCGGCACTGCCAATGGTGGTCAAAACACCGACCAAAGCGCGAACACCATCACCATCAACGTGACCCCAGTGAACGACGCGCCAGCGGGCACCGACAACACCATCAGCACCCTAGAAGACACTGGACACAGCTTCACCGCTGCCGAGTTTGGCTTCACAGACCCTAACGACAGCCCAGCCAACAGCCTACAAGCGGTGATCATCACGACCTTACCGACTAGCGGCAGCCTGACCTTAGGCGGCGTAGCCGTCACTGCTGGTCAAAGCATTGCTGCTGGCAGCCTCGGCACCCTGGTGTACACGCCAGCAGCCAACAGCACTGCCAGTGCCAACTTCACCTTCCAAGTGGTGGACAATGGCGGCACTGCCAATGGTGGTCAAAACACCGACCAAAGCGCGAACACCATCACCATCAACGTGACCCCAGTGAACGACGCGCCAGCGGGCACCGACAACACCATCAGCACCCTAGAAGACACTGGACACAGCTTCACCGCTGCCGAGTTTGGCTTCACAGACCCTAACGACAGCCCAGCCAACAGCCTACAAGCGGTGATCATCACGACCTTACCGACTAGCGGCAGCCTGACCTTAGGCGGCGTAGCCGTCACTGCTGGTCAAAGCATTGCTGCTGGCAGCCTCGGCACCCTGGTGTACACGCCAGCAGCCAACAGCACTGCCAGTGCCAACTTCACCTTCCAAGTGGTGGACAATGGCGGCACTGCCAATGGTGGTCAAAACACCGACCAAAGCGCGAACACCATCACCATCAACGTGACCCCAGTGAACGACGCGCCAGTCAATACAATGACGACAATTACTGGCAATGAAGACGCTGCAATCAAGCTTACTGGCTTATCCATTGCAGATGTAGATGCTGGTAGCAGTAATGTAACAGTGACTTTGTCAGTTCCAACAGGTACGTTAGTTGCTGCGACTGCGGGTAGTGTTACTGTGTCTGGTTCAGGTACAGGTAGCTTACAACTGGTAGGTACGGTAGCTAACATCAATGCGTATTTAGCTGCAGTAGCTAATCAACCTATATTTACGCAAGGTGTCGCTGATTCTACTAGCTCAGTTACACTGACCATGGCAACTAATGATGGTGGAAATACTGGATCTGGTGGCGCACTTACTACAACAAATACCACGGCAATTAATATTACGCCAGTGGCAGATATTGCTGCGGATAGTGCACAGACCGTTAAAAATAGTCCGATCACCATTAATGTGAATGCAAATGATACCTTTGAAAATGCAGGACACACTATTACCGCTGTGAATGGCTCAGCCGTTACGGATGGTGGTGCGGCTGTCACTGTAACGAATGGTAGTGTACAGTTAGTAGCGGGTAACCTTGTGTTTACACCAACCACAAACTTTATAGGTACTGTTCCTAACTTTACTTACACGGTGACTAGTGGAGGCGCAACAGAAACTGCCAACGTATCTGTCACAGTGGTTGGAGTAAGTGCTGTGACTGCTGCGACACAGGCAGAGGGTACAAGTTTGGTTCATACAGTCACACTAAGTGCAACCACTACTTCGTCAATCACCTTACCCTACAACTTAGCAGGAATTACTGCAACGCCTGGGTCAGATTTTAGTACCGCTCCTACATTCAGTAATGGTGTCACTTTGGTAAATGGCGCACTTAATGTGCCAGCGGGCGTAACCAATTTTACTGTCACTGTACCAACGATCAATGACACAGTGTTTGAGCCAGCTGAAACCTACAATTTAACGGTAGGTGACGTGACTGCAGTCGGTACGATTACAGATAATGATAGCCAACCTACAATCAGTATTAATGATGTATCGGCTTACGAAAACGTTGGTACTAGAGTCTTTACTGTGACGTTATCAAATGCATCTTACCAAACGGTTACGGTGAACTACGCTACAAGTAATGGTACGGCAACTACAGGTAATAGTGACTATACAGCTACTAGTGGTACGTTGACTTTTGCTCCAGGCGAGACAACTAAAACTATTACGGTGACTGTTATTAATGATGCTGTGAATGAAGCAGATGAAACCTTTAACGTCAATTTAAGTGCTGCAACTAACGCTACTATTTCTGATAATTTAGGTGTGGGCACGATTCTGAATGACGATGCAACGGTTCGCCCAGTCATTGATTTAGATGCTAATAATAGTAGTGGCGCTACAGGTAATAACTTCGCTAGAACCTACACTGAAAATGCAGCTGGTGTGTCAATTGCTGATACTGATGTGACCATTACTGATGCTGACTCAGCTAATATGGTGAGTGCAACGATAACGCTGACCAACCCGTATGCAGGTGATGTGTTGTCATTTGGCGCTATGCCAGCGGGTATTACTGCCACACTCTCTGGTAACGTGGTGACCTTAACAGGTAGCGCAACTAAAGCAAATTACCTCACTGCAATTCAAGCGGTGACTTATTCAAGCACTTCAGACAATCCTTATACAGGTGCTGCACGCACTATTACAGTCACAGTGAATGATGGTATTGGTAACAGTAATACAGCCACTACTACCGTAACGGTGACTGCAGTCAACGATGCACCAGTGCTAGATTTAGATGGTAATAACAGCACAGCTGCAGGCACAGCTTACGCAACTACGTTCAGTACAGTGACTAGTAACCCAGTGGCAATTGCTGATACTGATATTACTATTACTGACCCTGATTCAACCGCGATTACAGGTGCAACGATCACCTTAAGTGCAACGAATAGGCAAGGTGCTGATGTACTGGTTGCGGGCACATTACCTTCTGGTATTACTGCAACGGTATATAACTCTGCAACAGGTGTTATTACTTTAAGTGGAACGGCAACACTGGCGCAATACCAAGCGGCAATCCGCGCTATTAGCTTCGATACAAGTTCTACCAGTACCTTAGCGCGTAGTGTAAGTGTTGTGGTAACTGATGGCATTACTAACAGCAATACGGCGATTACTACTATTACTTCAGTGGCAGTCAACGCAGCGCCAACGATTGATTTAGATGCCACGGCAGCAGGAACTGGCTATGCTAGCTACTTTAGTACAGTAACAGGTACGCCTGTTTCAATTGCACATACGAGTGTGGTTGTTGCAGATATTGATTCAACTGCGATTACGAGCGCTACAATCACTCTCACAAATGCACAAGCCAGCGATTTCTTGGCTGCAGGAACAATGCCTGGTGGTATTGTTGCCAGCGCTTATGATGCGACGGCACATACCATTACGTTAACTGGCAGTGGAACCTTGGCGCAGTATCAAACAGCAATTCAGGCGATTACGTTTGATAATAACGCTGCTAGCCCAAGCGCTATTACTAGAACTGTTAGCGTAGTGGTAAGTGACGGTACAAGTAATAGTAATGTGGCAGTCAACAGCATTACCTTTAACAATCCACCGGATGCAAAAGATGATGCGCCAGTGGTTAAATTGTACGAAGATACTGCAATCACCACTTTAACTGGTAATGCTATTACAGGCGGTACAGGTAATGTCGCTGATACCGATGTTGAAGGCAGTCCTCTACAGGTAACAGGCGTTGCAGCTGGCGCTTCAGCACCAGCAGGTACTGCAGCTTTAGGTTCACCTGTAACAGTAAGCGGTATTTACGGTACCTTACAAATTGCTGCAGATGGAAGTTATACCTACACCTTGGATAATACACGCGGCGCGACTCAAAACTTGCTGAATGGCCAAACGGCTAATGATGTGTTTACTTATAAAATCACTGATGGTAACGGTGGCTATGATACCGCTACTATTACTGTGCAAGTGGGTGGCTCGTACGACTTTACAGCGCATACGCCAGATGTTCAATTGATTGCAACCTCTGGTTTAAGTGGTGAATATTATGGCTATAACGATACGGTGACAGCGGGGAACCGGGTTCATGCTGACGATACTACGGCTACTACGCTAGGAACCACTTCAAACCTTGATTCTGTAGAAGACATTGCTAAGATTATTAACGGACGTGACTTAGCGATGGGCGGTAGCGGAAATGTAGTTGGCACTAACGCATCGGCTGCATCAAATGCCGCTGACGTGCAGTTCTACGTTAAAACGTTAAACTATGGGCTTTCACCAGTGGTAAACAGTAGTTTGGGCTCAAATGAAAAACAAGGCGCAGGTAACGCTTTATTGCCAGAGGATGGTGTAGCGCTAAGTACTACTCGCGCACTAAGCAATTTCCTTGATCAAGATGCTCCATCTGCAGTGGTGCAAACTGGTACACCAACAGGAACGGGTACTACGGTTGGTATTAATACTGGTTTGGGTACAACGACTGATGCGATGTTGCGTATGTCTGGTTTTGTGTATCTAGAGCGCGGAAACTATGACTTTAGAGTGATAGCCGATGATGGTTTTAGGCTGAAAATCGGTGGTGAAACCTTACTTGAGTACGATGGTAATCAAGCGCCTACAGTGCGTATCTATAACAACGTTGAAGTAAGTGAGGCTATTAGTGGGCTTACCTCTATTGAATTGCTGTACTGGGAGCAAGGTGGTAATGCCAATTTAACGTTTGACTTTAAACCTTCCAGCAGTAGCACTTGGGTGCCGTTCTCGCTTGATAGCGTTGCATTTTTCTCAAATAGCACTGCGCCAGCGCTTACGGATACTAGAATTCAAGACATTGTGGAAACTTCAACTAATCAGCAGTACGAAATTCGCACTGGCTCAGTTCTTGATGGCGATAGTGCTGGTAATACCTTGGTCGGTAACGAGGGTCGAGATTATATTCAAGGCTTCGGTGGGGATGATATATTGATTGGTAATGGGGGGGCAGATTACTTGGATGGTGGCATTGGCAACGATACGCTTAATGGTGGTGATGGTAATGATATTTTAGTCGGTGGCGCTGGTAACGACACTTTAATTGGTGGTTTAGGCGATGATATTTACCGCATTGACAGTGCAGGTGATGTGATTACTGAGAATGCCGGTGAAGGTGTTGACACGGTAGAGATAGATGCTGGCTACAATGTTGGTACTTATAATATGAATCTCGTTCCTAACATTGAGAACGTGTTATTGAATGGAAGTCTTAATAGCAATGTGACAGGTAATGCTGCTGATAACCGCATTACAGGTAATGATGGTAATAACATATTAGATGGCGGCGCTGGTAACGACAGGCTGATAGGCGGAAAGGGTAATGACACGCTTATCGGAGGCACTGGCAATGATATTTTTGAGTGGAACCTGAGTGATAAAGGCTCGATAGGCATACCAAATGTCGATACGATTACTGATTTTACCTATGCTAACAACGCAGCAGGTTCAATTGTTGTAAACGGTCAAACTTTCATCGATTCAAGTAATGTTCATGGTGACTCCATTGATTTGCGTGATTTATTAGTGGGGGAGCAATCAACAGAAGTGAATAATGGAAGCACACCCCAAATTGGCAACTTGCTCAATTATTTAGACTTTGCTGTGACGGGGTCTGGTGCAACCTTGCAGACAACAATGCACATCAGTTCTACAGGCCACTTTAATGGTACCAATGCAACAGGGACTAACTTTGTAGCTGGTCAAGAGGATCAAACCATTATATTCAAAGGGGTCGATCTTTACACAGCAACAGGGGCTACAGCTGGCAATGAGACGCAGCTTCTGCAAGCCTTGCTTAAAAATGGCACTTTAGTAGTTGATTAGTCGTTTAGGAGTGAGTTGGATTATGTTTAATGTAGCCGCTCACCTCAACGCATTTTTTGTTAGTGATGAGCTAGTTATTATCGATTAGTTTAAATGAGCGTTTTAAACATAAAAAGGCCGTGCTTATGCATGGCCTTTTTAATTGTAAAAAATTGATAACTACTCTTTAGGTGTGATTTTACTTTTTGATTTTAAAGGGTATTTTAAATTTAGCCACCCATTTGAGTGGGTGTGAGATTGGTGCTTTATCGGTATTATTCGACCATAAATAAACTTTAATTTTTTATGGCGAGAACGAAATATCATAAGCATTTTTTACAGTTATTATTACGGTTGTGGCTATAACCCTTGTGTTGGTTATAAATATAATTGTTATGAACCTAATATTGCTCCCGTTGCAAAAAATGATTGTTTTTCTGGCTGTGAAGATCAGCCGGTAGTTATTTCAGTCGCTAACTTATTAAGTAACGACACAGATAAAAATCACGACAAATTAACCCTTACAAGTGTGCAGGGGGCTTTGAATGGCACGGTATCGTTAATCAATGGCACTGCGACATTTACGCCAATCGCTAACTATAATGGTCCCGCGTCATTTACCTATACCGTTTCAGATGGAAATGGTGGTACCAGCACCGCTACAGTCAACCTATCGATTAGCCCTGTGAATGATCGCCCAGATGCTGTGAATGACAACATCGCGGTGGCGGCTCCAGGCAAGGTGACTATTGATCCAGCAACACTTTTGGCTAACGACCAAGATGTAGATGGCGACAAGCTGACAATTACCTCCGTACAATGTGCCACTCACGGTACAGTTGCCTTAGTTAACGGCAAAGTGGTATTTACACCAGATGCAGGCTATAGTGGTCCAGCTACATTTACTTATACCATCAGCGATGGCAAAGGTGGTTGCGGAAATGCAAGTAGCGATACTGCTACAGTTTGTTTGACTATTCCAAAAGACAACACGGCACCAAATGCGGTAAATGATAGCGTGACAGGCCAAGAAGACCATGCGTTTGTCATCAATATGGCTACATTATTAGCGAATGATACAGATGCAAACGGTGACAAGCTGACTGTTACTAGTGTGCAAGCAGGCGTGCACGGCGCGGTTGCCATTGTAAGTGGTCAAGTGGTTTTCACGCCAGAAGCTAATTACAATGGCCCAGCCTCATTTACTTATACCATTTCAGATGGTAAAGGTGGTACTAACACGGCAACAGTCAGCCTCAATATCAACCCGGAAAATGATACACCAGTTGCTGTTAACGATGCTCTCATTACTGGCAATGAAGATGTTCCATTAGCCATTAATTTTGCAACATTACTTGCTAATGATGCCGATATTGATGGCGACAAACTCATCATCACCAGCGTGCAAGCGGGCGTGCATGGCACGGTTGCGATTGTGAGTGGTCAGGTAGTATTCACACCAGATACCAATTACAACGGCCCAGCTTCATTTACTTATACTATTTCAGATGGCAATGGTGGCGTTGATACCGCTACGGTTAATCTTAATATTAATTCCGTCAACGATGCGCCAGATGCAGTGGCTGATGGTGTAATCGTTGGTAATGAAGGCGCGTCTTTGGTTGTGGATTTCGCTACTTTACTTGCCAATGATAAAGATGTTGATGGTGATAATCTCACGATAAGTAGCGTTCAGGCAGCAGCTCACGGCACATTTGCCTTGCTTAATGGGCAAGTTGTTTTCACGCCAGACGCCCACTACAGTGGGCCTGCTTCATTCACTTACACTGTTGCGGATGGTAATGGTGGATTTAATACAGCAACCGTCAGTTTAAATATCGCTGCCGCTATTCATAATGTTGAAGTTGCTTCGGTGACAGTCAATGTGTCAGAAGAGGGCTTAGCAGGTGGCTTACAAGATACTGCGGGCAATCCAGATACTACGAATGCGAGTTCTATTGACGGTAATTTGCAAATTAGTAATGCTGCGGGTAACTTAACGATTACCTTATCACAACCTAATGAAGTATTGACTTCTGGCGGCGTGGCTGTGACTTGGCTAGGTAGTGGTACGCAACAATTAACAGCCATGGCTGGTACACATGCAGTGGCAACAGCGAGTGTCGATAATTCAGGTCATTACGCGTTCAATTTATTTGCCCCAGTAGATCACAGTGGCGTGAATATTGAAGATGTGAAATCAATTAACTTTGGTGTGACTGTTGCGGATGGCGTAACCTCAGCAACTAGCACGCTGTCAGTTAATATTGAGGATGACGCACCAATTGCACTTAACAGATCAGATTCTTTTGCGATGATAGACACTAATTTACTCATCACTTTAGACACTTCAAACTCTATGAATGATGTTAGTGGTATTAATGCTGAAACTCGTTTGCAAAGTGCTGTGAAGTCTATCGAGCGTTTGATGGATATTTATGATGGGTTTGGCGAAATACGCGTACGTTTAGTGACTTTCTCAAATAATGCAGAAACTCAAGGTACCGAGTGGGTAACGCTCGACACAGCAAAAACTATACTCGATGGCATTTTAACGATTGGCGGAACCACCAACTACGATGGCGCAATTGCCAATGCAATGACGGCCTTTGCTGATCCAGGCAAAATTAGTGGCGCACAGAATATCAGCTATTTCTTCTCTGATGGTAACCCAAACAGGGGGGATGGCAGCAATACGACATTGTCTAACGTAGGTTCTAGTGTAGGTCCGGATAATGGCATTCAAGTGGCAGAAGAAGCCATTTGGAAAGGCTTTCTGAATGACAATCAAATTAAATCGTACGCAATTGGTATGGGAACTGGCCTGACAGACGTCTCATATTTGAATCCGATTGCATATGATGGGCAAGCTAGGCAAGAGATTAATGGCGTAGTAGTGACGGAGATGGGGCAGCTAGATGGCGTACTTGCCAGCACGGTAAACGTGTTTCCAGGTCAATTGCTATCTGGTGGTTTGTTAGCTGCCCATAGCGGCGTAGGTGCTGATGGTGGCTATGTAAAATCAATTACGGTCGAAGGCGTAACCTATGCTTTTGATCCAGTAACCGATACTGTTAGCAATGCGACCAATGGCTTAATGCATTTTGACGCAGTCACCAGACAGCTCACAGTGACATTAAGCTCAGGTGGGCACTTTATGGTCGATATGGATCAAGGTAGCTACCAATATCAAGCGCCAGAGGTGTTATCAAAAGCAATTACTGAACATTTTGACTATGTAATTATTGATAATGACGGCGATCAAGCCGCAGCTACTGTGACTTTTGATGTAGATAAAGCCAATCTCACTATTGGTACTGCCGGTGCAGATACGTTGATAGGCGTATCTAGCCCAGATGTGATGTTAGGCCACGAAGGTGATGACGTTTTAATTGGCGGTGGCGGCAAAGATGATTTATTAGGTGGAGATGGAAATGACACTTTAATCGGCGGCGCTGGGCTTGACACAATGTCGGGTGGACTAGGTGCAGATACCTTTGTGTGGGCATTAGCTGATGCGGGTGTTAAAGGCAATCCAGCAGTCGACATCGTGACGGATTTTGATACGGCAAGTAAGGCTTCGGGCGGCGATGTGCTTGATTTGCGTGATTTACTCGTTGGTGAAAACCATGCTTCAGGCATCGGGAACCTTGCAAGCTACTTGCACTTTGAAAAAGCCGGTGCTGACACCGTTGTTCACGTCAGTGCAACAGGTGAGTTTGCTGGTGGATTCAATGTTGCAAACGACGTACAAACTATTACGCTGCTCAACGTCGATTTAATAACCAGCCTAACAAACGATCAGGCAGTGATTCAAGATTTATTGACTAAAAATAAACTCACTGTGGATTAATAAGCGGATTAATAAATTCACTGCTTTAAATAGATTTATTCAATAAACAACGTTAAGCCTCTATTCATTTGATTAGAGGCTTTTTCTTTATGATGATCATACTTAAGACTCGCACGATTTGCATTGGTATGATTAGGCGCGGTGCGATATAATGCCTCGGTTTCCAAGTATGTAAATCAAGTATCAAAATTCGGATGAGTGGCTGAGCGGTTGAAGGCACCACCCTGGAAAGGTGGCACAGGGGCAACTCTGTCGCGGGTTCGAATCCCGCCTCCTCCGCCAATTTTTTTATAACGTATTGACTCTTTTAAGTTAATGCTTGAGCTTAAACGATCTACAATATCTGATGTTTTGTGGCCACGTTCTGCGATTTGTTTGATAGCTTTAGCCTTAAATGCGGCTGTATATCTGATACCCTTCATTTTTAACTCTCCGTTCCAATTTTGACATTATGATATGTCTATTGAAGCGGGCGGATTCCAATTGCGAATTCAACTGAATATTTCAGAATTTATTCTGCTCTAGTCCACTAGGACTATATCTATAAACTATTTCTGTAGCACTCAAACTGTAATGTTAGATTTCAAAAAAACATCAGGTGAGTATTATGGCAATATTAATAACAGGCGGTGCAGGTTATATAGGTTCTCATACATGCTTGCAATTATTGGAGATGGGGCACGATATTGTTGTTGTCGATAACCTCTCAAATAGCCAACTAGAATCGATACATCGCGTCAAAAATATTTCTGGAAAAGTATTCCCATTTATCAATGCTGATATACGTAATGGGAATGAGATGCGCTCTATATTTCAGCAGCATTCAATTTCTGCGGTTGTTCATTTTGCAGGTCTTAAATCAGTCGGAGAATCTAACGAGAGTCCGCTACAGTATTATGATAATAACGTGGCGGGTAGTTTAACTTTGCTTGAAGTAATGAGTGAGTTTAACGTTAAAACGATTGTTTTTAGCTCATCAGCCACTGTTTATGGTGATCCAGCGACTTTACCTATAAAGGAAGACTTTCCTTTAAGTGCAACAAATCCGTATGGACGTACCAAGTTAATGGTGGAGGATATACTAAGAGACCTTCATCGTTCCGACAATACTTGGCGCATTGCTTTATTGCGTTACTTTAATCCTATTGGCGCGCATGTCAGTGGCTTAATTGGTGAGAATCCAAATGGCATTCCGAATAATTTATTGCCTTATGTTGCACAAGTCGCGGTAGGGCGATTACCAAAACTTCGAGTTTTTGGTAATGATTATGCTACCCACGATGGCACAGGGATTAGAGATTATATTCATGTGATGGATTTAGCAGATGGGCATGTGGATGCTATTAATTACTTGGTTAAGCATCAAGCTTTGATTACTGTCAATTTAGGTACGGGTCAGGGTTATAGCGTACTGGATGTGGTGAATGCATTTTCAAAAGCAAGTGAAAAAGAGATTCCATTTGAGATCTTGCCAAGACGCCATGGTGATGTCGCCATTAACTATGCTGATCCGCAGCACGCTAAGAATTTATTTGGTTGGTCAGCCAAGCGAGACTTAGAGCAAATGTGTGCCGATGCATGGAAGTGGCAGTCAATCAACCCTAACGGCTTTAGTGCGCAGGCAAGTACTGACTAATTTAAGCCTAACCTAGTTAGATCTACCAATACTTGCTACTACCTCATATTTTTAAATAAGGGTAGTAGTAAGTCATTTCTGATTACCAATTTTTATAAAAACTTCACAACTTCTTGTGTTTGATTATCCGTATTAAATACTACTTTTATCTAGTCCGATAGGACTAGATAAAAGCTGGTTTCAATAATCATAATGAAACCAGCTCAACTCATGATTACTGCATATTTTTGATTGGTAATTGAGGGGTTGGATGTGGTTAATTTTATAAATAAATTACTTCGTGAAATATCTGCACATTCTAAATTACCAATCTTGTTTAAATGGCTAAGCTTTAAGCTTTCTAATTACTCAGCTTTTGATTTGTCTTACACAACTTCATATGTAGCAGGCACTGCCAATCAAAATAATTATTTGAAAGCTCATGTTAAAGCATTTAATTTAAATGCAAATTTTGAACATGAACTCAATTATTCAGATATTCTTTCTAACGATATTGAGATTTCTACAAAGCCTTTACGCATCATGATGTTGGGGTTAAGGGGGTTTCCTAATGTTCAAGGTGGAGTGGAGACTCATGCTGAGAATTTGGCGCCATTATTAGTCGGTCTAGGTTGTGATTTAGAAGTCATCGTTAGATCTCCTTACCAAAGCCACAGCACAGGTAATTTGTGGAGTGGCGTTAAGTTTACGAGAATCTGGGCACCTAAATCTAAAGGTTTAGAAGCTATTATTCATACTTTTCTAGGCGTGTTGTATGCAGCCATTAAACGCCCTGATATTTTACATATACATGCAATTGGTCCCGCAGTCATGACGCCATTAGCAAGGCTTTTAGGCTTGAAGGTGGTTGTTACGCACCACGGGCCTGATTATGACAGGCAAAAATGGGGCTATTTCGCACGTAATGTTTTATTGCTTGGTGAGTGGATGGGGATGAGATTCTCAAATGGCAGGATTGTAATTTCAAAAGTCATTCGTGAATTGGTCATTCGCAAGCATGGCGTGTATTCATCATTAATATTTAATGGTGTGGTCATGCCTAATACCGATATATCAGAAAAACATATTGAACAATTTGGCCTGCAAAAAAATAAATATGTTTTACTGGTGAGCCGTTTTGTGCCTGAAAAGCGTCATCTCGATTTAATCAATGCTTTTAATTTAGCCAATCTACATGATATTAAATTAGTATTTGTAGGCTCATCTGATCATCCAGATGCTTATATGCAATCAATTATCAATGCGGCATCTGGTAACGCTAATATTGTGCTGACTGGGTTTCAAACTGGAGATACATTAGGTAGCCTATATAGACACGCCGCCATGTTTGTGCTGCCTTCATCTCATGAGGGTTTATCAATTTCGTTATTAGAAGCGTTAAGCTATGGACTACCTGCGATTGCTAGCAATATACCTGCAAACTTAGAAGTTGGACTAAGTTCAGATTGTTATTTTGAGTTAGGTAATGTGAATGAAATGGCGAATTTAATTCGCATGAATATCAATCAAGTTGTAGCCAATGACACTAGAGAATCTCTCAGATCATGGGTAAATGAGCAATATAACTGGAAAAATATTGCAGCAAAAACATTTAAGGAATATCAGTCTGTTGTGTAATCAATACTGATAATTGGTAATTTGCAATTTTAAAAGATTTAAGCATCATTAACGCCTTCTTTAAACGGATTAGTCCATTAGGGCTAATCTAGTCTTAATGGACTATTTTTTACTCAGCTCTTAAGTCAAATCTTCATAATCTAGCACTAACATTAACTTCCAATTTTGGCGTTAGTTTTGAGGTGTGGCATGAAGCTATCAAATTTATTTTTGGTATTAACCATATTATCAGTGCCTGCGATGGCATCTGAAGGCAAAAGTATTACAACACATCATATTGAAGAGTATGGCAGTTTATTTACTGAAGTCATAGGCAAAAGTGTATTGCAGCAGACTACTCAAAAGAAAAATGATTTTGAGAGTAACTCCTCAGATAAGCCATCAAATCAATTGTTCAATTACTTATCTAGTTCAAAGAATCTGCCTTTATCTAGAGATGAGTTCGCAAAATATCTTTCACATGACAGCCATATTCATGAACATAATTTTGTATATAACAAGTTAATTAATGATAAAGGCTGGGGCATTCACTATGGTAAAGATGAGCATAATATTTGTGCACCTATACCAGAGCCTGAAAGTTATGCCTTGGTATTGATTGGTTTAGCCATGATAGTCATGGTAAAACGTAAAAAAGCTTAATAGATATAGTTGATAAAAGGCGGTCATTTTTGACCGCTTTTTATTTTTCAGTTGTTTTTTATAATATCTAATTAGTCAGTCATGAATACTTAATAATTTCTCTCTATAGTGCTTTGTTAACTAATCACTCACCATTAAATTAGATTTTCTAGAAAGCACTGACAATGAAAGCCATGATTTTAGCTGCGGGTAAAGGTACACGCGTACGTCCTCTTACCTATGAGCTTCCCAAGCCGATGATTCCACTATTAGGTAAGCCTGTAATGGCATATCTAATAGAGCATTTAGCAAAACATAACGTCAATGAAGTCATGGTCAATGTCAGTTATCTGCATGAAAAAATACAACAATACTTTGGCGATGGTCACCGATTTGGTATTGAAATTGGCTACTCATTTGAAGGTGATATTAGTAACGGAAAGATTGTACCTAGCCCAGTTGGCTCGGCTGGGGGTATGCGTAAGATCCAAGATTTCGGTGGTTTTTTCAATGAAACTACCATTGTGATATGTGGTGATGCCATTATTGATTTAGATATCACCGCAGCAGTTGCTGAACACCGCAGGAAGGGAGCTTTAGTGAGTTTAGTGGCAAAAGAAGTGCCTATGGATAAGGTTTCAGATTACGGCATTGTGTTGACTGATGAAAATGGAAAGATCGTTTCTTTTCAAGAGAAGCCGAGCCAGGCCATAGCCAAATCCAATCTCGCTAGTACAGGTATTTATATATTCGAACCTGAAGCGATTAATCTTATTCCATCAGGTAGCACCTTTGACATAGGTTCAGATTTATTTCCATTACTAGTAGATAAAAACTTGCCTTTCTATGCGATTAACCAACATTTTAATTGGATCGATATTGGGCTAGTCACTGATTACTGGGAGGTTATGCAGCAATTGATGCAAGGCGAAGTGCCCTCCATGAACATGCCAGGTAAGCAAATTAGGCCAGGCGTATGGGTGGGCTTAAATGTTCGCATTGATTGGGAAAATACAAAGATTGAAGGCCCTGTGTATATAGGTTCGGGTGCTCGTGTAGATAAAGGTGCTGAGATAGTCGGCCCCACTTGGATTAGCGATGGTTGCCACGTGCAACGGGGCGGCAAAGTTGTGCGTAGTGTCTTGTTCGAATACACGCGTGTTGGGCAAGACTTCAGTTTTGAAGAAATGATTGTCTGTGGTGAGTACTGTGTTGATAAGTACGGCAGGATGATGCATGTAGATGACGATACCTGTGACTTGATTTGGTCGGATGCGCGCGAAAAAGTCATTTATCCAATGGATTATGCGCAAGCAAGGATTTAATTCTCAGAGGTAAGTGTTCAAGTGAAAGCACGTTCATGCTTTGTGACAAAAGTGTCACAAATATGAAATCCTACTGAAAACAAGAATGACTAAAATTGCCACGTGAAATTCACTATGTGTAAATATATGTCAAATTTAAATGGATTTAAGCTTCCTCAATCTAAAACTCAAGGGTTTACACTACTTGAGTTGTTAGTCGTGATGGTCATCATTGGCTTGCTTGCTGGGTACGTCGGGCCAAAGTATTTTGAACAAATTGGCAAGTCGGAAACTAAAACAGCGCGTGCTCAAATCGACTCTCTAGGTAAGGCTTTAGATCAATATCGTATTGATGTTGGGCAGTATCCTAGTTCTGAGCAGGGCTTAGCTGCGTTAAATAAAAACGTTGCAAATGACGCAAAATGGTCTGGTCCGTATCTTAAGAAGGATGTCCCGAATGACCCGTGGAATAAGCCTTACCTCTATAAGTCACCAGGTGAGCATGGTGATTTTGACTTATATTCTTTAGGTAAAGATGCTCAACAGGGTGGCACTAAAGAAGCTGAAGACGTCGTGAGCTGGTAACTTAGTTTAAGTCCATGGAATTTCAAGTTAAAGCTGTTCGCGGAAAAGAAATGGTGCTATTAAGCATTTCGGCTGCCCATGCTCAAGACGCGCTTGCACAAGTGCAGGCGCGAGGCTTCACGCCAATTACCGCAAAGTCTACTGGTTCGGCATTGAGCAATCGACAAAACAAAAAATTCCCCTTAGCTTTATTTAGCCAGGAACTACTTGCCTTACTGGAAGCAGGGTTAAACCTTGTTGAAGCCATTGAAACGCTTGCTGAAAAGGAACAGGGCAACCAAATAAAACATACCTTAGATGCTCTGTTGCAGGCCTTGTATCAAGGGCAGACATTTTCATCTGCACTAGAGCAGCAACCATTAATTTTTCCTGTTTTATATATTGCTACAGTTCGCGCCAGTGAGAAAACTGGTGACTTGCCAGAGGCTTTAAGTCGCTATGTGAGCTATGAGCAGCAGCTCGGTTTGGTGAGGAAGAAAATCGTGTCTTCTTCAATCTATCCAATTCTGTTAATGGCGGTTGGTGGCTTGGTGATTCTGTTTCTACTTGGCTTTGTTGTGCCTAAATTTAGTCGAATCTATGAAGGCACAGGCGGAAACCTACCATTTCTGTCACAAGTGTTATTGGCCTGGGGGTTGTTTCTGGAAAGCCACGGTAAAGAGTTGCTCACTTTTGTAGTGTTGTTCATTGCAGGCTTGGTCTTTGGCTTATCACAAGCTTCAGTGCGCAAATCCATCATACAACTTATTTGGAAAATACCCGCGTTAGGCAAGCGATTACGTATTTTTCAATTAGCACGATTTTATCGAACATTAGGAATGCTGCTTAAAGGTGGCACGTCGATTATCGTCGCTTTGGATTCTGTTGCAGGTTTATTAGATGTCGTGCTTCAGGCGAAAATGAAGCAAGCATCTGCTGCAATACAAGAAGGGCAGACTATTTCAGTCGCTATGGAGCAGGCCGGCTTAACAACGCCGATTGCGCTTCGTATGTTACGCGTAGGCGAACGCGGTGGAAGAATAGGCGACATGATGGAACGTATAGCCTCGTTTTATGATGAAGAGTTAGCACGCTGGATAGATTGGTTTACCAAGCTCTTTGAACCCATACTGATGTTGCTGATAGGGCTGGTAATAGGCGTTGTTGTTTTACTTCTTTACATGCCAATTTTTGAGCTAGCAGGAAATATTCAATGAATGCGATTTTACAAGAATCAGTCAATACTATTGATATTGATGAGATGACCGAGCTTAAAAGTCCTAGCGTCATTCATGTGGAGCAGATTAGGCAGGCTAAGTCACAAGCGAATGTACAGCAACGCCGAATCGTTGAGATATTGGAAGACCTCACTCAATACAATCAAGAAGACTTTTTGCAAGCGCTAAGCCAAACACTGCATTTTGACGCGATTAGTATGAAAGAGCTTCATAGCTTGACCGCAGCTTTTGAAATCATCCAATTTTCAAAGGCGCAGCAGAAAGAGTGCCTAGCTTTTATGTCAGATAAAAACACAGCAAATCATGGGTTGATATTGGTGTTTGCAGACCCGTTTAATGAAAGCTTACAAGAGTGGGCTTTAGAAAATATTAAACAAGCCTTTACGTGGCGTTTAGCGCATCGCAATGATATTGCAGCATTTTTGGCGCGTCATGAGGAAACCATGCGTGCGATGGATGGTTTGCGTGGCGAAGATAATCACGCTGTAGCGGAAGATGATGAGGCTGTTGCAAATTTATCATTAAAGTCCATTAATGAGGATTCCAACCCAATAATCAAGCTCATTAACTCGACGCTTTATGATGCGTTAAAAATCGGCGCTAGTGATATTCATCTAGAATGTTCTAGTTCAGGTTTATCTATTAAGTATCGCATTGATGGCGTAATGAACGGCGTCGGAGGCATGCAAGGTATGGATAATGCGGATCAGGCAATTTCGCGCGTTAAAGTCATGGCGCAGCTTGATATTGCTGAGCGGCGCACGCCACAAGATGGGCGATTTAAGGTGATTGTTCAGGGGCGTGATGTCGACTTTCGAGTATCCATCATGCCTAGTGTGTTTGGCGAAGATGCGGTTTTACGTGTACTCGATAGAAAAGCGCTTTCAGAAGAAGCGCAAGGGCTGAGCTTACATGTCTTAGGATTTGATGAAAAAATCATCGCACAATTCCGTCGCTTAGCGCTTGAGCCTTATGGCATGGTGTTAGTCACAGGACCTACTGGTAGCGGAAAAACTACTTCACTCTATGCGGCAATCTCAGAGGTGAATACTGGCCACGATAAAATTATTACGATTGAAGATCCCGTAGAGTATCAATTGCCTGGTGTGTTACAAATTCCAGTCAATGAGAAAAAAGGCCTCACTTTTGCAAAAGGCTTACGCTCAATTTTGCGTCATGATCCTGACAAAATTATGGTGGGTGAGATTCGCGATTCTGAAACTGCACAAATTGCAGTTCAAGCCGCACTCACAGGGCATTTGGTGTTCACCACGGTTCACGCCAATAACGTGTTAGATGTAATTGGCCGATTCATGCACATGGGCGTCGACCCCTATAACTTTGTTTCTGCGATGAACGGCATTATGGCGCAACGCCTTATACGCTCTATTTGCCCACACTGCGCTGAAGATTACCAACCAGATGACCAGTTGTTAGCTGATTCAGGCATTAGCCAAGAAATGGCTGTGGGTATGAAGTTTAAAGAGGCTAAAGGCTGTGGGCATTGTCGCGGTACAGGTTATCGCGGTCGAAAAGCTGTTGCAGAATTGTTGATACTGAATGATGAATTACGAGAAATGATTGTTGCACGAGAGCCTATACGAAAATTAAAAGAAGCCGCAAAAAGAAGTGGAATGCGCACAATAAGAGAAGCCGCTCTTGAAGCGGTAGGCAATGGATTAACTACTTTGCAGGAGATCAATCGTGTCACTTTTGTCGGTTAATCAAGTGTTGGCCATGCTTGGCTCTGACAACGTTGCGGTTGTTCATCAATCAGTTGGCTTGCAGAAAAAAATGATCGACCAAAAACAGGTCACGATTTCAAAGCATAGCGAGGAGGCGAAATCGGAGGTGCCAGCTTGGCAACCAGCTACACATCACTTAGATGCACTACTTACCTCAATGCAGTTGAGAGCTAAAGCAACATTAAACATTACGTTATCAAGCGACTTTGTCAGATATTTGGCCCTTCCAGCACAACCAATACATATGAGCACAAAAGAGAAGTTAGCTTATGCCGCAGCTTCTTACCGTGAAATTTACGGTGAAGTAGTAGAGAAGTGGGACATTAAGCTAAATAACGCTCCCGTCCACCAAACAACGATTGCAGTAGCGATAGATCGTGATTTATTAAGGGCACTTCATCAGCTAGCCATCAAACATGATTTAAAGCTGATAGGAGTTCAACCTTATTTAATGAATGCATTTAATTGCTTATCTAAACAATTGGGGAAAATTAGCGGCTATTTGATCATTGTGGAGTTGAAGCGATTGTTGTTGATTAACTTGAATCACGGTGATTGTGTGAATCTACGTACATTTCCGCTAAGTTGCGATTGGCAGTTAGCATTAAAGAGTTTAATGCTACGCGAATTGATGTTAAAAGATACTGAAAATAAAGAAGTCCTTGTCTATGCACCCTTACATAAAAGTGCCGTGATTCATGCAATTGAAGGTTGGACAATTAGGCGGATTGGCGCATTAAAAAATAATTTAAGTGCCGCACGATTTAGCATGCTTGAGGTTGCTTAATGAGTCATAGGTTTGATTTAGATTTTATTCAACATCCGCCTTTTTCACTTTCAAGTTGGACTTGGCTCGGCATTAGCGTGCTATTAACAAGTTTTATAATCACATTCTTTACTTGGCAACTATATCAAACCAAGCAAGTAACTCTGGCTGAAGTTTCATCCAAACTGCTTGAAATTGAGCAACAATTAAATCGTAAAGAAACACCAGTCAATCATGTCAGCATTGAAATAGCACCAGATGAAAGGTTACAAATTCAGGCTACTGTGACGGCATTGATGGCGCCCTGGGCATCTTTATTACTAGGGATAGAAGCATCTGATATGCAAGATGTTGCGTTGTTGAGTTTTGAACCAAATCGTAAAAAGAATCAAGTAACACTGACAGGAGAGGCTAAAAACTTAGAGTCCATATTCGCTTATATTCAAAAGCTGGAGGCTCAGCCTACACTGGAGAAAGTCTATCTTCAAAAGCATAGTATAGATGAAGCCAATCTATCAAAACCAGTTACCTTCACGGTGTATGCGCAATGGAGAAATTCTGAGCAATCAGCAAGTGCCATCCAATCACTAAATAATGAAAAGATTAACATCAATGAATAAGATTGATGTTAATCACCTGCGTTGGCTAGTAAGTAAGTATCTAAGTGCGCTTGGGCTTTGGGGGCTACTAGGTGTCGCCATTATAGTCAGTTGTTTACTCATCTACGTAACTTACATCATGGAATTGGATGAGCAGATAACACTGACGCAATCCAAGCTAAAGCAGCATAGTCAACCCTCCATAAAATTAGCGACACTACCAAAAACGCAAATACAGACTACAGCACAAGATGTTACCAAGTTTTATGACTTGTTTCCTGCAGGTGCCAGTTTGCCTAAATGGTTAAGCATGATGGACGCAATGGCAATCAAGCGGCATTTGATTTTAAATCGCGGTGATTACAAGCTTTCGCAAACAAAACAGGGGGAGCTGTTACGTTACGAAATAGTCTTTCCAGTGGTTGGTCAATATATTCAAATACGTCAGTTTATTGCAGATGTATTGTTGAAGTTGCCAGCGCTTGCACTTAATGATTTGCAAATAAAACGTGAAAATTCTTTATCGCCAACCGTGGAAGCTAGATTAGTCTTTGTGCTATTTTTAAAAGGTGATTCATGGTGAGCGTTAATTCTACGATTAAAATTCCCATGATGAAAAAGAGCACCAATGAGTCTAGTAAATGGCTTTATATCGTGCTTTTTATTACATTAGGTATCACTATTTGGACTGCCTTGCATAAAGAAAACCCGTCTGATGAAGCTATAGAGTTGGTGCCCAATAAGTTTGCTAGCAACACTAAAAACCATCATTCACCAAGTGTTCGTAATAGTCAGCACGACAATATTCAAACAAATAAAACTGAGTCTGTAAGTAACAGCTACAGCCTTATTCCTTGGCAAGGACTTCAGCGAGAGCCACTTGTAAGCACGCCTCATGATGCATTTAAAGTGCATTCATGGGTAGTGATAACACCAGCTAAAAAAGTTAAACCATTACCGCCACCGCCACCTGTTGCACCCAATACTCCGTTTATTTACGCAGGAAAATTGGAAAACTCTCCTAAGGGTACGCAAGTATTCTTGCTGGGTAATAACAAACTTTATTCTGTCGTGATGGGCGAAAAGGTCGATATGCAGTGGCGATTGGATAGTGAAGACGCTAACACATTGCAATTCACTTATTTGCCGCTCAATTTAAAGCAAGTCCTATCCAAGTCAGCCAAGCAAACGGCACCAATTGCAGAAGAAATAAATCAGTAAAAGGACTTATGAATGTTATCTATTAATAAAAATAATCACATTACGCATTCTTATAAAAGTGTGGTCATCGTCATATTGCTTGTAGCACAGGTTTCAGGCTGTGCTTTTGCACCGTGGGAGAAGCTTAGCGGTAAAGGTGACGCGCCAGAGTTGCAAGTGGCTGAGGCTAAAAAGAGTGTAGCAAAAAATCCAGAAGCGACAGTTCCACGTAAAAACCTTTTAGTGACTAATGAGTTGGCTGTGACTAAGTTACTGGCTGAAGCTGAAAAGGCGCGTATCAGTGGGCTGTATGAGGAAGCTAATAGTATTTATGATCGCGTATTAAATATTTTGCCAGAGGATTCGAGCGCAATTAGTGGCAAAATTAAAGTTGAGCGTGAATTAGCGCAATCTAAAAAAATGTTAAAAGCCAATGATTTATTTGCAAATAATAAGTTTGAAGAGGCAAAAGATACACTACATGAAATTCTTATAGAGAATCCTCAACAGGCTCAAGCCATTGCGCTACAGCAGCAGATTAAAGATAAACAAGCACCTGCTAATTTAAAGCAGCCACAACTTAAACCACAGTTTGATAAGCCGGTGTCCTTAGAGCTACGTGATGTCAATATTAAAGTGGTGTTTGAAGCGTTATCAAGGGCTACTGGTATCAATTTTATTTTAGATAAAGACATTAAACCTGATACCAAAGCCAATATTTTTGTGAAAAAAGCGCGTATTGAAGATGCAATAGAAATGGTGCTTTCCAGTAATGCATTACAGAAAAAAATATTGTCAGAAAATACGGTTTTAGTATTTCCAAGCACCCAACAAAAACTTAAAGACTATCAAGATTTGATGATTCGTAGTTTTTATCTTAGCAATACTACTGCTAAACAAGTCGCCGCCTTAATTAAATCCATGCTTAAAACTAAAGACATCTTTGTTGATGATCGCTTGAATATGATGGTGATGCGCGATACGCCAGAAGTGATTCGTATCGCAGAAAAGTTAGTTGCAGCGAATGATATGGCTGATCCGGAAGTCATGTTGGAGATTGAAGTGCTTGAAGTTAGCCGAAGCCGTTTACAAGAGCTAGGTGTTGAATACCCAAATAGAATAGGCGTGAATAGCTTAATTCCTATCACTACAGTCACATCGGCAACTGGTGTTGTTGCAAGTTCTACAGTAAATACTCCAACGCAATTAACTTTAGAAGGTTTGCTCAACCTCAGCAAAGGTAGATTCGATGTTTCACCAAATCCCGCTGTTAATTTTAGAAAAACAACGGGTGATGTCAATTTGCTTTCTAATCCGCGGATTAGAGTACGTAATAATGAAAAAGCTAAAATTTTAGTGGGTGATAAAGTGCCTGTAATTACAACAACATCTACTGCTAACGTAGGTATTTCTGAAAGTGTGCAGTATGTAGATGTTGGTTTGAAGTTGGATGTTGAGCCTAGAATCACTGCAGATAACTACGTGAATATTAAAATCGCACTTGAAGTAAGTTCGCTAGGAGAAAGAACGATTACAAGAAATGGCGCAACGGTTTATACCATTGGTACCCGCGATGCAAATACCATATTGCGTTTAAAAGATGGTGAAACACAGGTTCTAGCTGGCTTGATATCTGATGACGAACGTAAAAATGCAAGTAAGTTACCAGGTCTAGGCGACATACCTTTAATCGGTCGGTTATTCTCGAATCAGCAAGATCAAAAAAATAAGACGGAAATTGTACTGGCAATTACGCCAAGAATTATTTCTAACATTGCACGACCAAGCGCCGAGGTGTCTGAGTATTGGTCGGGTACAGATGCTGTCATCAATGATAAGTTACAAACTACTTTACCTGTCACGCCTGCTATCTTGAGTCTGCAAGATCAAGTTAAAGAGAGAATGCGCTTGCAACAAAGTGGTAATGCTGCAGCACCAGAAGCTACTGCAACTGCCGAACCAACAGAGGTATTACCTCAAAACAATAGTGCTCCTGGTATCAATCCTGATGGTTCTGCAGTGGCGGAGCCAACTCCTGAAAATGCCTTAAGCTCGCATTGAAATGATGATTAACTCACATTTAATGAAAGTTAAGGGCTTTACATTAATAGAGCTCGTGGTAACCGTTACGATAGTTGCTATTTTGGCTACCGTTGCAATGCCAATGTTACAACTTAGCGTTCAGCGGGTAAAAGAGAATGAGTTGCGAGCCAATTTAAGAGAGATACGAGAAGCGATAGATGCCTACAAAAAGTTGGCAGATATGGAAAATGGTCCAATCAAAAAGGTGATAGGCAAGACAGGCTACCCACCCAATTTAGAGGTGTTAGTTGATGGCGTTGTGGATGAACGCGACCCTAATAAGCACAAAATAAAATTTCTACGCAGAATCCCACTTGATCCTATGCAGCCTGCAAGCCAAGAAAATAATAAGTCTAATAGTGGATTAATGAACAATTGGGGATTACGTAGTTATGCCAGTGAGGCAAATCATCCCTCTGAAGGTGATGACGTGTACGATGTTTACTCGCACAGTCAACAAGTTGGAATCAATGGCGTACCCTATGCGCAGTGGTAAAACAGCATGAAATATTGTCATCAAAATTATAGGGCTACAATTTTAGGTTTCACTTTAGTTGAGTTGCTAGTGGTGCTATCAATTTTGGCATTATTGTTAACCCTAGCTACGCCTAGATACTTCAACAGTATAGATCGGGCAAAAGATGCCACACTCATGCAAGACTTAAATACATTAAGGGAAAGTATTGATAAGTTTTATGCTGATCATGGCGAATATCCAAAATCTTTAGAAGACTTAGTTGAACGGAAATATATACGAAAAATACCAGTAGACCCCATTACAGGAAAGTCTACAACTTGGATATTTACTCCGCCTGAACAACCCTTGGTCGGTGATATTTATGATATTCATAGTGGCTCAGAAGGCACTGCAAAAGATGGCACTCGCTATGCCGATTGGTAATAAATCTACTAGCTACCCAAGTGGCAGTTTAGGCTTTACCTATATCGGCTTGTTGATATTCATCGCAATTTCAGGCATTGCTTTAGCTGGGGTTGGTATTGTGTGGCATCAAGATGCGCAGCGAGAACGTGAAAAAGAACTGCTTTTTATCGGGGAAGAATTTCGCAATGCCATAGGAAGCTATTATGAAAATAGCCCAACTGCCACTAAGCAGTTTCCACAGAATATTGAACAGTTACTTTTAGATGACCGTTTCCCAACAACTAAACGGCATCTACGTAAGCTCTACAAAGATCCTATCACTCAGAGTAAAACATGGGGGCTTGAGATTGAACAAGGTCATATCATAGGTCTTTATAGTTTGTCTGCGCAGAAGCCGATTAAGAAATATGGTTTTCCTACGCAATATGATGGTTTTGGTCAGGCAGATAAGTATACGCAGTGGAAGTTTGTATATCTGCCCGGATCAAACCCTGCCAATGTGGTCAGTCAAAACGACGCTTCATAACGATTATTTAATAGTATTGATGATAGTATTTTAAGACTTTAGGCACGTAGTCTAAAGTTTCTTTATATGGCGGAATCTTTCCGCCATATTTCTTTACTGCAGCAGGGCCAGCGTTGTAAGCCGCTAAAGTGAGGTTTAAATCCCCATTAAATATATTAAGTAACTCACGCAAATATTTTGCGCCTGCCACCACATTTTGTTTTGGATCGTTTTTATTTTTCACGTTAAAACGTCGTGATGTTTCTGGCATTAATTGCATTAAACCATAAGCACCTTTTTTAGATTGCGCATATGGGTTGTGATTAGACTCTGCCGATATAACAGCATGAATAAGCGCTGGCTCGATAGCAGATTCATTCGAAGCAATGATTACTTCAGCATTAAATGGCAGGGCATTGATATGTTCTGCACTGTGAGAACTAAGTGCCACTCTCTTAGGTGAAGGCGCAGAGTAAGGCTCTTCAATTTTCAAAGTGTAATGCTCACTATCTTGCGTAATGCTAATTTCAGCAGTCTGAGATAAGTCTATATACACATCAGCCTTAGCGATATTTAGTTCGCAAAAAGATAAAGCTACAATGGCTTTTAACAAAATTAATATGAGCGATTTTTTCATCACACACAGTGTGCATGGTCAATGTTACAAATTAAATAGGCACATGAATTTGATGTATATATTTTATAAAAAAGGATTTTAGAGCACTAAAAAAGAACTATGAGAGGCTGTTATAAAACTGTAAGAAAACTAACATCTATCGTTAATCTTATTGTCACCTTACTAGTTAAAACTGCTAAAAGTTTAAAACTAGAAGAAAAATCATTAACTCCCAATTAAATACAGAAATCATCATTAATAACAATGATTGCTTAAGCACTGAGCAACGCCTTGTTTTTATGGATGTGATTACGGAGTCGTTGCGTATTTCGCAGCGTACGCATCTATTTAACTGGCTACAAGGTGAGCTGCAATATCTTCTTGGTCATGAAGTCATGATTTTTGGGATTAAATCATCAGAAAATGATACTTATCATTTTGAATACTTTACAAGTACTCGGTATTTTAATGATGAGCAGTTGTCCAGTGTGATAGAGCAAGAGACTGGCCTGATTAGCCAAATAATAAAAATATGGCGAGAAACTACTTTGCCGCTATTTGTTACAAATCAGGAAAATATTGAAGACTTCAGTCATTTTTCAGTGATTAACTTTAATGAAGATATCGTAAAAAAATCTGAACTTAAAAATTTTGTGATGCATGGCTTTGGTGATAATCATAGCAAAATTTCAAGTATTGTTATTTTCGGACGTCTGCATAAATTTCCTAGTATTAATCTAGGAAATATCCTTGAACTAATTATGCCGCATCTGCATTGCGCCTTGGTAAGAATTACAAGTAGCAGGAGTAATGTGGTGATTAATACGGCGGCAATTGCAAATATCATGACTAAAAGAGAGTCAGAGATTCTGCAGTGGCTACACATGGGTAAAACTAATTGGGAAATATCTTCAATTCTTGATATTAGCCAACTGACAGTCAAAAACCATGTGCAAAATATCTTGCGTAAACTTGATGTACAAAATAGAAGTCAGGCCGCAGTGAAAGCCGCAAAACTTGGTTTGATAAAAATGCTCAAGTAATTTGAGTTGCATTACTATTTAGCAGTTCTAACGAACTAATCTTAACCAACTCATCTTGCAATAACACCTCACAATCTTCTCTATATTTAGTTACAACACAAAAGTACTTCCAAAAGACTGACTCTACACTACAAAAATAGTCCGAACGGACTAGCTCATAAATCTCACTTTTTACACTCCCAATGCAAAATTGTTGGCTAGTTCTGGTGGCAGTTTATTCGTGAGCATCACTATTTTTTCTCTAGTCCATACAGACTATTAAAAATTGAAGCGATGTCACAAGCACTGTGTAAATTGCTCACATCGCTTAAAGATTATTTGATTAGGCGTTAAGCAGTACCTCTTTTTAGTAGTTTATTTAGTGTTTATTTTTTAGGGAGACTTACAATGAAATTTCAATTAAAAGCTTTAGCAGCAGCTTTAGCATTAGCAGCAGTTGCAGTTCCAGCACAAGCTAGCATTGATGCAAATGCGAGTGGTAACGGTTCATTCATTTTGACAGTGTTAGACAAAGTTGCAAACGTTTCTGCAGCTTTTGACTTAGGTAAAAATTACAGCGATTTCAGTATTGCTGGTACTTCATTTGCAAACAGTGGTGCTGATGCACAAGGTGTTTCTTTCTCTTGGGATTTAGCTGGTAACTCTGATTACTCTGCAGCTTGGACTTCATTCTTAAATTCTGCAAATTTAGCAAACGTAACATATGCAGTTACTGCGGGTGATAACTTAGGTAACGGTGCTGGTTCACGTGGTTACATTACTACTTATGTTAGTGCAGGTGCTAGCACTACTACAACTTCTTTGCTTACTGCATTAGGCAATATGGATACTTATGTAGGTAATACGTCGGTTGGCGCTGGAAGTACTTTGTTAACAGCAGATAATGGTGCTGCGTTTCAAGCCCCAGCTACAACTTATTACAATGGCAACAAGAACAATAATACTGGTGTTGTTACAGTAGGTGCTATTGGTACGAGTTTAGGTGTTATTCAATCTGTTTCAGCTGCAGCGAACTTATCACCAGTGACAAATACAATGTTTGGCAATGGCGCTAAATTTACTTTAACTACTGCTGGTGCGCTTTCATACACAACTAACCCTATTGTAACTGCTCCAGTGCCAGAAGCTGACACATGGGCAATGATGATGGTTGGTCTAGGTTTGATGGGTTTTATGGCACGCCGTCGCAATCGTAACCAAGCTTAATTCTAATTTAAATTGCAGTAAATCATAATGGCAGAGGTTAAAAAACCTCTGCCAATTGAGAACTTTTTTCGGAGAAAATAGTATGAAATTGACTAAAATCGCTTTAGCCGTTGCTTGTTTAGTAGGTTCTGCTCAAGCTTTCGCAGCGCCTGTTACCGCTGCACAAATCTCAGCTGCAAAAACAGCTGGTACTTTACAACAAGCTTGGATTTCAGGTAACTCAGCACCTACACGTTCTATCTATGAGGGTTGGGTTGGTGCTGGTGCTGGTGTTGGCTGTGATGCTGGTACTAACACAATTTTTTCAAATCAGGCTGCAACTAGCTCAAACGTAACTCCAGGTTCAATTGGTAATTTTAACGCTTACGCTTGTACGCGTGGCGGTGTAGTTTCTGTGCTATACCATACAGTGGATGGTGGTTCATTAAATGCTTACACACCACACACAGTTGGTACAAAACTTGCGCGTGTTAAATTTGTTGGTACAGGTAATGGCTGTAATGCAACTAGTACAACTTACACGGATGCGTCTAACTCTGACAATAATGCAACTGTATGGAAAGGTTGCTCTTTAGTCGGTGTTGCATTGCCAGCTAATGCTATTGCTACTCCAGCCACTAATGCTACAAATGCTGCCGCAGTTGCAGCTGATTCTCTAGCTCCACAATTACCAGTAGGTGGTTTCTCTGATGTTGAGGCTTCATTATTCCCGGTTCAAATTGGCGGTGGTGATGTTTCAGCTGTTGGTACAGACTCTGCAGCTGGCATGGGCCAAGTATTTGGTGTGGTAGTAAGTAAACCTTTATATCGCGCTATGCAAGTAAAACAAGGCATTTCAGCTAATACAGATGCTTTAGATCCAAATTTTGATCCAGCTAATGCACCGACTATCAGTAAAGCACAATACACATCTATCGTCGCTTCAGGTGGTACATATCAAACTGATTGGTCACCAATCGTTGGTGCTGCTGGCGCAGGTAAGAAAATCGTTGTAGCTCGCCGTGTGCAAACTTCAGGTTCACAAGCTAGTTCAAATGCATTCTTTTTGAATAATCCTTGTGCTACTGGTGTTTCAGCTAACTTAAACCCATTAACTGCAGCTGATTCAAACTCATCTATCGAAGTGTTTGAAGGTTCAGGTACAGGTAACGTTAAAACACGTATCACTACAGCTTCTAACTCAGCTGGTGCTGATAACTTTGCTATCGGTGTAATTTCTGCTGAAAATGACTGGCGTATTGAGTCAGCTACTGGTGGTCAAAATGGCTATCGTTTCGTTAAAGTTGAAGGTGTGCATCCAGAAGCTGGTGATACAGCAAATGCACGCGTAACAGCAACTAACGGCGCTTATCCTTTCCATATGGAAATGCATAACTTTGTAGCTAACTCTGCTACTGGTTTTGGTGCAGCTGTTGTTGGTCAAATCACTGCGGCATTGGTTAACCCACCATCAACTTCATGTGCAGTATTACCACGCGGTTTAACAATCAGCCCATTAGCTGGTTCTAGCTGCACTGTTGGCGCACAAGTAGCAAAAATGACTAACCAAGGTAACAATTGTGCACCAACATTGTTAACTGAGTAATGGTCAGTTTAAGTGTAACAAACATTTAAAAATGCAGTTAAGCACACTCCTCAAAAGGGAGTGTGCTTTTTTGTACAGGTAGCGTGATGGGATTTTTAATATTCATCAACCTGCAACATTCGTTTTTCATAATCAATAGCGTTAACTTTTTGGTTTTTTAGTCAATGATGAATAAGAATAATCTTATGGTGTTAAACAATTCGGCCAATATTAAGGGTTTGCTATTGATGTTTCTAATAGCCATGCCAATGAGTGCATTAGCGGATGATGCGCTACTTACCGATGCAAAGACTCAAGCTAAGCCAGCGATAGTTGAATCTTCAGCAAATGACGAACAAAAACCAGTAGAGAAGAATCCGAGTTTTAATGTATTTGAGTTTCAAATTGACGGTAATACAGTTTTGCCAAAAGGTAAGCTTGAAGAGGCTGTTTACCCTTTTTTAGGTGAAGCAAAAACCATTGATGATGTAGAAAAAGCGCGTAGCGCACTAGAAAAAACTTATCAAGATGCTGGTTACTTAACAGTTTCAGTCAGCATTCCTCAGCAAGAGGTGAATCAAGGTTTAGTGATTTTAAAAGTCACTGAAGGCAGTATAGAAAAGTTACGTGTTAAAGATTCAAAGTACACATCCTTAGCTGAAATTAAATCTAGAGTGCCAGAGTTTGAGGAAGGTAAAGTGCCAAATTTCCCTGTTGCTCAACAACAGCTAGGCACAGTTAATCGTGGTCAAAATAGACAGGTCACGCCAGTATTAAGGCCAGGTAAATCACCAGGTAAAGTTGAAGTGGATCTGAAGGTGCAGGATCAATTGCCAGTGCACGGTAGTTTAGAGGTGAATGATAAATACTCACAAAATACTACCAAAACACGTATCAATGGTTCTGTTCGCTATGAGAACTTATGGCAAAAAGATCACAGCATTGGAATTAGCTTTCAGTTATCACCAGAAAATACAGATGAAGTGCAGGTGGTTTCTGCGACTTACTTAATTCCAAGAATGAACGGTGACTATTTTGCGGCATATGGTGTGCTTTCAGAAAGTAGTGCTAAGGCTAGCTCAGTTGGTGATTTAAGTGTCGTGGGTAATAACAATATCTTAGGTGCGCGATATATACACCCATTACCAATGCTTGAAAACTATTACCACAGTGCCACGGTAGGCGCTGATTACAAGGATTCTAACGATAGCGCATCTGAGTTGCCCATTTCTTATACCGCATTTATGCTGGGTTACGATGGCACACTTCAAAACCAAGACTCGCAGACACAATTTAACTTAGGCCTTAATTTTTCAGTACGCGGCCTTGGAAATAAGGAGGAGCAGTTTGCCTATAAACGGTATTTGGCTCAGCCTAACTATGTGTATCTTCGTAGTGAGTTGAAGCATACACAAAAACTCTCATACGACTGGTCAATACTAGCCAAATTAGGTGGCCAAGTTGCTAATGGGCCATTAATTTCAGCCGAGCAGTTTGCCATGGGCGGCGTTGATTCTGTTCGAGGATATGTAGAGTCTAGTGCACTGGGCGATAACGGCATCATGACTTCATTTGAGCTGCATACACCACCATTGAAGAAATTCATTAAAAGTGACTTTGTGGACTTTAAAGAGTTATACGCTTTTAGCTTTGTAGATGCAGCTAGAGTGAGCATTTACGACCCATTACCTGGCCAGACTAAGACAAGCGATTTGTTGTCAGTTGGCTTGGGCGTGAAATTAAAAACCAATAGTGGCATTTTTACAAACTTAGATTACGCCCACACACTCCGTGATGCTGGCGATGTGAAAAATGGCGACGATAGGCTGCATTTTAAGGTCGGCTACGAGTGGTAATTTCTAAAACGTTTTTTAGTAGCTTAGAAATAGACTGAAATCAAAAGGAAATGAAATGAATCAAGGCATGTTTAAATTGGTATACAGCAAAGTTCTGAATATGTATGTACCAGCTTCTGAAGCGGTTCGTAGCCATACAGGCAAAAGCAGCCGTGTGCGCAAACATGCTAAAAATTCATTTGGTTTTGTGTTGGTTGTGATTTACTTTCATACGGCTAACAGTTTTGCAGATACCGTGACTACGGTTGACCTTCAAAAAGCTGTGAACGCCACAGTGCAATCGGCTGTGAACAGCACCATCATTACACAGACCGCATCTAAAGCGGTTTTAGATTGGAATAGGCTAAATATTGCTAAAGGTTATACCCTTAAGTTTGACCAGCAGGGTAACCGTACCTGGTCTGCACTTAACCGTATTCATGATTTATCACCAACCATCTTAAACGGCAATGTACAGGCTGATGGTAATGTTTACTTTATTAATACTAACGGCATTATATTTGGTGCGGATTCTCAATTTAATGTTGGCTCTTTGTATGCGGGCACGTTGGACATTACTGATAGATTATTCAATGACGGATTTATTAATTCGGATGCAACTTTTAAGTCAGTATTTGAAGCGGTTGGCGCAATTTCAACAGGAAGTCTAGTTGTTGAAAAGGGTGCAAACATCACTACTGCAACCAACGGTAAAGTAGTGTTGTTCTCAGAAAATATAGAAAATAGCGGTGTAATTAATACCCCAGATGGACAAACCATTTTAGCCGCAGGTAAGAAAATATACTTGGCTTCTAGCAAAGATCCTGCAGGGTTTATGGTTGAGGTGGATGGTGGTGGTACTGTGACCAACTTAGGAAAAATAGTCGCAGAACGCGGCAACATCACCATGATGGGCTTAGCTGTTAATCAAAAGGGTACGCTAACAGCAACTACGTCAGTAAGAGCAAATGGCTCAATTCATTTGTTGGCTCAAGATCATGTTGATATATCTGGTGTTAGTGTTGTTGGCAAGCGTAATGGGCTTGTGACCTTAGATAAGGATAGTATTACTGAAGTTAATCCAGAGTATGCGAATAAAGAAGAAACCATTGCCTCGCAAGCTTTCAATACATCTCAAGTAAAAATAGAGGCAAGTTTAGTCAATATTGATGGCAAGATTAGTGCCAAAGGTGGCAATGTTACGGTGAGTGCTATCAACCCAGCATCGGCAGAATTAAACAGTCAGAATTCAACTCGAATTTTTCTTGGAGACAACGCTTCGATTGATGTTTCAGGTGTAGATGCTGTAGCGCCTATGTCACGTAATCAGCTTGAAATTCAATTGTTTTCTGATGCATTTAAAGATGACCCCATATTAAGAGACAGTGGTCTATATAAAGAAACTGTTTTTGTCGATGCACGTAAAGGTACGTCGTTATTTGATATTGCGCCTTATTTGGCTTTAAAAGGTGCAACTGTCGCTGAGAAAATGACCAAGGCAGGCAATATTACGCTATCAACACCTGACGATTTAATTGTCAGTAAGAATGCTACTTTGAATATTTCGGGCGGCTCCACAACTTATGAAGCTGGCACAATTAAAGAAACCAACTTAGTTTATAACGGTAAATTGGTGCCAATTTCTGAGGCAAAAACTGGGGTGAGGTATGAAAAGACAGCCGATGTTTATATTGCCAAAGATAGTAGATGGGGTGTTACGCGCAGCTGGGATTTAAGCGGTGGCGGCACGGCTGGGTGGGGTAAGGCGACCACAGGCATTACGCCAAGCCAGCTAAAGACCAGTATAGTAGGTACCTTCATCAATGATTACTTAGAGGGTGATGATGCCGGTATTTTAGACTTAACCGTGCATGATGATAAAGTCATTACACAAAACTTAGTGTTAGCCGGCAACGTTATCTCAAACACCAAAATTGGTGCCGAGCAATTGGCTACTCAGAAAGCTCCGCTAGGTGGCAAGGTAATAGCAAGTGCTAATGATTTGGTAATCTCTAAAGTTGCAACATCAGTAGTGTCGGATATAGTGTTTGAGCAGCAATTGCCTGATTCAACAAACTTTAAGTCATGGTTTAGTCCAGATTTATTGGCAAATGGTATTAACCGTCTGGATTTAACTAAAACAAATCATGTGGTCGTTAATGATGAAATGAAGTTTCAGCCAAATGGCTCGTTCACATTAAACGGACATCTTGCTACAGATAGTGCAGAAATCAACGCCAATATTATTGCCCCCAGTGGCAATATAAATCTAAAAGGGATTACTACCGTAGCAGATGGCGTAACCATTAGCACAGCTGGAAAGTTTACCAACGACCAACCTAATGCGGGAGGTAGCACGTCACAAATTGCCGCTGTAAATGGTGGCAGCATCACGGGTAACCTATTAAACCTTGGCAACAATGTGACTTTAGATGCCTCTGCTGGCGCATGGGTGAATAGTAGCGGCGTGCTAAAAGAAGGGGATGCGGGCAATATTAAATTTGGAACTGCTGCGAGTATAGATGACAGCGTCACTTTACAATCATATGGCTTTAAGCAAGGGGGCACGTTAGCGGTTACATTTGGTACTGGTACTCAAACATTAAATGTCGCAGGAAATCCTAACGCAAGCGATAGCGATATTGATGTTGCATCTAGCTTTTTTACAAAAGGTGGATTTTCTAAATACGACTTATCCGCCTTTAATGTAAACATTGGTGACAACTCAGCGGCACAACAAGAAATCTATACATCAGCTCAAACTTTACGTATGAATACTGGTTTCGCCAACCAAGCAAGCGGGCAACCGATTTCAGCCGTTAGCTCATTGATAGAGGAGCCAGATGCAAGCCGTAAGCCAGTCTCGCTCAGCTTTAGCGCGGGTAAGTTAGGTGGAGTTCTTACCTTGGCTGAAAATACGACTTTACGCACTGGCAGAGGTGGTAGCGTGAGCCTAGACGCAGGTAAGCAAGTGAATGTGTTGGGCGACATCACTACGCCTAGCGGGACGATTAACCTGAAAATTACCGAAGATGCTCAACAGTCCGAAAATTTACCACAAACAATTTTTATTGGTGAAAATGCGATACTAAGCGCGGCCGGTAGCAGCGTTACTCTGCCAGATTCACAATCTAACTTACTTAAAACTCAGGTGTTTAATGCTGGTAGCATTAATATTAATCAGCCGTCATCAATACAAAATGGTGCTGTGGTTATAAAAAATGGCGCTGTGTTAGATGTGTCTGGCGCTTCAATTGAAAATGATACAAAAACAGCAACAGGCTATGTGCGTGAAACACTACACGGAGATGCCGGTACTATCTCAATAAAAGCGGTTGGTAGTTTATTGCTGGATGGTGATTTTAAAGCTGCGGCGACAGGCACCGGACGAAACGGTACATTGGATTTAGTTTCTACAGCGCCAACCTTTACCATCTCACAAGAAAAACAATTGGTGGCCGATAATTTTTCCGCCGGCGATTCATTAACAACTGATGGTGCTAAAGCACAAATATCAGCAGAACAAATTAAAAAAGCAGGCTTTGCAAATTTAAATGTTAAATCCTATGTGGCAGCTGGTTTAGGTGATTCAATAGCGTTAGCTAGCGGGTTAGACTTAAATCTAGCTGGGAATTTAAAGTTAGATACAAGCAGTCTTCATATTAATGATGATGGTGCCTCTAAATTAACGGCTAGTCATATCACACTAAAAAGCGCAAATATCGCAGTTGATCCAGCAAGCGTGGCTTTAGGAAATGGCAAGTTGACTACGCAATCTAAGCAGCTTTTCGTCGATGGTTTGGTTGCCATTTCTGGAGTGAAAGAAACTCAAATTAATACCAGTTTAGATGTAAGTGGCAAAGGCACTGATGTCACTAATGGTGATGTGGCGGCAACCCAAGGCGGCATTATTGCCAATGGCGATATTACCGTAACGGCGCGACAAATCTACCCTAGTACTAATGCTAAGTTTGGAATTGAGGCCGTTTCAGGAAAAATCACCATTAACTCCAGTGGTGCTGTAGCTAAGCCTGTACTTTCTGCGGGTGGGATATTAAGTTTAAAAGGAACTGATGTGGTGCAAAATGGCGTGATTACCGCACCATTTGGTCAGATTGATATTGAAACGACTAATTCAGCTACTTTTACTAAAGGTAGCGTGACATCAGTCTCTGCAAATAACCAAATCATCCCTTACGGCGTAACGACAACAGGTGGCGAGATTTTTAATACTAAAAGCGGCTCTTCTACGCTTTTACTTGATAAAAATATTACGATTAAATCTAGCAAGGTAGATTTGCAGAAAGATTCCATTGTAGATTTATCTGCTGGCGGAGATTTGTTTGCTTATGAGTGGGTTCCTGGTATCGGTGGTAGTAAAGATACACTGGCTCAAGCTAACACTTATGCTGTGATGCCAAGTTTAGGTCAAGATTATGCAGCGTTTGACCAAGTATATTCTGATAGTTCTGCACAAGTTGGCGTTGGTCAATCAGTCTACTTATCTGGTGTGCCAGGATTGGCAGCGGGTAACTATACCTTATTACCTGCACATTATGCCTTAGTGCCAGGCGCATTTTTAGTAGAAGCAAAAGTCACAGGCAGTAATTTACTTCCTGGTCAATCAGTCACTCAGCTTGATGGTGGCGCGTTAACAACTGGCTATATGAGTGAGTTGGCTACTGGTGCGCGTGATGCAACTTGGTCTACCTTTAAAGTGACTGATGGTGCGATATTCCGCCCAGCGACAGGCACGGTTTCTAAAGCGCCTTCGCAATACCTTTTAACCAGTGCAACGACTTTTTTCTCTAACCCACTTAAAACCAATGGCCAAGATGTAAGTTTGCCTTTAGATGTTGGTAAATTAGGGTTAGATTCAACAAAGCTTACTTTAGACTCCACTGTTGTGGCCAATAAAAAGGCCGGCGGCAGTGGTCTACAGGTTGATATTAGTTCAAGTAATATTCACGTAGTTTCAAGCACAGGTGCGGATGATGGCAGTTTACAATTAACTGCAGACAGCATTAATGCACTGAACGCAGAAAGCTTGCTACTTGGTGGTAGTCGCACATTACAGAACGGTGTTGTGGACGTGACAACTTCTGCAGAGACTGTAAGTATAGAAAATGACAGTCACCACGTAATTAAAGTGCCAGAATTTATCGCTACTGCATTAAATAGCGTAACGGTTAAAACTGGCGCGGCAGTCAATACAGGGGCTGCAGCAAAGTCTCCAGCTAAAAAAGTCATCAACGCCAACGGCGATGGTGCATTGCTTGCACTTTCATCTTCAAGCGACATCACGTATAGCCGCACTGGCGGGTCACCAACTTCTACTCAAGGCGAGTTGAGTGTTGAGGATGGTAGCATTCTAAAAGCGGGCAATTCAGTAGTGTTAGACGCCACAAAGTCTGCAAACCTAAAAGGCAATGTAGCCTTACAAGACGGAGGTAGCGCAACACTGGGAGCTAACCGTATTTTGATTGGTAATGCGCCTATCGATATCTTAGGTTTAAATGTCAATGCCGCAGCTTTATCCGCACTAGGTCAACTTAAAGCTTTAACACTCAACAGTTACAACAATATTGATACTTACGGTGCGGTTAATATTGGTAATGCAAATTTAGATTTAACAATGAATGCTGCAGGAATTGTTGGTCATTTAGCGCAAGGTGAAGTGACAGTGCCGACTAATGCCGCTGCAAGTGTCATCACTGCACGTAACTTTACTATTAAGAATACACAAGATGCAGCATTTACAGCATCTGATGACCCTTCGGGACGAGGCTTAGAGATTAATGCCAAAAACGTTAAATTTGATGGCGGCTTAGCAGTCAGCGGTAAAACAAACATTGATGGTTTCAGTAATTTAGAGATTAAGTCCGATGAGATTCGCGTATCTAACCTAGGTGAAATTAATTTTAATGTCGCTGAAACCAAACTCACAACCACCAAATTGACTGCAGACACAGCTGCAAACTACAAAGTAACGAGTATAGGCAAGTTGGAAATTGCTCAGCCTACAACAGGCGCTACTAATAAGACGCCCAGTGGCTTTGGCGCTCAACTAGCAGTGAGTGCGAATGACCTTAAAGTTTCAGGCAATATTGATTTGTCATCAGGCGTGTTAGCGCTCACCTCAACTCATGACCTTAATATTGAAAGTGGCGCAGTGATACGCGCAGCGTCAACGGCAAACACTTTTTACGACAAAACTGTGCATGCTTCCGCTGGTAGCGTGACATTAACCTCTGCTACTGCAAACGTGAATGTGAACGCAGGCGCCTTAGTGGATGTGACTAGTCAGGGTGAAGCAAATGCAGGCTTGGTTAAAGTCGTTGCCACATCAGGTACGGCTAACATTGCTGGTCAGTTAAACGGTGCAGCAGCAGGTACTGGTAACGGCGGTGTTTTGGCTGTAGATGTAAGCACATTGGCAGATTTAACTGCGACCAATAAACAAGCAAGTGGGTTTAGCGAAGGGCGACAATATCGCGTGCGTACTGGTGATGTGAATATTACTGGTTCGACTGCTAATAGCAATGAACTTGCTGCACGTGAAGTTATCGTGAGTGCGGATGCCGGCAGCATTGCTGTTTCTGGCGACATTATTGCCACTGCGCCTAAAAATAGTCGTATTGGTCTTTTTGCAGGAAATGGGGTGACGCTTAACAGTACTGCTAATTTAAAAGCAAACAGTACAAAAGCAGGTGAAGAGGGCGGTAAGGTAGATATTGAAACTAAAACAGGACCATTAGATTTTAAAGTTGGTTCTAAAGTGAATACTGCTGGGGCTGCTGGTGGAAAAGATGGTCAAGTTTATTTAGGTGCAGCCCGTACAGCAGACAATTTAGATATTAATGTCGCCAATATGGATACCACATTTATTGGTGCTAGAAAAATAGATATTGGCGGCTTAGATAGTATTGAAACCGACAAGGTAAATACAACCAATCAAACTACTGCTTTTGATAAAGCCGAAGCTTTTATGAAAAGTGTTGTCGCAGATAGCACTAAGGGTTTACAACGCTTAGGTCTTGCAAGCGATGAGCGCTTTGCTATTGTGCCAGTTGTCGAGTTTAAAAATACTAACGAAAATATATCAAATGGCAAGCTAACACTTGCAGATACTTTTGACCTGCATACTTGGCGGTTTGACCCAGTCACTGGCGAGCGCGTTGTAGATCAGTCGCAGCTGGTAAGTGGTGTTAATGCGGATGGTAAAACCTTGCTGGCTGGCGTACTAAACTTGCGCGCAAAAGGCGATGTGTTAATTAATGCCACTTTAAGTGATGGATTTAGTAATGCTGATTTAAAACTAGTGAGTCAAGCTGGCGCAGCAGCAATCCCAGCTGTGCTCGATGTAGACGGTAATGAAATTACTGCCGAAGTGCCAGCAGTTCAGCCTACTGGCGTTCAGGGAAGAGAATCTTGGTCGTATCATATTGTGGCGGGCGCTGATTTTTCTGCGGCGAATGTCTTAGCGACTTCAAGTCCAGGGAATATTAATGTTGCCGCTAATAAAGGGATTCGAACAGGTGCTGGTAGTATCAATGTTGCTGCTGGTGGCGATTTGAAAATGGGCAATGCAAGCTCTGTCATTTATACCGTAGGCAGAAATGCTGTCACATTGGCTGGTTTTGATTTGCCAGGTAGCAATTTAGCACCCCTATACCTAACCGATGGCGGCGATATTAATATTACAGTTCAGGGTAATGTAATTGGCGCAGAGTCCTCATCTGGTGGTCGTCAGCTAATTAATCAATGGTTATTTAGGCAAGGCGGTAGCGGTAAAGATACTAGCTGGTGGGTAAGGCCAGATTTATTCCAGCAAAGCACCGCTACCTTAGGTGGTGGTGATGTGGTCATTAATGCAGGTGGAAATATCAGTAATTTTTCTGCCTCAGCTGCAACCACAGCGCGATTCCATACCAATGGAAATAACGGTAATCAATCTATAGATGGCGGTGGTGACCTTAAAGTGAAGGCTGGTGGTGATATCGCTAATGGTGTTTATTTTGTTGCGAATGGTGATGGTGATATTAATGCGGCTGGATCGATTCAAAAGCAAGGTAGTACTTTTGGTACATTATTAGCATTGCAAGATGGCAGTTTAAATGTGACTGCGGGTAAAAATGCCTATATTGAAACAGTGATTAACCCAACATTAATTGCATCATCGAAAGATGATACTGAAGGGAAAAAAGCTTACTTTGATTCATACTCGACAAAATCCAAAGTGAATGTTTCTAGTTTGATAGGTAATGCTGAGTTTGGTACTGGTAATACTGCAGATATCACTTCAAAGATTGCAGGCTTGGACACTACCGCTGCAACTAAAAGTTTTAAATATAATCCAGGTAGTTTAAATGTACTGTCGTATAACGGTGACGTGACTATTGGAGGTTCCTCTGGAATCACACTACTGCCTTCTGAAACTGGCGATTTCAAGGTGCTTGCCGCAAAGAATGTTAACTTGGGTAATGTATTAATGTCGGATGCCGACCCAGCAGTATTGCCCAGCATTGCTGCACCTATTTCGGCAGTAGATTTTAAAAAATTTACGGAGAACTCGCCTAAACCGCTTGAAGGTCATGCTTTACAGTTGCTACATAGAAACGATTCTGAGCCAGTCATCATCGTGGCTCAAAATGGCAGTATTTCTCCAATGGATAACGTAACAATTAACGTGCCTAAAGCTGCAAAGCTCTATGCAGGTAAAGATATAGATGGTATCAATCTGATTGCACAGAATAATAGTTCAAGCGACATTACTGTATTAAAAGCTGGGAATGATATTAAGGTAGGTGATGTAACCGTGAGCGGGCCTGGCGAATTGCTAGTACAAGCGGGACGTAATATTGATTTAAGTGCTACACGTGCTGATATTGCCACTACCGGCAATGCTGGCTTAACGCGGAATATTGCCGCTGCAGGCGAAGCTCCAAGTGAGTTGCTTGTGCAAAATAGCAACGCGGCGCTGCCGTCGGAAAGTGCATCTATCACTCTGCAGGCAGGGTTGGGTGATGGCGCGGCGGTACAGACTTACATTGATCGGTACATTCTACCTACCGGGGTTGGTCCAGCTAGTTTGACTGCTAATGCAGCTCAGTTGTCGGATTATCGTGCTTCTACAGCCTTAGCATTGACTAGCTATATGCGAAAAACAACTGGGAATGCCACATTAACTGATGCTGATGCCTTAACGCAATTTAGCGCACTCAATTTAGAAGCTAAAACAATTTTTGTTAACAGGCATTTAACTTCAGAACTAATTGCCTCTGCCAAAGGTTTTGCTAAAGCAGGAAATCACGATCGTGGAAACTCCGCATTAACCACTTTGTTTCCGAACGCTAACCATGGGGATATTTTACTGTATGCCAGCAAAGTAACAACCAGTAATGGCGGCAGTATTGATTTAATTGCCCCTGGCGGCCTCATTAATGTTGGAGCGCCAGGCAAGCAGTTTAAAGACGACGATACAAAAATAGGTGATATTGGTGTAATTACCGAAAAAGGTGGTGAAATCCGCGCGATTGCAGACGGCGACTTTCAAGTGAATCAATCTAAGTTGATTACTCAGTATGGTAGTGATATTGCGATATGGTCTACAAAAGGCACAATTGATGCTGGTCGTGGATCTAAAACTGCAACTTCTGTGCCCGAGCGTATCGTACTGACTGATGCATCAGGTAATACGACGATTGAAGTGAAAGGGGTTGCCGCGGGTAGTGGTATTCGTGCGCAAACATATGACCCTGACGGTTTGAATGGTCCTAAGAAAGCCCCTAAAAAAGGTAGCATTTACTTAACAGCACCTACTGTTGATGCAGGGGAGGCGGGTATTGAAGCTGGGGATTTATTGATAGTTGCACCACTCGTATTGAATGCTGCAAATATTCAAGTGTCTGGAAGTTCATCAGGAGTACCAATAGCAGCAACAGGCGCTGTGGGACCAGTAGGAGCAGGCTTATCTTCTGATTCTGTTAACGCCGCTGTTGCTCAAGTTGCACAAGCGGTTGCACAATCAGCTAATCAAACTTTTGTAAAACCAAGTTTGCCTTCTATTATTTCTGTAGACATCATAGGTATTGGTAAATAACGTTCTCGCATATCCAGTGATTTTGTAGTTCAAGCCATCAAATGGATGGCTTGAATGTGCCTTTATATAAGGTACTAGTTCCATGTATTCAGTTTGTCATATAGCTTTAACCAGCTTGAAATATTTGTTAATTAGACTTCGAAGTTGATTAATTTTAATAAGTTCAAGATGTTTAATTTAAAAACTATGGCAAACAAAAATAATAGCTTATTCATATGGGTTATGACGGCAATGCTGTTATTACCTAGCTTAGCCAGTGCCCAATGGAGTGCTGATTGGGCTTCAAAAAAGAAAATATCTATAGATGCTAAAATCGCTGCCGACTCATCTTCTCAAGGTGAAGCGGTTGTGCGTTTGCATTCAGGAAACTTTGATTTTACTAGTGTTAATGTTGATGGTTCAGACATTCGTTTTATTGCCAGTGATGATAAAACCGAACTCAAATACCACATTGAAAAGTTTGATGCGGTGAATGAGTTGGCAGTTATTTGGGTGCAACTACCAAAGATAGCAGCGGCAGATAAAGATGCGCATTTTTGGCTTTATTCTGGTAATGAAAAGGCTACTAGCTCTGATACAAAAACTTCATGGGATGCCAACACAGTAGCTTCCTTCCAGTTCGCTGAAAAAACGTTTTTACAGGACAGTTCAAGGTCAGCTTTAGTAGCTGGTGGTGAAATTACCTTACAAAAAGCAGGCTTAATAGGCGAAGCCGCAACCTTTGTTGGCAAGCCCTTTGTTATTTCTGCAAACCCAGCAGTTAAATTTATAGCTGGTGCTGGCTACACTTGGTCAGCTTGGATTAAGCCCGCTGCCTTACCCCAACAAGCTACTTTATACACTCAAGGCGATGCTTTAAATCTAAAGCTTGATGGCCAGAAGCTAAGTTTAAATGTTGGCGCCAATAATATTTCTGGCGGTGAGGTCAAGGCCGCTACATGGCAGCACGTCGCTTTCGTTTTAGAAGGAGGCAAAGCCTCTGTCTATATTAACGGTGTATCTGTTGGTACTGGAGAGGCTCCAGGCGTTGATGTTGAGTCGGATGTAAAAATCGGTGAAGGTTACACAGGCGAAATGGATGCACTAGAAATTGCTAACGTTGCACGCAGTGCAGGCTGGGTGAAGTTTGTAGCAAGTAGCCAAGGTGTTGATAGCCAACTGCTAAAAATTGCCGAGGCTGAAGGCGAAGAGGGCGCGGAAGAGGGTGAACCTAATTACATAGGGATATTGATTAACAGTTTAACCATTGATGCAAAAGTTGTTATTGCCATTCTAGCCGTCATGTTCGCAATTAGCGTGTGGGTGATGTGGAGCAAAGCCATGCTGGTGTCACGTACTGATAAAGACAATAAAAAATTCCTCGCACGCTTTCAAAAGACTAGTGGTGATGACTTACTAAGCCTAGATAAAGGTGCCAATTATCCTAACTCTAGCTTGTTCAAGCTCTATCAAGCGGGCGTTCGCGAAATGAAGAAGCGTCAGCATGAGGGTGAGAAGTTGTCGCTAAGCGGCGCCTCTATGGATGCGATTAAAGCCGCAATTGATGCTGACTTAGTCCGTGAAACTCAGCGACAAAATGCTGGTATGGTGTTGCTTACCATTGCGATTTCAGGCGGTCCATTTTTGGGTTTATTGGGCACTGTGGTTGGCGTAATGATTACCTTCGCGGCCATTGCTGCAGCGGGTGATGTCAACGTTAACGCGATTGCGCCAGGTATTGCCGCCGCGCTCTTAGCGACGGTTGCTGGTTTAGCCGTGGCGATTCCCGCCTTGTTTGGCTACAACTATCTTGCTAGCAGAGTCAAAAACATCACCATTGCGATGCAGATATTTGTAGATGAGTTCGTCACAAGATCAGCCGAACTATACGGTAAGTAAGCCATTCCTTTAAACCTTATTTAGGGCAGTCCAATGTCAGAAGGCGTTAAGGAAGAGAACCAGCTATACGACGAAATTAATATTACGCCGATGCTAGATTTAGCCTATGTGTTATTAGTGATTTTTATCATTATGACGACGGCTTCTGTGCAAGGCGTAAAGGTAGATACACCGCAAACAATTAACTCAGCAAGTTTGGCTAAACCGCAAATAAGAGCAATTACGATTACCAGTGATGGGTCGGTTTATCTAGATGCTTACCCTGTAGATATGGCAAGTTTAGAGCAGCGCTTAAGTGAATATAAAAATGGCAATCCTGAATTACCTGTTGTGCTAAAAGGTGATGCTGCGGCTCATTATGAAAAGGTTTCAGAAGTGCTTGAGATTTGTAAAAAGCTCGATATTACTGAAGTTGGTCTCGTGACTAAAAAGATAGCTCAATAAGTAAATGAGATAAATCATGCAAGTACAAAACGATGCCCAGCCTTATGACACCATTAACATCACGCCCATGCTGGATTTGGCGTATGTGTTACTCGTGATATTTATTTTAATGACGACTGCTGGCGTGCAAGGTTTAACGATGAACTTACCTAAGCCATCTAACAAACCAAGCACTGAAAAACATGATGTGAAAGTTGTGCAAGTACAGCAAGGTGGTGGCGTCACAATTAATGGCGCAGGCGTCAGTATGGCAGAGTTGGAAAGCCAACTTAATGCGGCGAAAGCTAGCGACCCTAAGTTTAATGTGATGATTAAAGGTGATGCCAAAGCGCCTTATGCAGGCGTGGTAAGCGTTATCGACTTAGTGAATAAGTTAGAAATTGAAAATGTGGGACTGGTTACAGGCCGAATAGGTAGTTAATGAACGATTCAATTCGAACCACTTATGACGCGATGCTAGATGATGAAATGCCATCAAATAGCCATGTATGGCTCAAGCGAACGGCTATTGCTTTAATTGTATTACTTACCTTATTTGCGATTGGCTATGGCGTTAAAAAGCTCATGTCAGGTGGTGCCGTGCATAAAAAGCAAGTCACTACGATTAAGTTATTACCTGATACGCCGCCACCTCCACCGCCACCGCCACCAAAAGAACCTCCGAAAGAGCAAGTTAAAGAGCAACCTAAAGAAATAAAAACTGAACAACCTAAACCTGCCGAAACACCGCCAGCTGAGCAGTTAAAGATGGAGGGAGCGGTAGGCAATGGACCTAGTCCATTTGCTGCTGGCGCGGTGAGTAATGAATATAAAGGTGGGGAAATTAAAACGATAGGTTCTGATGGCGGTGCTAAGTTTAATTGGTATGCAGGCGTTGTGAAAAGCCAAATTGAATCGGCATTGGAAAAAGATAAGCAACTCACCGCAGCTCAATATAAAGTCGTCGTGAGTGTTTGGTTAAAGCCATCTGGCGAAATAGAAAAGTTGGAACTTTCAGGTGCTGATGCTAGTGAAGAAATTCAACGTGCAATTAAATCTGCTTTAGAAAATATGCCAGCTATGCGGGAAACTCCACCGCAAGATATGCCACAGCCTATTAAGCTGAGGATCACTGCTAGAAAAATGGGTTAGACGTACATTTTTTAGTTCGTAAATTTTTAGAATTGTTTTGATGTTGTTAAATTTTATATTTAGAAGTTTGAGAGATTGAATATGTTGAAGAACACACCATTCACAAGCGGTACTAAGTCCAGCGTAAATCCTAAAGTCATGCTGGCTATGTCCTTACTAGTCGGTATGAGTACAAATGGCAATCTCGCTCATGCTGATGAGCGCGAGTCTTTAGAGCAATTAAGGGCAACGACCAGTAATTTGATTGAATTATTAGTGCAAGAAGGTGTGTTAAATAAAGACAAAGCTGAAGCCATCGTTAAAAAAGCTAATCAAGATGCTGCCAAACAGGTGCAACAAGCCAAAGCGGATAAAACATTAGATGGCAGTTCAACTTTAGATGAAAAGTCTGTCCGGGTGCAATATGTGCCAGAACACATCAAAAAAGAGATGCGTGCAGAGATTGAAAAAGAAGTCATGACGAATCTTAATTATAAAGCTGGTGAGCGCTTAGGTATGCCTGGCTGGCTGGATAGAATTAGTTTTTACGGTGATATGCGTTTACGTTTTGAGAATAATGCTTTTTCGGAAAGTAACGCACCTAAAGACCTCCTGAATGGAGGTATCCATAATAACCGTCAATCCGATATTAAAAACACGACTGAAGATCGTAACCGCTTTCGTGTGCGTGGCAGATTAGGTGCAGATTTAAAAGTAAATGATTGGTTAAGTGGTGGCTTGAGAATGACGACTGGTCAATTAACTAGTCCCGTGAGCCCCAATCAAACTGAACAAGTTTCTGAAGGCAAATACTCCTTCGCATTAGATCGCGCTTATCTTAAGGCGCAGCCTAGAGACTGGTTAAGTATTACTGGAGGCAGGTTTTCTAATCCATTCTTTTATACCGATATGGTGTTTGACCCAGACTTAGCATTTGATGGTGTTGCTACAACATTTACACCAACAATTAGTGACAGTTGGTCATCGTTTACCACTGTTGGCGCTTTTCCAATTGAAGATATTGAGTCTTCAGATACGAATAAAGCTAAGAGCAAATGGCTTTATTCCTTACAAACAGGTATTAAATGGCAATCTGCGAACAAGTCTACCGTTAAATTAGCGCTTGCGTACCATGATTTTAGTAATGTTGAAGGACATGCAAATTCGTTAGCACTGCCTGGGGCTTACGATGGGACTGTGCCAGCATTTAGACAGAAAGGTAATAACACTTTCAATATTAACGATGTATTTGGTGCAGGTAAAGAGAAGTATGCATTAGCCTCTAAGTTTGAATTGGTGAACCTAACTGGTCAGGTTGATTTGCTTACATTTGATCCTGTACACGTCACCGTAACAGGCGACTATGTTCAGAATATTGGCTTTGATGCGAATGAGATTTTCAAAAGGACTGGTACTCGATATGAAAAAGAAAACGAAGGTTATCAAGTACGTTTAGATGTAGGCAGTAATAGCTTTAACGGCCCTTCATCAACAGAAGTAAAGCCAAATGATTGGCAAGTGTCGTTAGGCTATAAGCGAGTTGAGGCAGATGCGGTATTAGATGGCTTTAACGACTCAGATTTCCACTTAGGCGGCACCGATACTAAAGGCTGGTTGTTGGGTGCTAATTATGGCATTGATAAAAATGCATGGTTGAGTGCGCGTTATTTTAGCGCGGATTCAATCACTGGCCTGCCATTAGCCATTGATGTACTTCTGCTAGATTTTAACGCTAAATTCTAATTGAGAAAGATGATGAAACTCAAATTTCAGCACATGCTATTAAGCTTAATGATAGCGTCATTTTTCATTGGATTTGTTTACCCAGATATGGCCAATGCCGCATCAAAGCAAGATAAATCAGCTAAGCGCACGGCATTAATGATACAAAAAATTAAGCAAGATGCAGAGTTAGAGAAAACGAATATGCAAGCTCAGTTCGATATGCAAAAAAAGAAGCTGGAAGAAGAGCTTGCTAGTAAAGATGAGCAGCTAATAAAAACTGAAAAAAGCATGGCCACTACAGAGCGCAAACTTAAAAGTTTAGAAAGTGACATTGCAAAAGTAAAAGCTGAAAAAACAGCCTTAGATAGTAAGCAATTAGAAACCCAGACACAGTTAGAGTCAACCCAGAAAATTCTCGCTGATTTAAATGCACAGTATAAGCAGGCACAGGCCGATTTAAAGTTCAATGACAATCAGCGTAAAACGCAATCAACTCATCTAGCTGAAACGACTAAGTTACTGGATGCTTGCGAAATTAAAAACACTAAACTCCATCAGTTTGGTACAGAGCTGATAAAAATTTACGACAAGCCAGATAGCTATGAAGCTGTTATGCGCAAAGAAAGCTTTTTTCAGCTTAAACGAGTTGAGTTAGAGAATATATTACAAGCTCAGCAAGATAAGCTTGACGATGAAAAAGTGGTCAGCAGAAAGCCTGCATATTAATGATTCAAATGATATTTTTGACACTTATTTGAAAATAAGTATGTTAGAAATATTACGGTAATAATCACTGCGTAGTATGCCTATTCACCGTTAGAGTGAAACCATGATTAATCAATATAAAACCCTTTCTAGAGTATTACCTTTTGCCGTATATATATTATTTCTAGCGCTTAGTGATTATTTAGCGCCTATTTGCCATAGCTTGAATTTGGATGACAAGTGGCTTTATGTTTCTAGAATCGTAGTGGTAGCGCTGCTAATAGTGTATTTCTGGCGAGAGTTTACTGAATTAAAACTTACTGCGTTAAACGTTAGACCCATCATGGCAGATTTATTCGTTGCTCTTGCCGCAGGTCTATTAGTCTTATTTTTCTGGGTTGCGCCATTCCCTGCATGGGCTACACTGGGCAGTGATCACGCTAGCTTCAACCCCGTAGCAGGTGAAACTAAACAAGCAGCCTTTTTTTGGTTATCTACACGTATTTTAGGTGCAGCTCTAATTGTTCCAGTGATGGAAGAGTTATTTTGGCGCTCTTTTGTCATGCGCTGGGTAGATAACAAAAACTTCCTAAGCATTCGTCCCGAGAATACCTCCCTCTATGCCTATATTGCTAGCTCAGTATTATTTGCACTAGAGCATAATCTATGGCTTGCAGGACTGTTTGCAGGACTTGTTTATGGGGCTTTGTATATTAAGTACAAAAATCTATGGGTTCCTATTTTTGCGCATGCTGTTACAAATGGCTTGCTAGGTATTTGGGTAGTTCAAACAGGCAATTGGCAGTATTGGTAATGAGTAAAGCCTGTTATAAAGTAATTTCAATGGCTTGTTTGTTGCCGATTTCGATGCCTTTGTTTGCTACAGGCATTATAGATATCAAGCCTTATATCAGTACAAATATTGATTACGACGATAATATATTTAGATTCTCCTCTCCAGAACAGGCAAAAGCTGTGTTTGACTCATCGGATACTTCGGATGTAGTCAAACGTGTGGACATTGGGGTGAATGTGAATCTGCGTTTAGATAGGCAATTGCTAACTGTCTCGTCTAATATCAATGAAAGCCGTTATGATCGATTTCAGATATTAAATAATACGGGTAATGCTAACAAAGTTACATGGAATTGGCGTGTAGGTAATAATGTCTATGGCGAGCTAAGTGCTAGTAGAAATGAGGCCATTGCTGGATTTAATGAGATTAAACAACCCGTTAAAAACTTAAGAACATCTAGCCGCCAGTTGGCCAGTATCAATTGGAACTTTAAACCCGACTGGACGCTGAGCCTTAGTCGCGAGCTAGGATCAACTGAGAATGAACTTGCAAGCTTCAATGCCTTAGATAGAGATGATGATAGTTATGAAGCTGGTGTTCGATATCAAAATCGATTAGGCACACAACTTGGTCTGGCATATCGTGTTGTAGATTCAAAATATCTTAATAGAACAGGCTTTACCCAAGCATCCTTTGGTAGTGAAAGCACTCAAAAAGAAGTAATTGCTACGGCAGCTTGGTTACCTACGCATCAAACAAGAATCTCTACAAGATTAGCCCAAGTTAATTTACAGCATACAGACGTTTCTGGGCGCGATTTTAATGGGTTTAGTCAACGATGGAATATTGATCACTCCTTTACAGGTAAAACGAAAATAAACTTAACCGCTTATCAAGAAGTTAATGCTGTGGATGATGTTTTATCTACTTATGTTAGAACACAAGGGGTTAGCATTAACCCAACGTGGAATGCGACTAGAAAGATTTCTGTACAAGCTGGTTTGGGTTACGAAGAAAGACGTTATTTAGGTAGTGCTGCTAACGCTGCTGAGGCGGATAGACAAGATCAGTCTGAGCTTGCTAATCTTTCTTTAACATATAGTCCAACTAGAAAATCAATAGTGCAAATTCAATATCAAACTGAAAATAGAACATCAGATACAACTAATGTTTCTTACAAATTTAATAACGTTAATTTGCTGATGAGATATGACTATTAATTTTCTTAATTTGATGGATCTAATCCAAATGGACTAGGTTAAATCAAATAGTTGTCACTTAATTCTTTGATAATGCTTTTAGTGAAAGTTATATCTGAATATATCAAAGGTAAATTGTGAATAAAAAATTGATTTATGTGATGCTTGGTCTGCTAATCAGTTCGCCTGCGTTATCGGCAACTGTCACTAAAGTAGGTACTAATTTCGATGTTGTTTATGATGATACAAAATTAGGCTTATTTAGAGGCTTAGATTTAGTTGGTGATAATCTATTTTTTACGCCTAATAACTTTAAAGCCGAATCGTATAACGGTACTGGGTTAAACGTAACATCCTCTACAGCTAATGACATTCGCCTGATTGCAAAAGGGGATTTTAAGTTTGGGTCAATTGGTCTGCAGGAATTTGGTGACTACTTCTTGCTTGGTGGTGGTCAGGTGAGCCTCGGTGGACAGTTAAGAGCATTTGATCCAACTAAACCATTTGCGACACAAAGTAGTGCTAATATTTTCGTGTCCTCAACAACACCTCTTAATTTGAATGACGGCATCAACCATGATTGGTATGGGGAAGCTAATATTAGCAATAGTACATCAACTGTTATCCCTGGGAATGCAGGCTGGCTTAGCAGTGCAAGTACTGTTGTTATATCGGTAGAGAATATTCTTACAGCATTTACACCAGCAAACTTATCAGGACCTCAAGGTGCTTTTATAGAGAAAAAATTCGCTGGCGTAGGCATGGTGATTACTTCTTCAGTACCAGAACCAGAAACATGGGGCTCATTACTAAGTGGCCTGTTGATACTGGGATTTGTTATTTCACGGAGAAAAAATTAAGCCTATGAGGTCGTGTTTATTTAAATAAGCATTTTCATAAGTAAATCTAACCCTTGATTTTACACATAATAAATCTTACTTATATCTGACATATTTACTTCATATTATTTTCTTATAGTGATATCACTTTAGAAATTGATGAGATTTAAATATGCACCTGTTAAACAAAAACTTGCTCGTTTTATTAATTGCAGTGTCTGTTTTTTCTACAGCATGTGGAAAAAAGAAAGACTCTGAACCCGTTAAAGCAGAGTCGCAAGTGGTTGCAAAAGTCAATGGTGACGAAATATTAATTCACCAAGTTAACTTTCAATTAGCTCGTTTGGGGCAATTGAATGAAGCGCAAAGCAAGTTAGCTGCAAAGCAAATTTTATCTAAACTGGTTGAACAGCAGTTGTTAAAGAAACAAGCAATAGAAACCAAGTTAGATCGTGACCCTACAGTGCTTCTTGCCATCGAAGCATCAAAAGACGAAATTCTCTCACAAGCTTATTTAGAGCAATTAATGCTAAAAGCCAATAAGCCTTCGGCATCAGAAATTGATAGCTTTTATAAATCACACCCAGAGCTTTTTGAGAACAGACATGTATTTCGTTTGCAAGAGTTAGTCATTGAAGTCAATAAAGATAAATTTGCAGAAGTGCAGAATAATTTAAAAGCAATTAAAGGCATTAATGAAATTGCTACATGGCTAAAAAATAACAACTACCCTTTTTCGGCTAACAGTAATGTTAGAGCTGCAGAACAATTGCCGTTGGATATGTTGAAAAAGTTACAGTTATTAAAAGAGGGTGAGTTTTTAATTGTTCCAACTGACCGCTCTCTGAACGTAGTACATCTAGCGGCTATTCAATCTGCACCTATTTCTCGTGAAAAAGCCATTCCAATCATTGAGCAGTATTTTGTCAACCAGAATAAATCTACGCTGGCGAAAAACGAAATACTAGCGCTCAATGAAAAAGCAAAAATAGAATTTTTAGGTGCATTTTCAGATATGAAGAAACAGGAATTATTGAAGCCTTCGATAGCTGAAGCTAATAAAGAATTACCTAAAAAAGCATCTGAGTCTGACGTAGAGCCGACATTGTCTGACGCAAAAGAAAATCAACCAGTAGCAAAGCCTAAAGGTGATCAAGCAAATATGGATAAAGGCTTATCGGGCCTTTAATCAGACGATTCTGGAATTTAGATCAATCCCATAAGGTTATTTTGATATGTATAGAGTGATGTTGCTTTTGATAATGTTATTGACATGTTCTGTCGGCATGGCGGATGCGACTTCAACAACAGGTGTAAAAAATGAAACGAATGTAGCAAGGGATTATGTATTAGGTGCAGGTGACTTGGTGCGTATCAATGTTTATGGCAGTCCGGACATGCTAACAGAAGCCAGATTGTCAGCTGCAGGCACAATTACATTTCCACTGATTGGTGAAGTAAAACTTGGCGGTATTAGCCCTACTGCTTCAGAGAAGAAAATTTCAGATTTGTTAGAACAAGGCGGGTTTGTAAAAAAAGCTCAAGTGAATTTAGTGGTAATGCAATTCCAAAGTCAGTTTGTTTCAGTATTGGGCGACGTCTATAAGCCAGGAAAGTACTCACTGGATAGGCCTAGTACGCTTTCTGATGTATTGGCACTTGCAGGTGGAATCACGTCGAATGGCTCAGACATGGTGACATTGATTCGTACAGAAGCTGGTACATCAATTAAGCACAGTTATGACTTGAGAGAATTAATTGCTAATGCAGATTCTAAAAGTAATCCTCAGCTGCTTGGGGATGACATTATTTATGTGAATGCACGTGAAGTTTCAGTATTGGGTCAAGTAAATCGCCCTGGCAAATACTCAGTGGTGAGTGGTGTCCGTAATGTGATTGATTTTTTGTCTCAAGCAGGTGGTATTTCTGCGGGGGGCGCGGACAAAATTATTGTAGTGACTAATCGTGACGGTAAAGTTGAAAAACATGAGATTGACGTTGATCAGCTGTATCGCAAAGGTGATGCTCTAGTCAATTTAGAGTTGGCAGACGGCGATTCAATATATGTTCCTAGGATTCCGGTATTTTATATCTATGGTGAAGTACAGCGCCCAGGCTCGTTCAGGCTGGAGAGAAATATGAATTTATCGCAAGCAATATCGCTTGGTGGGGGTCTTTCTGATCGCGGTACAGAAAGAGGAGTCAAGATTAAACGTCAGGTGAACGGTGTGATGAAAATGATCAGTGCCAACCAAAGTGACTTACTTCAGCCCGATGATGTTGTTTATGTGAGCGAAAGCTTGTTTTAGTAATTAGCTGATAATCGATAGGTAAACATGAGCTTTTCACAATTATTATCAATACTAGTCGCACGCATTCGGATACTGGCTTGGGTATTCTTCTTGACGGTAATCACGACTACGGTCATCAGTTTTATGTTGCCTAAAACTTACACTGCTACTACCTCACTTGTGATTAATTCCAAGGGCGCTGACCCAGTCACAGGATTTATGTTGCCTCCAGCTTCAATGGCTGGGTATATGGCAACTCAGGTAGACATTATTCAGAGTCGCAATGTGGCGTTAAAGGTAGTAGATAAGCTAGGTGTTGTGAATAGCCCTATAGCTAGAAGCCAATTTGAAAAGTCCACAAAAGGCGAAGGAAATATCACCGATTGGTATGCAGATCAGTTTTTGCAGAATTTGGATGTTAAGCCATCACGCGAAAGTAGTGTGATTGAAATTAGCTATCAAGGGGCTGATCCTAAATTTTCAGCAATGTTGGCAAATGCCTTTGCTGAAGCTTATATTAATACCAACCTTCAATTGAAAATTGAGCCCGCGAAGCAAGCAGCACTTTGGTTTGATCAAGAAATTAAGGGCTTGCGTCAAAATGTTGAGTTATCTCAAGAAAGATTATCTGCGTATCAAAAAGAACATGGTATTGCGTCTTCAGACGACCGGTTAGATATTGAAACAGCGCGATTAAATGAACTCTCCAATCAGTTGGTAATGGCTCAAGCCCAAACATACGATAGCAACTCGCGCCATAGCCAGTTAAAAAGAGGCGTGGAGTCTGAAGCTCCCGAAGTGTTAGCTAATCCATTGATACAAGGGCTTAAATCACAATTAGCTCAGGCGGACGCCAAACTGACTGATTTATCACAGCACCTTGGTCAGAATCACCCGCAATATCAAGCAGCACAAGAAGAGGTGAATAATTTACGTCACTTAATTGCCTCTGAAACTGCTAAGACTAGCAGTAGTGTTGGGCAGTCTGCTCGGGTATCACAGCAAAAAGAAGCCGAAGTTAGAACCTCTCTTGCGGCACAAAAAGAACATGTACTTAAGTTCAAAAGTCAGCGAGATGAAATGGCGGTTTTACTTCGTGAGGCTGAAAGTGCGCAGCGTATATATGACAATGCATTACAAAGATTTGGTCAGACAAACATGGAAAGTAAGTCTGTGCAAACGGATGTATCTGTTCTTAATCCAGCTGTACCCCCTTTAAAGCATTCCAGTCCAAAAATATTCATCAATATTTTGCTATCAATTATATTAGGAGCACTGTTGGCTGTTGGTATAGCCATCGTGGCAGAAGTGCTAGATAGACGTGTTAGAACTGCTGAAGACTTAATGCAAATGTTAGATTTGCCAGTATTGGCTGATATTAATCAGAGTGTTAAAAAACCTGGAAATTTAGCAGGTTCAATAGGTCAGTTCTTTAAAAAAGTTAAATTTAATAAACGCGACATTTCTAAGTATCAACTTTTGGCAAAGTAAGCGACACATGGAATCTTCAAATAATTATTTAATTAATAACAATAGCCAGACCGATGATCATATCCGTATTGGTGATGCGTTAATTGCACATGCGAAATTGAAACAGCACGATGTTGAACGTGTGCTTGAGCTGCAAAAAAGTAAGAATATGCTATTTGGAGATGCTGCAATAGCACTTGGTTTAATCAAAGATAGCGACCTCAAAAAAGTATTATCTAAACAGTTTAACTATCCATATGTAAATGAAGGCGGTCTGCCTCTGAGTAAAACTTTGGTCGCTGCACATGCTCCATTTAGCGAAGAGGTTGAGGAATTAAGAAGGTTAAGAAGTCAATTGCTCATATGTTGGTTTGATTTAGGGTACAAAACCTTAGCGGTCACTTCAGCAAGCCCCGAAGATGGTGCGAGCCGCGTTGCAGCTAATTTGGCCATAGTATTTTCACAGCTCAATAAAAAGACACTGTTAATTGATGCAAATTTACGTAAGTCAGTTCAAAACAAATTATTCAATGTAGAAACAAAGCTTGGGTTATCTAATATTTTAGCCAATAAGCAGGGGAGTTATGAGTTGTCTCGTCAACCTGATTTTCCTAACTTATCAATCTTATCTGCAGGTACAGAGGTTCCAAATCCACAAGAGTTGTTAAGCCAGGATGGCTTGGCCGAATTAATCTTAAATTTAGAAAAAGTCTACGACATTATTTTATTTGATACCACACCAATGAATTTAGGCTCGGATGCATTGACCATCGTTTCAAAAGCTAAAGGTGCAATCATCGTTGCCCGCAAAGATCACACATTAGCAACAGAAGTTCAATATTTGCATAAACAATTGAACCTAACTGGCGCCAAAGTTATTGGCAGTGTAATTCAGGAGTTTTAAGTGTTAAATCCTAGTGAGAATTTTAGACAAGCTAGTTTTTTGAAACTGACAAATCATATTTTAAGATGGTTACCAGTCATTGTTGGCTTGTTAATACTTTACACGCCAACGGTTCAGTTTCTTTCTGATAATTTGTGGAATACAGAAGATCAAGCGCACGGACCAATCATTCTGTTCGTAGTTTTTTATTTATTCTGGCAAAAGCGGCAAGTTTTTTTACAGGAAAAGAATGATTTCAAACCTATTTTAGGTGGAACATTGTTATTGCTTGGCCTGCTAATGTATGCCGTGGGGCATTCACAAGAAATATTATTATTTGAAATTGGCTCTCTTGTTCCGATACTCACTGGTGTGACTTTGCTCACATTAGGAGTAAGTAGCTTTAATCAATTGTGGTTTGCTATTTTCTTCACAATATTCATGATTCCTTTACCGAGTGTCGTAGTAGACCTATTAACTAATCCATTAAAACAATATATCTCGCTGCTTGCAGAGGTTATTTTGTATCAATTGGGTTATCCAATAGCACGAAGCGGAGTCACCATTTCAATTGGATATTATCAATTATTAGTAGCTAACGCATGTTCAGGCTTGCATTCAATGTTTTCGTTATCAGCATTGGGTTTTTTATATTTGTATTTAATGCAATATAAAAACTGGTCACGTAATTTATTGATTATCGCCAGCATTCTGCCTATAGCTTTTCTGGCTAACCTAATTCGCGTCATCACGCTAATATTGGTGACTTACTACTATGGCGATGAGGTTGGGCAGGGTTTCGTGCATAAATTTGCTGGAATGCTTTTGTTTGCAACTTCATTAATGTTCATCTTCTTGTTTGATAGCGTGATAGGCAAGCTGTCATTTTTTAAAGACAAGCAATCCGCTCAAACTGTTTCTAACTCAATATGAAAAAAACTATTTCCATACGGCATTTAGTGATCGGGTTATCAATGTTATGCACGGCTGGTTTAGCTGTGGCAATGAAACCCACCATTATTTTCGCAGATCAATATGAAAAAATAAATTTAGAAACAATTGTGCCTAAGCAATTTCATGGTTGGAGAATGGAGGAAATGACTTCACATCTCGTTAATCCTGAAGAGCAGGCTGCAGTCAACAAAGTATATTCACAAACATTATCACGTAGTTATGTGAATGAGCAGGGTGAAAGGGTCATGCTTTCAATCGCGTATGGAAAAGATCAGAGTGACAGTGTGGGTGTACATTTACCTGAAGGTTGTTATGGCGGGCAAGGCTTTTCTGTTAGAGATAGCATTAAAGTCATATTCAAAACAAATTTCGGTAATATTCCAGCGGCAAGATTGGTGGCAACAAAGGGTGGAAGAGTCGAGCCTATTACCTATTGGTTAACCGTGGGTGAAAAAGCGGTATATGGCGGATGGGATATGAAGAAGATAAAACTTCAATATGCCCTCAATGGTGTTGTGCCAGATGGATTGCTTATGCGCGTTTCTAGCATTACGCCAGACGTAGCTTATGGCTATGCCTTGCAAACGCGCTTTACTGACGAGTTGCTCACTTCATTGTCACCCAGTCAGCGTATACGCTTGATGGGTAATAACGCCACGCAAAGCTAGTTTTAATAATCGTAAAAAGTAGCTTCAAATGGTGAACTCCCCTTATTCAAAAGAAAGTGTTCGTCTAGGCATTTTGCATTACTTGTTAGGCCGAGGGTTAGCGGGCTTGGCTGGTTTTGCGACAGTGATATTGCTCGTGCGCTATATGGATGTGCAAAGCTACGCTGGATTCACTGCGCTAACGGGATTAATTGCAATGTCTGGCGTTTTTGCAGGTTTAGGCTTAGAGCGGGCAGTTTCAAGGTATGTGCCTGAAGCTCGGCTAGAGCGTAGCGCTAGTGAGCTTGGAAGTTTTATTTGGCGGATTTCGCTGGTGAGGCTAAGTGCAGCACTCTTTGTTTGTTTGATATTTTATATAGGTTGGGGGCAAGTTTTACGCATATTTCCAGATGTGCACCTCGTGCAGTTTCCTGTTGCTCTCGTATGTTTTGTAGTTGCAGAAACATTATTTCAGCATTTTTCTTCAGTGTTGCAGGCACTGATTAAACAGAAAGCTCTGACTCGAATCTTAATAGTTCAGTGGGGAGGGCGTTTAGCTATGATTGCATGGGTGATGTCGGCTCATGCAATCATTAGCTTAGAAGAGTCCTTATGGATAATGGCAGTACCAGAAATGATTGGAGTTCTATTCTTTGTCATGTTGTTAATGAAGGATTTAAACGAGTTAAAACATGAAGAAAAGTTAACTAATTCAGCTAAATCTGCTGAGAACTGGCCTGACTGGAAAGAAATTTCTAAAATGGCTGGGCATAATTACGGATTCACACTTCTAGCCGCGCCTCCTCAAGGATATTTCATGAAAATGTTGGCGGCAATATTTTTACCAACGCAAATGGTCGCCGCCTATGGTTTCTTTATAAGCATAGCTGAAAGAGCAAGGCAATATATCCCGCTTCATCTGCTGTACAACTTAATTGAACCAGTCATGATAGGTAGCTATTTGCAAAATCGTGATTTCGCGACATTGAATAAACGTTGTCAGCTACTTTATAAATCTAATTTAGTATTGCTGATACCCCTTTTGGCATGGATTGCCGCAGCAGGTGTTTTTATTATTGCCACGTTAACAGGTGGTAAGTATCAAGAATATGTATGGCTTCTAATCGTTGTGATGCTGCAACTTACCGTGGGTAGCCACGTAGTGCTATTGCAACTGATATTAAATTCGGTAGGCTCCAGTGTATTGCTGGTTCGGGCAGGAATCGTTGCATTATTAGGGATGGCGGCTTTCTTGGCCGCTACCATTTTCATTAACGTGCAGTTTTTAGTCGTTGCACCTTTAGTGTTTTCCCTAATCTGTAATACCTACATTATTCAGGCGTTAAAGCGCCAAGGATATCCCTACCAACTTTCATGGAAATTATTTTTTGGGGCCAGTATTTCAGGTTTTATTGCTTTTTTGACCACTTGGACACTAACAAACCAGAATTATTTCTTCACACATAACGCCTTAATCATATCAATTCTAAGCGGGGGCATCATTTTTTTGGTTTACTTGGGGGGATTGTATTTTCTCAATGCGGTACATGCAGATGAAATAGAGCTGGTTAAATCACTGCTCAAGAAAAAAAGTCTTGTCATAGATAAGCCGATTGAAGTCAATATCATCTCTCATCTGCAAACTGAAGCACGTCAAGTGCTTGATAAGCTCATTCCAAAAGATGCACATGTTATTTTGTTGGATTACCCTAACAATACAAATGTAGGTGACAGCTTAATATGGCTAGGTGAAATTGCTTACTTAGAAAGTCGTGGCTTAACACCCGCTTATGTATGTGATGTGAAAAATTATAGCGAAGCTAATATTCGAAAAATTATCAATGATAATAGCCTGATCTTAATGCATGGTGGTGGTAATTTTGGCACTATATGGACTGAAATACATAACTTTAGGTTACAGGTGTTACGTGATTTTCCAAACATACCTATAGTGCAACTTCCTCAGACGATACACTTTAATGATGAAGCTAAGACTAAGGAAATGGCTGATGCAATTGCCACGCAAGGCAATTACACTTTGCTGGCACGCAGTCAGCCAAGTTATGATTTTGCACAGGGAAATTTTTCAGCAAAAATTCATTTGTGCCCAGATATGGCATTTTTCATAGGTGCTATTCACACTCAAAACACCCCTGAATTTGATAGATTTGTACTCGCTAGAACAGACCATGAGAAATCTGGAGATAGATTTGTTGAGTCAGTTCGTGCAATTAAAAGTAAAAATACATATGAAATTGCGGACTGGCTAAATGCCTCTTGGCAAGAACGCTTGTTGCATCGAGTAGAAATCCATACTTTAAGCTTAAGAAGTAAGATAGATCCTAATAACCAAGTCCTCTTCTATTTATGGAATAAGTTGTCACAATTAAGATTAAAACGAGGTATAGCTTTATTAACAAGAGGTCGAGTTGTTATCACGGATAGGTTACATGCTCATGTACTTAGTATTTTGCTTAATAAGCCTCATGTCTTGCTGGATAACAGTTACGGGAAAATTGGAAATTTCTATAAAACCTGGACACATACCCACTCCCTAACAAGGTTCGTCACAGATTTAACAAACCTTCATTTGCTGGCAGATGAGTTTGATATGTCTTTAAATACAAAAAAAAACAGTAGTGGCAGCGGTGTATGAGGGGCGAACTGCTGCAGCACTGCGTTGTGATTACATGCTTTGATTGTAACCAACCTGGTTTCTTAGATTTTTCTTATCGAATTAACTCATTAGCAAAAGAGTATCGTTTAACTATTGTGAGCCAAGCTGATATTACTCAACCTGAGTTGCTTTTAGCGCAGGCGAAGTATCAAGTTATTTCTATAGGCAATGGAAAGTTAGGCTGGCTTAGTTATTTATTAAAGTGTGGATGGCTCATACGTCAACAGAAGCCAGATATTGTGGTATTGCTGCATTCAGCTGCAGCACCTATTGCATTGTTAACAGCTTCGATTCCAACTTGTTTGTATTGGAATGAGCATCCAACTAATCTCATTCATTTGCCCACAAAGTTTTCACCAATACGACGCATGATTACAGAGCTATTGCATAAGTTAATTTTCTTTGGTGCGAAAAATGCTAATTTAATTATGCCTATTGGGGAAGACCATCAAATAGATCTATGTCTACATAGAGTTGATCAGAATAAAATAAAAATGATTTATATGGGCGTGTCCGAAAGATTCTTGGTAAAAAGGACAATTAATGAATATGGCATGAAGCTTCCGCTTCGGTTGATTTATGTCGGAACGGTCAGTGTGCAGCGTGGGCGGGATGTCATGCTTGATGCAATGGCAATTTTAGCTAAAGAGCATGCTGAAGTGCATTTAACAATCATAGGTGCAAATGAAGAGCAGCTTATATTTTGTGAGCAACGTATACAGCATTTGAAGATTAAAGATTATGTGACGGTTTTAGGCCGTATCTCAGGAGAACAAGTACCTAACTATTTGCAGCAAGCGGATATCGGTATTTGCCTCTGGGAAAAAAATCCTTGGTATGAGTTTAATCCACCAACTAAGCTATTTGAATACTTAACTGCTGGTCTACCTGTTTTAGCGAGCAATATACGTACTCATACAAGATATATTCAAGATTGGAATAATGGCCTCATTTTTGAGTATGACAAAACTTCTCTAGCAAAAGCAATTTCAAGTTTGTATCAGCATCGAAATAGAATTCAATCTTTAAAGCATAATGCTAACGCGGCGGGTCTTCAATATTCTTGGAATAAGCTCGAGAAGGTATTTTTGCAGTCGGTAAGAAGTCTACTGAGTAGCAAAGCGCTAAATAAATGATGTTTGCAAGATCATCGCAAAGTATTTGGTTTAAGTTAATGTTTCTAACGGTAGCAACATTACTGGCCTTATCGTTTTCATTGGTAGCGGTCACAGCCAATCCAATTTTTATTGGTTTAGCAGTAGGGCTGATATTGGGGATATTTCTATTAGCTGATCCTAAAAAGACTATCTGGCTAGTGATTACCTTAGGTCTTGCTGCACCAGCTATTTTGGATATGGGAGGTCATGGCTTATCTCGCGTCTCATGGGCAATCTCAATGATGGCCATTTTGCTGTGTATACCAAGCGTCTTACATTTATTCGATTTAAATTCCAAGGAGAAAAAACATATTCCGTTATTCATATGGATGGCAGTTTTCTTTGTTATCTACGCGGTTGGCTCAACTGTGTTCAAAATGCATTCTATTGGTGAATTGTTCGGTGGATTTAAGCGTTACTTTCAAGCATTTGGGCTCATGCTCGCCTTGGTGACCTTGGCAATCTCAAGAAAAGATATTAATAGTTGGCTTAAGCTGCTACTGACGATAGCCCTCTTACAATTGCCGTTTGCCTTATTTGAGAGATTTGTACTTGTTCCACTTCGCGGTGGTATGGCGGCAGGTGGACAAGCGACTGACGTCGTAGCAGGCACTATGGGTGCAAATTTACAGGGCGGTAGCCCAAACTCAATCATGGTTATTTTCATTGTGATTGCCTTTGTCTTTATTTTTTCGCGTTGGAAAGCGGGTTTAATCCCATTATCCAGAATGTTCTTGCTAAGTTTAATGTTGTTATTTCCACTATTCTTAGGCGAAACCAAGGTAGTGGTTGTGCTATTGCCATTAATGGGCTTAGTGCTATTGCGTAAAGATTTAGTACAAAATCCAGCAAAATATTTACCCGTATTATTTGGTCTTTTAGTTTTAACTGCACTTCTTGCTTATGTCTATGTTTACATCATGCTGGATAGTAATTTTACTGAGGCTATGTTGGGAACTATCGCTTACAACGTAGATGATGTTGGGTATGGAACCTCTTTACTTAATCGCACAACAGTGATGAGTTTCTGGTGGGGCTTGCATGGCTGGCATGATCCAATATCATTTTTGTTTGGACATGGTTTAGGCAGTTCTTATGGTTCAGCGTTTGATGGCGGACATATAGCGCAAATGTATGTTAATTATGGAATTGGATTAACCACTATTTCCTCAATTTTGTGGGATTTGGGTTTAGTTGGATTAACTATATATGTCTCTATTTTTATTCTTACGTGGATTCAGATTAGTCGTTTATGGAAGCGTACTAGTAACCCATCAGTAAAAGCTGACTGCTTATCTATTCAAGTAGGTATTTCATTCACGCTCTTGTTCTTGTTTTATTCTGATAGCCAAGTGAATTTGCTAGTTCATGAAATTATTATTGCCGTGTTGTTGGGCTATGCCGCGTTCCTCATTCAAGAACATCGCAATGCATTAAATCAGTCTAAGGCACAAGCAATATTTGTATGACCTTAGCTAAAAAATATCAAACCAAATGGAGTAAGTTGTTTGTGTTTTTGGCAGCAAGTTTCTTGGCTTTTGTATTTGGTTTAATTGCCGTGACGAATAACCTAATCTTAATCGGATTGGCGATAGGCTTAGTCCTAGGCCTATTCTTATTATCTGCACCTAAAAAAGCTATATGGCTTGTCATTAGTCTCGGCTTAGTCACGCCTGCATTACTTGACATGGCCGGTCCAGGGTATTCAAAAATCCTTTGGGCAATCTCTATGATGGCGCTATTGCTGTGGATACCTAGCATGCTCAATTTGTTTTCCATAAATGCTAGGTATAAGAAAAATATTCCTCATTTTGTTTGGATAGCAATATTGTTTGCTTGTTTCGCGCTTATCACAACGGTTTTTCAGTTACATACTTTTGGTGAAATGTTAGGAGGGTTCAAGCGCTATTTTCAGGCCTTTGGTTTGATGCTTGCATTGGCAACACTGGCATTAACTAGAAAAGACATCAATCAATGGCTAAAGTTACTCTTAGGTATAGCTCTTATACAGTTACCTTTTGCGCTATTTGAACGTTTAGTACTGGTGAAAGAACGAGGAGGTTTTGGTGAGTGGGGGGCGTCGGCTACCGATGTGGTTGCAGGCACTTTCGGTGCTAACTTACTCACAGGAAGCCCCAACTCTATCATGGTGATATACATACTTACAGCCTGCGCATTTGTTGTATCGCGCTGGAAAGTAGATGCTATTCAAACCTCACGCATGTTGCTGCTAGTTAGCATTATATTACTACCCATATTTCTAGGCGAAACAAAGATAGTCATCATTATGTTTCCAATCATGGCAATCGGTTTGCTGCGAAAGGATATTTGGCTGAACCCAACTAAATACTTGCCTATCATTTTAGGCATATTTATTTTTACGCTATTACTCGCGGTTTTTTATGTATATGTTCTACTCGCGAGCAACTTCTCAGAGGCCTATACCGGGTCCATGAGTTATAACATTGGCAATGTAGGTTATGGTGAATATCTTTTAAATCGAACTACTGTGATGACTTTCTGGTGGAATTTGCATGGCGGTCATGATCCGCTGACTTTTTTGTTTGGGCATGGCCTTGGAAGCTCTTATGAATCTAGTGTGAATGCAGGACATATGGCGCAACTTTATGTGAAATATGGCATTAATTTAACAACTGTATCCACCATTTTATGGGACTTAGGTATGGTTGGACTTTTTCTATATATCAGTATTTTTATTGTCATGTGGTTTCAAGTAGGGAAGGTTTGGCAACGCACAAGCAACGTGATAATTAAGGCGGATTGCCTAGCTATTCAGGTGGGCATAGCATTTACCATGCTGTTTATATTTTATTCAGATAGCCAGGTAAATTTAATGGCGCATGAAATCATCGTTGCCTTATTAATCGGTTACGCAGCTTTTTTGTATCAAGAGCAGCACAAAGAGTTAACGGTTAGCTCTTTTTAAATTAGATTCATTACATTTTATGCACATACTTTTTTTTACCAGTGAACAGTGGCCAACGTTTAGGGCAGACTTAACTATTCTGTTTGGAAAGTATCTGCCACGTTTTGATGTTACTTGCGACTTAGTAACAGAGCAAGATACCAATGACCTATTAAAACCTGTAGCTTGGCCAGCGGGAAAAGCCTTGTTATGCAAGGTACCCAAAAATCGTGCTGGGCAATACCTCATTAAGTTTTTACACCAATGCAAAGTTTTAGTCACAACTAACTATAGTCACTATCAAGCGGTGCAAGTGAGAGATATGACCGTCATTGCATTGCTTGCCATAATGGTATGTAAGATTAAAAAGAAACCATTCTACTATTGGCTTTCATATCCCCAGTCAGAAGGTCAGGTGCAGCGTGCTAAAGCGCGTGGCGTAGGTGCTGGAATGCGTTACTGGTTTCCGTTAATTCAAGGCACTATTGGTCAATATTTGCTCTATAAAATAATATTGCCAAACGCACAACATGTTTTTGTTCAATCTGAAACGATGCTGCAAATGGTCGCTCAGCGTGGTATAGCTAAAGAAAAGATGACGCCAGTACCAATGGGCGTAGATTTACAAGCTGCACAACAAAAACTACTACCTAGCGACAATCCATTATTGGTGAATAAACGGGTTTTAGTTTATTTAGGTACTTTAGATCGCGTTCGACAAATTGAAATTTTATTCAATATGTTGGCGATAGTGCGTGAAAGTATTCCGAACATTATGCTGGTATTGGCAGGAGACACGGAAGACAAAGCACACCGCGCTTGGTTAGAGCAAGAGGCCCGTAGTTTAGGGGTAATGGACTCAATACTGTGGACTGGATGGCTGCCTATGCAGGAAGCTTGGCGTTATGTAGCTGCAGCCGAAATTGGTTTGTCGCCAATACCTCGCGGGTATTTATTAGACATGGGTTCTCCTACTAAGGCGATTGAATACATGGCGCTCGGACTGCCTGTGGTCATGAATGATAATCCAGATCAAGCACTAGTTGCTAGAGAGAGTGGCGCCGCCACCTGTGTGCCACTTGATGCGAAGTCTTTTGCAACGGCTATCACTCATTTGCTAAATGATACTGAGGCTAAAACTACTATGCAGACTAAGGGCATCGAGTATGTGAATAAAGTACGTGGTTATGGGCAACTCGCAATCAATCTGTCCTCAACATATCATCAGCTCATCTCAAAACTGTCATAAAACCTAACTATCATGATGCATTAGTTTAGTGCTCTTATGCTTAATACATTCTTAAGGTTTTAGATGCCGCAATATAAAACAAACCTATGCTTTAAGTGATGGAGTATCGCAACTCAAAGAGCCATTTATTGGGTCTTATCCTTTTTTATTGATGCATTTGATTAGTAAGCACAGCTTTGTATGAAAAAATTCCAAGAAAAACGCCCTATATTTACCGTATTTACACCTACATTTAACCGTGCCCATACATTGCACCGGGTTTACGATAGCCTGAAGTCACAAACGTTTACAGATTTTGAATGGGTGGTGGTAGATGATGGTTCAACTGATGGCACCTATCAGTTAATTAAAGACTGGCAGCAATCAAGTGAGTTTCCAATTGTTTATTTGCAACAACCAAACTACGGTAAGCACATCGCGTTTAATCGGGGCGTTAAAAAAGCAAAAGGAAGTTTGTTTTTACCTATTGACTCAGATGATGCTTTTTTGCCGAACTCCTTGTCTATTATGTGGCACTGGTGGCAATTAATTCCCGATAATGAGCGTCAACAATATACTGGTATTGTGACTTTATGCCAGTTTGAGAATGGACAAGTCTGTGGAGATGTATTTGCAGCACATCCCTTAGATACCAACGCTTTAAATTTGCGTTATAAATATAAAAAACGTGGTGAAACTTGGGGTTTTCACCGAACAGAAATTTTAAAAAAATACCCATTTCCAGAAGATATTTCAGTGCGATTTGTACCTGAGAATATTGTGTGGGACGCGATTGCAAAAGAATACAAGATTAGGTGTATTAACGAGCCACTTAGAGTGTTCTATCAAGACTCGGGTAATCAAATTACCAAAGCTAACCCCAAGAAAAAAGCTTTAGTTAAGGATTATTTTTTGCAGATGCTAAATCGTGATTTTAAGTATTTTCATAATGACCCTAAGACATTTATTAAGTGGGCTATGTTGTATGTGAGATATAGCCTTCATGCAGGCGATGTTCGCTTTATGCAATTCTCGAGATTCAAAAGTGTAAGTGTATTTGTGCTTTGTACCCTAGCAATTTTCCCAGGCTTGCTTATATTCTGTTCAGATAATCTGCGCAAAGTTGCAAATACATGAAGTTTAATCGCCACAACATATTAATTTTATTGTGTTGTTTAGCTGGTGTTATGCATGCCTCTGTCACTGCCGCATCAGAAAACTGGGTTCCAGTTAAAGATGTTTCTTTAATGATTGAGCCAGGTTCCATTCTAGACTTTTCAAATTTAACACTACCGGCAAAACCTATACAAAAGCGCATTATAGTTAATCAGCAAGGTCATTATGCTTTTGAGGATGCTCCAGAGAAGCCGGTTCGTTTTTTGATTGGATCGCTGGGTTTTGGCGTGAATCTAGGTGGTTTTCCTAGCCATGATCTTGTTGATTTGTATGTGAAGCAGTACCGGATGCATGGTTATAACATGGTCAGGCTGGATTTCGTTGAATCCATGCTGATGGAGGGGCGTAAAGTCGATTTTGATTACAACCCTGAACAGCTAGATCGATTTCAATACTTAATTAGCGCATTAAAAAGTAATGGTATTTACCTAATATTAAACGGCTTAAGTAATGATAATGGCGGTTATGGCAATATTACTGAGCGTTGGTTAGGTAAAAAACAACTTCACCAAGGCATTTATTTTGATGCTGAAAAGCAAGCGCATTGGAAAAAATTGATGGCAACCATGTATGGGTCGGTGAATCCATATACTGGTATGAGCATATTGAAGGATCCAACATTAGCGGGATTGATTCTAGTCAACGAAGGTAATCTCGTATTTGTAAATCGCCAAGGTGTTTCGCCAGTTTTTAAACCGCAATTTGCAAAATGGCTTAAAAAGAAATATGGTAGTAATCAGGCTCTGAAAGCGGCTTGGGGCAATGAGTATAAAAAAGAAGATGACATAGAGTCAAATCAGGTGAGCTTTCCTGCGCCAGATGCATGGACGTCGCATCGCATGTCAGATGTACAACAGTTTTTTGTGGAAACTGAGAAAAAGACCGCAGATTGGATGACACAGTATTTACGTTCGCAAGGTTACCAAGGTTTAGTCACGAGTTATAACGTTTGGCATGCCCCAGAAGCGCAAGCGAGTAGGGCGCAGTTTGAATGGGTTGATATGCATAATTACTTTGCACACCCTGAATATATCAGTTCGCAAGAAATGAGCGTGAGGCAGGACAGCATGCTTAAAGGAGACGCCAATTATATTAGAGAGCTTACATCCGCAAAGCATATTGGCAAGGCATATACCGTAACAGAGCATGGGCAAGTTTTCTGGAATCAATATAGACGTGAGAATGGCTTAGCATTGCCAGCTTATGCAGCATTGCAAAGCTGGGACGGCATTTGTCAGCACTCAGGCGCTATTGATTTAAGTTATGCACCAACTGTGGGTAGAAAGAATTTTATCAACCCTTTTGCGGTTGGAACAGATCCAATATCTCGTGCAACAGAAACGTTATCCGCCTTACTTTTTCTACGTGGAGATGTTTCACCAGCAAAACATACGATTGTTGTGAAATTTGGCCATTCTGATGCTTTTGATAAAAGTGCACACCTAGGAAATACGCCATCTGATATCTCTAAACTAAGTTTGGTCACGGGGATAGGGCTAGCTTGGCAAGGTAATACACAGCAGGCTTCAACAGCCAATAAAGGGCTATATGATGCTGAAGTTTTACTAAATCAGCCTGGGTTGAATATATTAAAAGATGGAGCATTAGCACCAGTTAAAGTGACATCTAATTTAAGTACAAAGTTAGATAAATTGGCTAAAGATTATGGCGGAAAACTAGCCTACAAGCTAAGTAAAGTCAATGTGATCGCAGATGATCGCTGGGCTGCAAGGGTGGAGGATTTAAGAAAGTCTGACTTTATTGATGTTAATAACCTTACTAATGCACAGCAAGATTTATTTCAAAGCGACACGGGAGAGCTCTTTTTAGATGCCCAGAAAAAGCAAATGAAAGTGATAACGCCTAATACAGAAGCTGTTGTATTTGATGAGTTAAATCAAATTACACTGAATCAACTTTCTGTGTTGTCGGCCGATAGCCCCGCACTGGTGGCAGTTTCTGCAATGGACAAACAACCGTTAGCCAATAGTAAACGCATGTTAGTGGTGCTTTCAACAGATGCTAGAAATACCGACATGCGTTTTAGTGATGCTGCTGAAACTACATCGACAGATTTAGGGGTGGCGCCAGTGCTCATTCGCATTGCTAAGGTAAAGCTTGGGTTAAAAAATATAAATAAGAGCAAATTGAAGGTGTTTTCAACTAATTTGCGTGGCCAGAGAAAGGATCAAATCAAGGTCATACAAACGGAGAATGGCATTGAGTTTGATTTAGACATCAGCAAGTTAACGCATGGTGCAACGACATATTTTGAAATTAGTGTTTAGATTGCTTTCAAATGACCTCAAATAGCCTCAGCAGAAAAAGCCTTGCTATCATTGTGCCAGAGTTATTGCCAGTGCCACCTGTAAAAGGTGGGGCAGTAGAGCATTGGGTGCATGAAGCTTCTAAGCGTTTAGATCAAGCTGAGTTTGAAATAAGTATTATTTCAAGACCTGCCAATGACCATGGTATTGATGGCGTGCAGTATTTAACGATTCCATGGACTAAAACTGAAGAGTTTTTTCATCGCATAAAAGAGCGTTTAACTTGGCGTAACCCTTTACGCTACTTGGCGAAGATGCAGAATGTAGCCTCCTATGGCAGACGTATGGCAAAACTTGTGCATAGCTTTGATTTGGTGGTGATACATAACGAACCAAATTTACTATTGTTTTTAAGAAGTAATCCGCTGCAAAAAGTAATCTTACATATGCATAATGAACATTTAACGATTAGGATGTTTAGGCCATTTTACCGTTATGCACTTAAAAAGGTTGATTCGGTTATATGCGTAAGTGATTACATAAGACACTCTGCAATAAAGCATTTTCCTCAATATGCAGATAAGTTCATCGTGGTTTTTAATGCCACAGACCCTAATGTTTTCATGCCTTATGGTGACGAGGCATTGCATCAATTAAAAGAAGTAGTAGCTTTAGAAGCGGATAAAAAATATTTACTTTACGTAGGCCGGTTAACTGAAGTCAAAGGTGTGCATGTGTTAATTCAGGCGTTTGAGCAGATTCATCAGCGTTTGCCAAACACTAAACTCATTATTGTTGGCAGCTCTTTTTTTGAGGGGGCAGCAAAAACTGCCTATGAGCAAACTTTAGTTGAACTTGCAAAGCCCATTAGCCAACACATTATCTTCACTGGCTATATCCCACACGAAAAACTTAAATATCTATATTCCGCAGTAGATATCGTTGTTTTGCCATCCATTTGGCAAGATCCATGCCCATTAGTAGTGCTAGAAGCTATGGCATCTGGTACATGTTTGGTGAGTTCTGCCGTAGGTGGAGTGCCTGAAGTTGTTGAAAATAAAATTAATGGCATTTTGGTGAAAGAAGCTGATGTTGATGCATTAGTAGATGCTGTGTGTGGTGTTCTGCTACATGATGAACATAAAGTTCAAATGGAGTATTTATCGCGAAAGAAGATTATTGCAGGGTACACATGGGAGCGCCTTGTAGACGAGTTAGAAGCCATCTTATTTTGTTGTGATGGTATTTTACAAATTGATAACGCTACTACCATGCCATTAATTAAGTATATCAATAATTCGAAGTTGAACACCCCATGATTGCAATCGTGTACCCTCAGTTTTATGGTGTTGGTGGCATAGCGCGCTACCTAGATTCTTTTTTGGCCAATCTGCCCGTAGATCACTCAACAATCTATTTGATTACTGGCGATGAGCATCGTGTTGATCGACACTATGCCAATGTAGAGTTAATCCATCTACCTTTTAGTTCTAGTCGTTTTAATTTATTTTTTTGGTCTCTTAAAGCGCGCAAAATATTAAATGAATTGTATAAACAGAGAAAAATTCAATACATTAATTTGCATATACCGCCACTTATTCCTGGGCTTTTTATGCCTAGGCATATCCCATTGATACTTACTGCTCATACTACTTACATCGGTATGTCGGGTAGGTTTTATAAAACTCAATACTTTGTAAGCCAGTGGCGTGATTTTGAAGTCAATATTAAATTGTGGCTGGAATCTCGTATATTTAAACAAGCTGTAAAAATTATTACGCTAACGGAGCAGGGTAGGCAGGAGTTGCTTACTTACGGAGTCACGAAGCCTATCGAAATTATCCCTAATGGCGTCGATACCTCATTGTTTACACAAGATCTCACAGTTGCTAAAGATTATGATGTGTTGTTTTGCGGGCGTATTGAGCATCGTAAAGGCAGTCGGGCAATGGTTAAAGTTTGCCTTGCGTTGATTCAACAAAAGCCAGATATTCGCATTTTGATTGTTGGTTATGGAGATGATGATGTTTGGGTGAAATCCCATCTGTCTAATCTGACTGAAAATATTAATCTTACTGGTAAGGTCAGCTTTTCAGACATGCAACACTATTATCAAAGAAGTAAGTTATATGTTTCCACTTCTTATTATGAAGGTTTGCCTGGCACATGTTTAGAGGCAATGGCAATGGGCTTGCCGACGATAGCTTGGGATTTTCTGTTTTATCAGGGTTTAGTAGAGCAAGATGAAACTGGCTGTTTGGTAGAGCCAAATAACATAAGAGAGATGGCCAAAAAAATTATTAGCTTATTAGAGAGCCAATTGACCATAACGCGTATGCAACAAAACACCAGAGTACATGTAGAGCGTGACTTTAACTGGCGGAGATTATCTAAACGAATACTTTCTGTATTTGAATAACTAAATACTTCATGAAGCTCACTTTGTGAACGGAAACAGGAGCCGAAGCCCCCGTTGCTATCTATTAAATAGTTAATAGGATTAGACTTGTTCGTTATTACGACGGCGTGACACAAATCCCAATAGCCCTAAACCTGCAAGTAACATAGCGTAGGTTTCTGGTTCGGGAACAGCTGCAACTGTCAAGTTGTCATAAAGCTTACCTGAAGTTAACACTACAGCGCTAACCGTTAACGAAGAAGCAAAGCTCTGGTTGAAGCTGGTTGTAGTTGATTGGAAGTAATCGTTAGATGTGAAAATGATATTTCCATCTTTATCCAAGAATAGTACGTTTGATGCTTGTGGGTTGCCATAGCTTGAACTGTCTAGATTAAATGAGAAGCTACTTAATTGGGTAGGGTTTGCAAATTGTACTAATACTTGATCAAAACGCGCATCAAGAGCATTAACTCCAGAAGGTGCAGCACCCCAGCCAAGATTGGCAGAGTTTTGCACAAAGATCGAAGGGTCAACATTATCATCTGCAATTGAATACGCCGCCCAGTGCTGGCCAGTGACATTAAAGTCAGCGTCTACGGTGTCTACTAAGTGCCCACTTGCAAAACTCACACCATTATCTATTGCAACCTGATCTAAATTTGCATTAGCGCCAGATGATAGCAAGTCGAAATTAATCGTAAATTGAGATGCAGATGCTGCAATACTGCTGGTACTCACGACAACAGCAAGCAATGTGCTCAGTAAGTTTGATTTTTTAAACATGGTATTTTCTCTTTTCAAGATGTTTTAAATGATTCAGCTTTCAGTTCAACCCATCTTTACCAAGACGGGTTGAACCAAATGCATTTGATTTACTTAACGCCGCCTAATACAGCTTGGCCCATTTTGAAGAAAACGTCAGTATTGTCCATTACACCCGTAAATAATGAGGCGCCGCGACCAAAAGCAGATAATGGAATATCCGTCGCAGTATGCACACCTTGGTCACCTGGGACTTGACCAATCACTAAGTAACCAGAGCTAATGTTTCTCACTGGACCTACGTTAGCCACATTTGTAGCTGACATACATTGAGTTCCTGGATTGCCATTAGCACCGCAATTGTAATTATTAAGTGGAGATTGACCGACAAAAGGTTGTTGAGAATCTTGGCTCGGCTGGTCATTTGACTGCCATGTTTCGTAACGGTCAGCATTACCACCGTAACCAATTAACATCTTGCCTGCGATGTCTGTGGTAACAGGATAACCATCAGCACTAATTGTGTATTTTGGAAATTTAGCAGCTTGGTATGTACCAACATCCGCAACTGTATGAGTAGTGCCTACTGATGCACCAATAATTGCAGCGCCACCACATTCATGGTCAGCCGTTACGATCACTAATGTATCTGGATTCAGTTTTGCAAAGTCTTGAGCTACCTTAACTGCGCGATCAAACTCAATAGTTTCTTCAATCCAGCGATCAGAATCCATTAAATGAGCTTGCTTGTCGATAGATGCACCCTCAACCATTAATACAAAGCCGTTTGGATTATTATTTGCTAATACTTTAATTGCCTTATCAGCCATTTCATCAAGCATCGGTTGGTTTGGGAAACCGTAGTCATTTACGATTGACGTAGTTCCGCGGCGTCCATTGATTTTATCAAACGATACGTTCATGTTTGAGTAGCTGAATAATCCCAACAACTTAGATGGCACGCCAGCATTATCCATATCTGTTTTGTCAGCAGCATATGTAAAACCTGCATTTTGGAAATCTGTTATCAAATCACGATTTGGATCTTTACTTCCGACTGCAGCACCCCAACCTGCAACGATGTCAGAAGGCAACACATAGTCACTTCCAGTTGCTCGAACAGAGCCATTGCCAGTATTTGATGGATTTGCAGCTGTTGCTGTTGAGTTTTTTGGGATAAACCATTTACGTCCGCCACCCATCAACACAGATAAACCTGTCAAATTACGGTCATCTAAGTATTGGTCAACGATACCTGTACCGTTACCACGGTTTGAGGTATGTACTGCGTTTGCAGCTGGCGTCGCGTCAAATACGTCTGCAGTTGTAACAATGCCAAGGCTAGTGCCTCGAGTGCGGTGCAAAAACTCCGACAAATACTCTACACGAGGGTTATCGAATGCATCGGTTGTATCGTCAGGCCATACACCCTCTTGACCGCTTGCTTGCTTGTTACCATTGACATAGTTGGCCATGCCTGGAGCAGAGTCTGTCACGATAGTATCAAGTGACGATGTCATTACCATACCAGTAAATGGAAACGTGTCCATTGCAAGTCTACCTTGCGCTTTACCTTGAGCATAACCTTTAACCATGATGCGTGCCGCAGTACGATGTGCTGCACCCATACCATCACCCAACATAAAAATAATGTTTTTTACTGGTTTACCCTGAGCAGTAGTACCAACGACTTCGAAGTTTCCTGTAAGCGTCGCAACTTGGCCATCACTTTGAGTAGCATTAACGGTCAGCGTATGCATACCTGAAATCAAGTTAGAGTAGGCTCTCAATGATCCTACGAAGCCATTGGCTACAGTTACACCAGTACCACTCATGATACTTGTTCTTGCAGTTGGAACGTTAACAGTTACGCCATCAACCTGAAACTCAAAACCAATAATTGTAGTACCTGCATCTGCTGTTACAGTAGCTTGAAGATCAAAACGTTGACCTGGTAAAAAGCGTGAAAGTGTCGTTGCATCGGCACTAACTGTATTACTTGGCGGTGTGAGTCTAGTCACTTTAGGCGCCGCCATGCTTACGCCTGCAGTTGTAGCTAACATGGTTGCTACAACGATTGAAATACATTTACGTTTATACAGGTTCTTATTCATTGATATTTCTCCCTAATTATTGCGTTGGTTGATTAAAATTTTGCAGAGTGGTTGTCACTTTTCTATTGCAGCACTTACACGGATGGCTTCTTTTTCCAGAGCTTTTGAGATTTCTGGATCTAATATCAATCTCGCCATGGAGACATGACCATCAGCCTCCAATTGACTTCCAATACTTAATGTTCCAGTGAGACTAATAAGTCCTGTGATGTGAGGTACAACAAACGGCTTTGGATCAGTGTGTACAAAAATTGAGTTAGCTGGCAAATCATCTGAAAGGCTATCATCTTCATCACCGAGCTCTACTGGCAGAGAAGCTAATACGAACATGCCCGAGGTTGGTGTTTCTACTTTTGCCATGTAACCAAGAATACGAACACGCTTTCCATCAAGGCTCATAAACTTATCATTTAACTCAAGCCCCCTTTTACCGATTGGCATTTTAAAGAAATCGCGGAATTTGATATCGGTAACATCTTTTGGTGCTTCAGAATTGACATTACTAACACTGACAATAAACGGCATCATCTTTGGAGATAAGTTATGGTTTGTTATTTCGTGCGCATTGACATTTAAGCCTAGGCAAATTCCAAATATAAAAAATAACTTATGAAATAAATTGTTTGAAAATGTCATTCGATGTCTCTTTAACTCTATTAATGTTTGGGTGCTATTTAACGTAAGTCATGACTTATAAGGCATGAATATGTATCTAATTATGAAGGTGAAATATTTCAAATTTGTAACGAGAATTGAGCCGTACGGCTTATGAATTAAAATATCCTAAAATATTTTATCTTTTGACTTCACCGGCCTCAGTAGACGTTTGAAGACAGGGCGTTAATGCGCTCAACTCTGTATAATGAGTTTAATTAATACGGAACTTAATATATTTGGTATTTTTATGTATAAACTGCTTCATTGGCTTAGAAAATGGTTCGAATTCCGCCTTCTCCGCCAATAAGTGATACTTGAATAGCAAGTCTGTCAATAAGTGTAAGTCATTGATGCTAAATAAATTTAGTATGATAACTAATGTCTGTATCTCATATTAAGTCACTAAATATTGATATGAAGTTTTTAGTATCTGTATAAATATTTTTTTATAAGCCTGTTTTAGCATTGCTTCAGTTAATCATAAATTAACTGTTTGCAAATTTACTCATTTTGGTCACATAGAATAAAAATTCACAGATGTCAAAATCAATTGAACCCCCTAACCCTAAGCTAAACAACATACTTGCTGCGCTAAATAAGCCAGATTATGAGCGGATTTTTCCTGACTTAGAGTTAGTTGAAATGCCGCTTGGATGGAAGCTTGCTGAAGCTGGAGATCATGTTAAGTTTATCCACTTTCCAATTAGCGGCATTGTTTCTCTGATATATGACCTAGTGGACGGGTCTTCAAGTGAAATAGCCATTGTTGGTAATGAGGGGATGATTGGTATATCAGTCTATATGGGCGGCGATAGTATGCCTAGTAGCACTGAGGTTCAGTGTCCTGGACAAGCTTATCGGCTCAGCAGGAAAGTTTTGAAACAAGAATTTGCTCGTGGTGGTCAGCTACAAAAAATTGCGCTACTTTACACACAGGCTTTGATTGCACAGACGTCTCAAACGGCTGTTTGTAATCAGCACCACTCCTTAGATCAGCAGCTTTGCCGATGGTTGTTGATGAGTGTAGATAGACTGCATGAAAACGAAGTTGTAATAACTCAGTTTTTGATTTCCAAGCTTCTGGGTGTGCGCAGAGAGTCAGTGACAGATGCCGTGGGTAAGTTACAGAAAGATGAAGTAATTAAGTCTACACGTGGACGTATTACAGTGTTGGATCGTCCAAAACTTGAAGAGCGCGTTTGCGAATGCTACGCAGCTGTCGCAGAAGAGTACAAACGTTTATTGCCACCAGTGATTAATCGGTAATAAATGGCATCAGCATTTTTAAGTGACTAAATCTATTTGCTTCACTGCACAGCTATATATATTTAAATAATAGCGACGGATTGTTTTTTGCTTTTACGTTTAATGATTACATTAGAACTCAATCACATGGTTCGGAATGTTTGGCATTTAACATTAAATATAAGCAAATTAACCACAGGAGCAATCATATGAACAAACTATTACTTTCTATCATGGCGATAGCCATTTCAGCTACTTTCACAACTGCCGCAACGGCTGGCGTTAGAGATCCTAATGTGAATAAGCATCAACATCATCAAGATAGACGCATTGCGCAGGGCGTTAAATCAGGTGAGTTGACTAGAGGTGAAGCAAAAGATTTACGTGGTGACCAAAGAAATATTCGTCAAGAAGAGCGTGCGTTTAAGTCTGATGGTAACTTGTCTAAGGATGAGCGCCAAGAGTTGCATCAAGATCAACATGCGGCGAGTAAAGAAATCTATCAAGAAAAACATGACGCGCAAGAGCGTCCTAGAGCAAATTAAGGCAAGTAGTCATTAGGTTGGATTTCTGAGGTAAATATATGTTGCATTTATTATGCAACATATATAGTATGCACAAATGCAATTAACTAAGTTCACAGATTTAAGTTTACGCGTGCTGATGTATCTGACACAGGAAGAGCGTTTAATGCCAGTGACGATCAATGAAATCGCGGAGCAGTTTACTGTTCCGCGCAATCATTTGATTAAAGTGGTGACGCGTTTAAATAAACTGGGTTGGGTCTCAGCTACGCGCGGTAGAAATGGCGGTTTACGGCTGGGCGTGCAAGCCAATCAGTTAAAGTTGGGTAATGTATTGCAAGAGTTAGAGAATGCTTCGGCCTTGATTGATTGTGCAAAACCACCTTGTGCGCTAAAAGGGAATTGTCACCTAAAAGAGATTCTAGACATAGGCTTAAAGGCTTTTTACGAGCACATGAATACGTTTTCATTGGCTGATGTAGTGAACCATAAAACGCAGTCTGCCGTGATTAGCATGCACCAGCGATATCAGGTGTTATTGAAAGACAAGGCGGCATAAGCTTAGCGTTATAAGTATGGATTTAATCGTTAGCGTACGTTAGTTTTTTTACCCCACACTCACACGAGTGTATTTTTTTACGTTATATGTTGCATATTATATACAACTTTTAGGAGAAATGATGTTATCTGCAAATGCAAAACCTTATATTGATGCCAGTGTGCCTGTGCTGCGTGAGCATGGCCTTGCTATTACTACGGTGTTCTATAAAAACATGCTCACTGCGCATCCTGAGCTAAATAATTTATTCAATTTGGGTAATCAAGCCAACGGTTCGCAACAGAAGTCATTAGCTTCAGCCGTTTTTGCTTACGCCGCCAATATAGAGAACGCAGCGGCCTTAGCACCAGTGATTGAGCGCATTGTGCATAAGCATGCTTCTATCGGCATTAAACCGTCACATTATCCAATTGTTGGGCGTTACTTGTTAGGCGCAATTAAAGAAATACTGGGCGATGCCGCCACCCCGGATTTAATTGCTGCATGGGACGAGGCTTATTGGTTGCTGGCTGGAGAATTAATCGCAGCAGAAGCGCGCCTTTACCAAACAGCAGGCTTTGAAGCAGATAGCTGGATGAAGCTGATGGTTGTTGATAAAGTGCGACAAGGTGCGGATATTGTTTCATTTACATTGCAGACAGCAGATCATCAAGCACTGCCCAATTTTAAGCCAGGACAGTACGTTTCTATCGCAACGTATTTAGACGATATACAACTCAGGCAATTACGCCAATATAGTTTATCTGATGCACCTGGTAAAAATAGTTTACGCATTTCAGTTAAGTGTGAAAAAGGCGATGAATTTAAGCCAGAAGGTAAAGTGTCAAATTGGCTACACGAGCATGCGCACATTGGGGACATTCTAGATGTGAGCCATCCTTATGGAAATTTCACGCCAGATATTTTAGCAAGTCATCCAATTGGTTTGATTTCAGCAGGGGTTGGCGTCACTCCGATGATTTCAATGCTCAATAGCCTCGCTGAAGAAAATCCAAATCGCCCTGTGCTATTTGCACATGCGGCTAGATCTAAGCAGCATTTATCCCATGGACAAGATGTCAATTTGGCAAAAGTGGCAATGCCTCATCTGAATCATGCTTTGTATTTAAACGAGTGCCATGAAAAAGAAGAGGGCGTGACAATAGGTAAGATGAATCTATCAGAATTATTGACGCCAGCTTCTCAGGCAAATTTATTTAAAGCCGAAAGTAGTGAAGCCGAGTTTTATATCTGCGGCCCTCAAGCCTTTATGGATGATCAGTGGAAAACGCTTTTAGAGTTAGGCATAAGTCCGACCAGAATTCATCGAGAAGTTTTTGGCCCAGAAAGCCTGAGCCATTTAATTTAATCAAATGATTCAATAACCGAGTTCGATTAAGGTAGAAGGTTTGTGTTATGAAGTACGCAGCAAACCTTCTATTGTTTTAGTTTTACCGGATTCAGCAAAAAGCACCTTGTTGACTTGTGCAGGATCTAGCTTAAAGCTCGCACTGCTAATTGCGGCAATTAGGGTCGCTAGATTAGTGGTTGGTTTAAGGTCGCGACCTTCATAAAGCGCACTGTTACTTAATCCTGGCCAGTCTGCAAGTACTCTGCCGCCGTTAACATCACCACCAAGTATCATGGCGGTAGAGCCTGTACCGTGGTCTGTTCCACCTGTACCGTTAGCTGCGGCCGTGCGGCCAAATTCAGTTGCGACCACTATCGTCGTTTTTTGCCAGACTGGCCCTAAACCATCACGTATCGCCGCTATCATGCTGTCCAGCGATTTCAATTGTCGCGCCAGTCTGCCCTCTTGTGCTGTATGCGTATCCCAGCCGCCAGTTTCTATCATGGCAACTCGAGGCCCATCTGCTTTGGCTAAAAATGAAGCAGCTAGTTTGCCAAAGCTCGCTGGGTCTTGTTTGGCACTGACATCATCTGCCATGTTATTGGCTTCCATTGCCGCTGACCATAGGCTGTGTAGCTGTGCATCTTCTGCATACAACTGATTAACACGCATCAATAAATCATCAGAAGCTTGCGGTAGTGCAGAAGGCGCGTAAGAAGCCACCTCTATTTTGCCACGCAAAGCCATGGGTACTGTGGTGGCAAAAGCAATAGCCTCATTCTGGGCCGATGGCAACAGCGTGAGAAGACGATTCATCCAGCCATCTTTGATTTGATAGGCCGTTGTACCAAAGGTTTCTAATACGTTTTGACCATCAAAGTGAGAGCGACTGCGGTAGGGCGAGGCAACCGCATGTACAAACAGTGCCTGTTTGTTGGCATATAATTTAGCGGTTTCAGCCAGCGATGGATGCAGTGCAAACATGCCATCTAATTTCGTGGCTTGTGAAACATCAATCGCCAACGCGCCACGCAGTTTTGCATAGGCCGGGTCGGCGTATGGAATCACGGTGTTCAAGCCATCAGCAGCACCACGCTGGATGATAAATATAAAACGGCGGTCAGTTTCTGCTGAGGCAAAGCTGATGTAGGGCGATGCAAGCAGCACGCCGGCGCCAGCTGAAAGAAGGCGGAGGAAATCACGACGATTCATATTGTTAGTTGAACTTTGCATGATTATCTCCTTAGAAATTCAGGTGAAACTAACAGCAGTGCTAAACCAGTAGAGGCACTTTCTGAGCGGCTGATGGCAGTTTTGGTTTGTTCGCTTACTGCACCTAAAAGCAATTTATCCGCTAATACGCGAGCGTCTAATTTATCGCCCAAAGGGGCGACTAAACGCTGCACTAGCTCTACTCGCCTGAGTAGCGCGTTTGGCGCAGCCCATGTGGCGGCAATGTCATCAAAGCCTGCGGGGGAACCTGGTCTCCAGATCTGTTGACCTAACTGATTTAAAATCTGCGCGATTTTGATATTGTCTAAATTCTGTCGCCCTAAACCTCTCAGCGATGAGATTAGCCATTCCCAAGGGGTTTTGAATTTAGCTGGAGCTGGCAGCCAAGATTCAGGCGCGTCTATTAATGCATGATAAACCTTGCTAAGATCGCCATTACTAGACATATAGGCTTGGGTAAGTTTACTCACTAAACTTTCTGGCGGTGTATCGTTGACAAAATGTCGTACCAGCTTGGTGGCTAGGTGTGTTGCAGTCGCTTGTGAATGCGCTAAATCAGTCAAAATGGCTTCTGCTTGTGCTTTGCCAGATTGGCTATAAGTCTTACCCATCATATTGCGTTCGCCTGGCTCATGCAATAGCGGGCGAAACGCAAAACCATTCGTATCAGCGCTGACGCCTTTATCTTTGCCCATGCCTGCAATGCTCCAACCTGTCAGCGCACGTGCAAACTCCGTGACGTCAGCTTGCGTATAGCCGCTACGCACGCCCAGCGTGTGTAGCTCCAAAATTTCACGTGCCAGATTCTCGTTTAAGCCACGTTTTTTATCAGGCTGCTTTTCAGCTGAACGGCTGCCAGCCTTGCTGTTAGGTCCGATAGATTTTGCTTGGTCTAAATATAACAGCATGGCTGGATGTTGTTCTACAGCAAAGAGTAGGTCTTTAAAATTCCCTAATATATTCGGACGAATCGCCTCAAACTCAAAAGCACCTGCTAAATCTGCAATGGCTGGTTTTTCAATAGAAACCGCAAAATGATTCGCCCAAAAATGCACTAAACGCTCCATAAAAGGCGTGTTGCTGGTAAGCGCTGCCGCAGCTCGCGCACTCACCGCATCTTGATAGGTATCTTTCACTTCAAGCCTAAGGGTGCGTTTCATTTCCTTTTTTTCAGCATCATCGGCTTTACGCATCTCTTGTTGCTGTTGAGCGTATTCCGCAATCAAACTCGCAGTGCTAGCTTGATTTGCCAAGCTGGCTGGCTTGGCTTGATATTGGATGAATTGATTTAGCAACCACTTTTTAGGCTCATTCGGCACAATATCATCGGCACGTGCGCCTAAACCAAAGCGGTTCACCGCAATCGCAGCGGGGCTCATGTTAGAGGTGTTGTCCATGCTCTTTTTATTCCCAGATATCTTCAGTATTAATTATCTTTAAGCATCATGATAGGTGGTTCGCGTAAAGGTCCCTTTTTAGCTAAGCCATCTGCAAACTTTTGCCTATCTTCTGCAGAAAGTGTTTCGGCATAGTTCAGCATGGTGACTTCAATCTTCATACGTATGGCTCTGTCTGCCTCACGTGTTTTGGCGAGAGCAACTTCAACTGCCTGCCTATCAAAGCTTGGTGCAGCAATTAACTTGCGTACTTCAGTGCGCGCCTCATTCGCTGTTGCTAATAGCGGCCTGACTTCACGTCTAGCTTGGCGCAAAGTTTTTTTGAACTGTCGCTGCTGCTCTAGGCTCAAATTTTCTGCGGCATAGCGCAAAGCATTTTGCCCTACTTTGCCAGTTTGATGGTTTTCAAATAACTTATAAGCACCGCCAGCAATGCTACCGATTAAAAATAGATTCAACAGTAGTGAGGCTATTATTAGCCACTTGCTTTGTAGCCATTTATTTTCAATTTTATTCACTCTTAAGCCAGTCATAATTTAAGACCACTCCTGTCCAACATCTACATACTGCGCCATTGCGCCAGATGATTCACTTACGCCATCAATGCTTTCAGGCAACAACCCTGAAGTCCAAATCGATACAAAAAAAGCACCAGCTACTGCGCCAGCCAACCCTGTGCCAATAAAGCTAGAAACGCCAAGCCAGTTTTTGATATTCCATTGTTGCCAGAAGTTTTGCTTTACTCGTGAGTTGTCAGCTTTTGGCGCACTTGAGACAATGCTGTCAAACAGCGAGCGTTCAGCAGGCGCTACCGTATGGCTGCTAAATACTTCATCCAATAACCGTGCTTTTTCCAGCGCTTCATTCACTTCAGGTAAGTTAAGTGCAATTAGTTCATTAGCCTGTTTTTGGTGGATTTCAGGCCAATGTTTAATCGTTGCGCCATAGGCGTCTGTGAACTTGATAAACTGTTCTATATTCATGCTTTGTGTACTCCTTGTTCTGCAAGCAATGCCCGCATATTGCGCCTGGCGCGAGATAGCAAACTCTCCAGTGCATCCACACTTACGCCCATTAGATCTGCCGCCTCAATATTGGAAAGCTCCTGATAATATTGCAACACCAAAGCCTCCCGCTGTCGGTTAGGCAATATTGCCAGCGCGGCACTAATCATGTCACCTTGCTGCGATTTGTCTAAACGCTGCTCGGGTATCAGCGCTGGGTCTATTAGTTCTGGCGTACTCTCATCGCTGTAATCTTTGTCAGTATAGTCTTTGCGAGTACGTAACCTGTCGTAACATAAGTTAAGCGCTACTTTATGTAGCCAAGTGTCAAACTTAGCACCGCCAGACTGCCAATTTTCAGCATGTTTCCATACACGAAGAAAAGTTTCCTGCGTGACGTCCTCGGCTTCACCACGGTCATTGAGCATGCGCATACCCAGCGCGAGCAATCGTGAAAGCTTTTTAGTAACCATCTCCCGAATAGCCGATTGATCGCCTCGCGCAATACGCGGCAACAATTCGGCATCAGGGTCGAGTTCATTCATGCAGTTTTTCCAGTTCTTTCATGCTTAAACGTGGGTATTGAAAATATCCGTCGGTTAATTTTAAAAAGTTTAGCGCCATTAGTATTTGCTCGGGTGATATTAATACAACTTATGCAAGTGCATTATCTGAAAACAGCTCGCTTGAAAACTGTAATGTTATCCCCATTAAAAGATTACTGTTTTTAATACCCAATTTCGATACAAATAAGTAAGGAGCTAAATTTATGTCCGCAGAGACCGCACAAAAAGAAATTCATCCAAAAGAATCCATGGCCTTTCAGGCAGAAGTGAAACAACTGCTTCAATTGATGATTCACTCGCTATACAGTAACAAAGAAATTGTGTTGCGTGAGTTGATTTCTAACGCATCGGATGCGGCTGATAAATTGCGTTTTGAAGCTGTAAGTAATGGTGGGCTTTATGAAGGCGATAGTGAGTTAAAGATTCGCATTGCGTTCGATAAAGAAGCACGTACAGTGACCATTAACGATAACGGCATTGGTATGAGCCGTGATGAAGTGATTGCTAACATTGGTACGATAGCAAAATCGGGCACGAAAGAATTTTTTAATGCGCTTTCTGGCGACCAAGCCAAGGATGCGAATTTGATTGGTCAGTTTGGTGTGGGCTTTTATTCAGCTTTTATTATTGCGGATAAAGTCACATTAACGACTCGTCGTGCTGGCGCTACAACTGCAGTGCGTTGGGAGTCAGCAGGTGAGGGCGATTTCACATTAGAAGATGCTGATAAAACTACTCGCGGTACTGAGATTGTCTTGCACTTACGTGAAGGCGAAGACGAATTTCTAAGTGATTGGAAACTCAAAACGATTATTCGCAAGTATTCAGACCATATTACTTTACCTATCGTGATGAAAAAATCCGAGTGGAAAGATGGCGCTGAAGTGGCAACCGATGAAGATGAAACGGTAAATAAAGCGTCAGCATTATGGGCGCGTAGCAAAAACGATATTACCGAAGAAGAGTATCAAGAGTTCTACAAACACGTTTCTCACGACTTTGAGAATCCACTAGCCTATACGCACAGCCGTGTAGAAGGTAAGCAAGAATATATTTCACTGCTTTATATTCCAGGCAAAGCGCCGTTTGACTTGTATGACCGTGACCGCCGTCATGGCATTAAGTTGTATGTGAAACGCGTATTCATTATGGAAGATGCTGAGAAGTTGATGCCGCAGTATCTACGTTTTGTACGTGGCGTGATTGATACCTCTGATTTGCCATTAAACGTTTCACGTGAGATTTTGCAATCTAGCCGCGATGTAGATGCGATTAAAGCGGGTTCGACCAAGAAAATCTTGGGCGTGTTGGAAGACATGGCTGAAAATAAGCCAGAAGATTACAAGAAGTTTTACGCTGAGTTCGGACGTGTATTGAAAGAAGGCCCAGGTGAAGATTTTGCTAATAAAGACAAAATTGCTGGCTTGCTAAGATTTGCTTCAACCAAGGCGGATACTGACGTTCAAGAAGTTTCGCTAAAAGACTACATTGCACGCATGCAGCCTGAGCAAGATGTGATTTACTACATTACCGCAGAAAGCTTCGCCGCAGCACAACATAGTCCGCATTTAGAGATTTTCCGCAAAAAAGGTATTGAAGTATTGCTGATGTCTGACCGTGTGGACGAATGGCTACTTGGCAGCTTGACTGAATTTGAAGGTAAGAAATTACAGTCTATCGCCAAAGGTGATTTAGATTTAGGCAAACTTGAATCTGATACTGAAAAAGAGATTCAAAAGAAAATTGAAGAAGAAGCAAAAACCTTGGTTGAGAAGATTAAAAACTCACTGGGCGATCAAGTAAAAGATGTACGCGTGACACACCGCTTAACTGATTCACCAGCATGTTTGGTGAGTGATGCCAATGATTTGTCAGGCAACTTAGCGCGTATGTTAAAAGCGGCAGGACAAAATACGCCAGACGCTAAGCCTATCTTGGAGATCAACCCAGCACATAAATTGGTTAAACGTCTTGAGGCAGAAGCAGCTGATGCAGTTTTTAGCGATTTAGCTTTTGTGTTATTTGACCAAGCTTTGTTGGCTGAAGGCGGAACGCTGAATGACCCTGCGAGCTTTGTTAAACGTATGAATAGTTTAATTAGCTAAGCTTTATTGAGTACATTAGGTAATAAAAGTTAAGCATGACAAAAGCCCGTGCAACGTAAGTTGGGCGGGCTTTTTTCTGCCGTTCACATATAGTCAGTCATTAGAAGCAATCAAACAATACTCACCACTACCTTACCTTTAGCTCGACCTTCTTCGAGATAGGCAAGTGCTTCCTTTGCTTGATTGAAGGGAAATACCTTATCGATGACTGGCTGGATATGCCCTGCATCTAGCAGCTTACCGATCTCTGCGAGCTGATGACCATCAGGATGTACAAACAGGAATGAATATTCGATACCGCGCTTCTTAGCTTGGCGAATAATCTTAGCACTCATCAACCCGAACACGAATGCCATGAGAAAGTTCATGCTTCTGGCGCGAGCGAACGCCGCGTCTAGAGGGCCAATGAGCGAGACGATAATACTCTTGGGGTTCAAAATGCCAATAGATTTCTCGATCACGTCACCTTTGATGGTACCAAGCACCACATCATAGCCCTGCAGCACTTTCTCGAACGCCTGCTTCTTGTAATCAACCACCTCATCGGCGCCAAGGCGTTGAACTAGGCTCACATTAGCCGTACTGGTGGTGGTCCCCACCTTTGCACCAAGATGTTTTGCGAGTTGGATTGCGAACGTGCCTATACCTCCCGAACCAGCAGGGATGAATACCTTTTGGCCAGGCTTGAGATGTGCGCGTTCTTTAAGTGCTTGCCACGATGTGAGTCCTACCATAGGGATCGAAGCTGCTTGTACAAAGTCCAGATTTGCTGGTTTGATTGCGGCTGCGCTCTCGGGCACAACAGCAAACTCAGCAAGTGCTCCCGTGCCTAGGTCGAGGATGCTGGCATAAACGGCATCGCCCGGTTTGAAACGCGTGACGCGACTTCCCACTTCCACTACGATACCCGCCAAGTCGCTGCCCATCGTAGCTGGTAGCTTAAACTTAAGGATGGGCTTGAACGTTCCTTTTGGAATCACATTGTCTATCGGATTCAGACCAGCGGCAAAGATCTGAACGAGCATTTCGTTCGGCTTGATTTTAGGTCGGGGGATATCGGCGAATGCGAGTTGATCGGATTTACCATAACGCTTTAAGATAAGTGCTTTCATTTCTATTTCCTATCAGTTTTACTCCTGCCATTACTGTTTCGGCCATTTGATTTACTGCCTGAACAACAGACGGTCATGAATAGTAGGCTTAATACAACTTCTATGAAAACGGCGGAGAAAATGCCGCTGGTTGCATGCCCTGTAGCAAACTCATAAACTCCGAGGGCTGCCAATATCATGCAGGACGTTATCACTCCGTAGATGAGCGCTGTACGAGTTGTCGAATGTTCTGCGGTTCTAACCATGAAAAACATCACAGCGAGACCTGTATAAAGCGCTGCTATTCGTCTTGCAAGTAACCCCGACTCGATCGTTAATTCCACTCCCCAGCTTGCTAGTATCTTATCTGGTGCAAACATTAAGATGGCCGCCAACAGTATAAATAGGATTGAAGTGAGTACTGAAAGTCGATAAAAAGATAAAAATTTCATGGTGATATCTTATGGTTGGTTAGCTATTTTTTCTAGAGAGTCAAGTTTTAACTCTTTACGAATGCCGATATCAACCAATGCAGCAGGCGCAAACCTTCTCAGGAAACTCAAGCGGCATGCTAATTTTCCAGCGGCATAACGCAGCTTAGGATGTTTGGCATTGGCGGCTTTTCGTACGACGTTGGCGACAACTTTTGGATCATCGCCACCTGCAACAGCGATTTTAATTAATTTCGCAAGTGCTTTCCGTGCAAGGTTGTACTCATCTACTTTAGCGTCTACTTCTAGGGTGTTGGCTTCAAACTGCGTATTGGTATAACCAGGCTCAACCACAGAAACACGAATGCCCCTTGTTCGCAGTTCATGATCTAGAGATTCTGAGAAGCCTTCTACTGCATGCTTAGTAGCCGCATAAGTTGCCATATATGGTGCCGGTATCAGCCCAAGAATGGAGCCGATGTTGATGATGCGACCTTCGCCCTGTTTTCTCATATAAGGCACAACAGCGCGCGTCATGCGGACAATGCCAAAAAAATTCGTATCAAAAATCATTTTGGTTTGTTCAATTGAACTTTCTTCAGCGCCACCTGGTGCTACACCGAAGCCCGCGTTATTAACCACTAGATCAATACGACCTTCAATTTGGATGACTTCTTTTAATGCTGCTTCTATAGATTCTTCGCTATTTACATCCAGCGCAATCATCTTGTATGGGCGTTGGGCGCCTTGTGCGCCCTTACGACTCGTTCCGTAAACCTTATAACCAGAATTTGCGAGTAACTCTGCTGTAGCCTCACCGATTCCTGATGACGCACCTGTCACAATTGCGATCTTGCTTTTCATATTTCTCTCCTTTAATTCAGTTAGTAAAAAATGCTATATAAATATGATATCCATCATATTTAATGTCAAAAAAAAGCCAAAGTACTTAATGAAAAATTAATCACTCTTTGGCATCGTAGTGTTTTAAAGTGGCTTGGCGGAAATCTTCGCTAAGCTCAGGGTCAGCTACCGCACGAGCTAACAATAATGTACCCACCATCGTTGATAACATGACTAGCGCCTTTTCATATGTATTAGATTGGCGATCTGATAATCGACTTTTAATAAGTGCTATCATTTCCTTGATACGGCAAGTAGAGGCTTTTCTCACTTCAGGTGCCTGGCGCGGCATTTCCGAACCAAGGGCGGCTAAAGAGCATCCAGTTTCAATGTTAGCCATGTGCTCATTTGATAAATAAACATTCATCAGAGCTTGCAATGCTTGGTCCTCAGGAACTTCAGCAAATACTCTTTCAGCAATAGCAATAGTCTCTGCACCAGCTTGATCTGCGGCTTCTGCGAGCATGGCATCACGCGATGCAAAATGTGCGTAAAAACCGCCATGTGTGAGGCCTGCTTCTTTCATAATGTCAGCTACACCCGTGCCATCGTAACCACTTCTACGGATTGCTCGCGCAGCGGTTTCCACAATACGTGTATGCGTAATTTCTTTACGGCTGGAAGTATTCTGTTTAGACATTGTTTTTTTCATGACGACCATCATATATGATAACCATCATAAAATGCAAATAAAATATATTTTTACGTATTTAAATATATTGAATATTAAATGTTGACATTGTAAATAAGAATCATTATCATTTAATCATAATATTAAGTAGTGAAAGTCTTACATGGCAAATTGCAATAAACAGTTAAATAGTACTCAGCAACAGTACAGTGTTGGGGAGTATGACCCAGATTTGCCAAATGCAAATGCAGTGATGGCGGCGATTTGCTGTGTGAGCTCGCAATATATTGTGCATCCGTCCGCTGATTTGGCAATGCTGGTTGCAGACTTGGCACACAAACTTACGGCACCACAATATGCTGAATCTAAGTTAGTCACTGAGGTTGCAAAACGCTTGGTGTATCAGTGGGATGAAATTGTGCGCGAGCAGCAAGCCAGCTTAATGGATGCCACGCCATTGAGCGAATCACTGCATTAACTTGCAGCAAAAATTAACGATGAGAAATGCAAGAAGTTACCCATTTAAAAAATAACAGAGAGTACATATGTCACGATTAACCGGCCCAAGATTAAAAATTATGCGTTCATTAGGTGTTGATTTGCCAGGGTTATCGCGCAAAACGATTGAAGCTAGACCAACGCCACCAGGTCAACATGGTATGAAGGCTATGCGCCGCCGTAAGTCTGACTATGGTGTGAAGTTGCAAGAAAAGCAAAAACTGCGTTTTAACTATGGGTTAACTGAACGCCAAATGCGCCGCTTAATCATAGAAGCGCGTAAAGGTAGCGAGCCGACTGGTGATAACTTTTTACAATTATTAGAACGTCGTTTAGATAACGTTGTTTTTAGAGCAGGATTTGCGCCATCAGCCATCTCTGCACGTCAATTAGTCACACATGGGCATGTTATTTTGAATGGTAGGTCGGTGAATATTCCATCGATTCGCGTGAAGTTAGCCGATGAAATTTCACTTAAAGTGACTAGTTTGAAAATACCACTGGTGATTGAAACGCTAGCTAAACCAGTATTAGACCGCCCAGATTGGCTGCAATGGGACGAAACCGATAAACGCATCAAAGTGGCACATCTGCCCGATGCTGACCAAGTACCATTTCCGATTGATGTTCAGCAAGTTGTTGAATATTACTCAAACCGAATTTAAGCGCTGACTAACACAGTGCTTAAATACTAGGTTGATGCGAATCAATCTATAAAGCTGTAACTGCACGGTGACGTGCATCTCCTTGTATTATCTTTATGACCGCATTGAATTTATTCATGTCAGACGGTCACTTTTTTTAACTTAAAGTAATTGAGCTTACCTTCAAACAAACGATGATTGGATATGGTGATGAGAGAAGATGAAGATTGCAGAAAAATAGTGCTCGCTGGTGCTGAGGGTTGCAGAATTGTGTATTGCGAAGGTTGCCAAGTTGCTGAGGTAGAGCTAGGTGCCATCAGTGTGCGCTTAGAATTAACGGCGTTATATAACTTACAAACAGTCTTAGGTCATGCTGTTATCAAATTATCGGTACTTAAGGCCATTAAAGTGTCACCTGGATTTCAGTACGATCAACTTAATTTAGAGTGAAGTTAAAAAATATTCAATTGACCTGTGCGATTTTAAAAGTAAGGGCTAGAATAAAAGTTAGGTAGTTGCTTATTTAGCGGCATAAACATGGCATATTCTTTGCTAGAATATACATACTTAAAACAACTAAATGAGTTCAGCAAATGAAAACGCCAGCCAAGCCTAAAGCTACTACTTCATCCATTGCAAAAGACACATTAACCACAGCAGCTAAACCGAAACGGGCTAGTAAATCGGCCGCAACAGATGCAAAATCAACGACAAAGTCTAAAGCGACTAAGGTAGGCATAGTGCCTAAGCTTTCACCAGTTGATCAGGCTATACAAAACCACCTCATTTTTTCTAGCTTTAAAACCAATGCCGCCGCTACACCTAGAGATTGGTACGATGCTGCCAGCTATACGATACGTGACCATGTCGTTGAGCGTTGGGTAAAAACGGCTGAATCTTACTATCGTGACGACCCAAAGCGTGTTTATTATTTATCCTTAGAGTTCTTAATTGGGCGTATGTTAAGCAACGCTGCACTAAACTTGGGCATAAACAAAGAGCTTAAAGATGGAATGTCCGCTTTAGGGCGCGATTTAGAAAATACTGTAGAAATGGAAACAGATGCCGCGTTAGGTAATGGTGGTTTAGGTCGCTTGGCAGCTTGCTTCTTAGACTCAATGGCAACCATGGATATTCCAGCGACAGGTTACGGTATACGTTATGAGTATGGCATGTTCAAGCAAACCATTGAGAACGGTCAGCAGATAGAAAATCCGGATAACTGGTTGCGTTACGGCAATATTTGGGAGTTTCAACGCCCAGAGGTCACCTATGACATTAAATTCTACGGACATGTTGTTTGCGGAGAAGGGTCACAGCACTGGGTTGATGCTGAACACGTCGTCGCCATGGCATACGACATGCCGGTGCCAGGTTATGGTGGCGATACGGTGAATAGTTTGCGCTTATGGTCAGCCAAGGCCGCACGTGAGTTTGATTTGCGCCACTTTAATGACGGTAATTTTGAGCAGGCTGTACAAGAGCGCAATGATACTGAAAACATCTCTAAAGTATTATACCCAAACGATGCTTCAGTGTTGGGCAAAGAACTGCGTTTAAAACAGCAGTATTTCTTTGTTTCTGCTTCAATTCAAGATATTTTGCGTCGCTTTTTAAGTACGCATGAAATGAAAAAACAAGCAGATTGGAACATTCTGCCAGATAAAATTGCCATTCAACTGAATGATACACACCCTTCAATCGGCGTGGCAGAGATGATGTATCAATTAGTGGATGTGCATAGATTGGACTGGGATTTTGCATGGAAGCTAGTCGTTAAGATTTTTGCCTACACAAATCACACGCTGATGCCAGAAGCGCTAGAAACTTGGACAGTAGACTTATTCGGTCGACTATTGCCGCGCCATTTGGATATTATCTACAAAATTAACTTTGAATTCTTACACATGGTCAACCATCATTTCCCAGGTGACCCTGAGTTGTTGAAACGCGTGTCTATTATTGATGAGTCGAATGGTCGTCGTGTGCGCATGGCGCATTTGGCTGTGGTGGGTAGCCATACAGTAAACGGTGTTGCTGCATTGCATAGCCAGCTATTGAAACAGCATCTATTTGCAGATTTTGACCGTATTTATCCAGGTAAAATGACTAATGTGACCAACGGCATTACGCCGCGTCGCTGGTTGAATCAGGCGAATCCTGGCTTAACAGCCTTGCTAGAAAAAGCGATTGGTAAAGGCTTTAAAAAAGATTTAACGCAAATCAAAAAAATCACACCTTTGGCCAATGATGCAGAATTCAGAAAAGCATTCGCAGCGGTAAAACATGCGAATAAAGCTAGATTAGCCGCTAAAATTGAACAAAAAACAGGCATTAAATTAAACGTCAATAGCTTGTTTGATGTGCAAATTAAACGTATTCACGAATATAAACGTCAATTGTTAAACGTGTTGCATGTGATTACTTTGTATAACCGCATTCGTAACGGCGAAAAAGGTATTACGCCACGCACAGTGATTTTTGGAGGTAAAGCTGCACCGGGTTATTGGATGGCGAAACAAATCATTCGTTTAATCAATGATGTAGCTGCTATCATCAATGAAGACGTGGCTGTAGGCGACCAACTGAAGGTGGTTTACTATCCGAACTATGAAGTTTCAGCAGCTGAGATTTTATTCCCTGGCAGTGATTTATCAGAGCAAATTTCAACCGCAGGCACCGAGGCAAGTGGCACTGGTAATATGAAAATGTCGCTAAACGGTGCGCTGACCATTGGTACTTTAGATGGTGCGAACGTTGAGATTATGGAAGAAGTCGGAGAAGAGCATATCTTTATTTTTGGACTCACCACACCACAAGTGGCGGAAGTAAAAGCCAGCGGCTACAACCCCTATGATTACTACCATAGCAACCCAGAACTCAAACAAGTGCTAGATATGATTGCTAACGGCTTCTTCTCAATTGAAGAACCAAACCGTTACCAACCAATTATTGATAACTTGCTGAAAAATGGCGACCAATACTTGTTGCTCGCAGACTACGCGAGCTATATCGAAACGCAAGATAGAGTTGGCAAGCTATATCAACATCAAGATGAATGGACACGTTTAGCCATATTGAACGTGGCAAATATGGCTAAATTCTCAAGTGACCGCGCGATTGGCGATTATGCAAAGAATATTTGGCATGTAAAAAGCTAAATCTAACATTTAGATGTCTTAAGACGTCTTAATAAGCACTGCCCTGGAAGCCAATATATATATCTGGCTTCCAGGGCAGTGTCTTTTTGTGGTACGTGTGAATGAAAGTATGTCCAAATAAGCAAACGTAAATTATGGTTAGCCACATGCAAAAGCTACAATTTAGGGTTATGCTTATGTTGCACGTCATTCACTGGAGATCAATATGCGACAATTACTAGCAACCTTAGGTTTTATTCTATTTGCAACTCACGCAAACGCGCTAAGTATTAGCGATTTAAGTAACACCGAAGCTAGTGGTGGCCTGAAAGAAGCACTTACGCAAGGCGTGGGTAAGGCGGTAAGTACACTGGGCGCTACAGATGGTTTCTTGGGTAATAAAGAAGTCAAAATTCCACTACCAAGCTCACTGAAAAAAGTTGAAAAAGTCATGAAAATGATGGGTATGGGCAAGCAATCTGATGAACTCGTCCTCAAAATGAACCGTGCAGCAGAAGCGGCCGTGCCAGAAGCTAAGACTTTACTCATAGATTCAATCAAAAAAATGTCAGTGGCAGATGCAAAAGCGATTTTGACGGGCCCACAAGATGCCGCTACACAATATTTTAAAAAGACTACATCAGCACAAATGGCAGAGAAGTTTTTACCAATTGTGACGAAAGCTACCGAAAAAGTGCAACTAGCTGAAACCTATAATAAATATGCTGAGATGGGCGCCAAATATGGCGTAGTGAAAAAAGAAGATGCCAAAATTGAGCAATATGTCACCAATAAAGCGCTGGATGGCGTGTACTTAATGATCGCTAAAGAAGAAGCCGCGATTCGCCAAGATCCTGTTGGTCAGGCGAGTAGTTTGTTGAAAAAAGTGTTTGGGGCACTGTAATAGTTAGCAGGGGAAAGCTTGCTGTAAAAGCTTTTGCCATTGTGTAATCCAACCTTTTTGGTGCTCGGCATCAACTTCTACAATAGCCGCGCAATGCGCGGTTTTTTGTTGTGCGGATTCCTGTTGTTTAATAAAACGTTTTGCTACCTCCTGCGGAATTACTTTGTCATTTTCTCCTACAAAATGTAGTTGAGGGATGCTGCTTATTTTATTGGCGACATCTATTGCGTTAAGCGACTCTGGCATTAAATTGACATGGTGAAATTGATTTACATACGACTGGTCTAGGTTGCCAGCGACGGTTCTTAGACTGAGCACGTCATTACGTTGCGCGGCTAAGAGTACAGCAATTGCGGCTCCACCAGAGTAGCCAGTTAAGTGTATTTTCTGTGAGTTGTCAGCGCTGATAAATGTCTCCAACTCCTCATTCATCACGTTAATTATTTTCTGTGAAAAGCGCTTGTTTGACCAGTATGTGCTGTCACATGGGGTGGTTTTGAAGTCATTAAACTGGCATGGTCTTGCTAAGTACAGCACATTGCTTGCATTATCCTGTGCGGCAAGCGCTAAGCCGATTGCTTCGCGGGGTGTGGGATCGGTCGATAGTTCGTAGCGAGAAAACCAAGCTAGACCATCACCTTCGATATAAACGTTAATAGGCAGCTTAGGATTATTTAAACGCGCATAAGCTGTTAATACAAAACCATCAATTGTTGTTGAGTGCTTTATTAAACCACTATGCTTTGCCAGTTGGTTGGCATGCTCATGGGTGTCTATTGAGCTACAAGCGCTTAATAAAACATACAAAATCACCAATAAACGCCTTTTCCAAAACATACTCACTCTCTTCGTTCCATTCATATTCTATTTTGATACATGGCTGCCTATGAAAAAATAGCCGAGGCAAGCTCGGCTATTTTTATTGCTTAAATTACTTTATTTGCATGATTAATCGATTAGAAATCAATTCTCAATTTAACCGATGCAGTATGTCCAATATAACCACTTTTTACTTCAGCATCATAATTCACTGATAGGTTCTGATGATTATCCGCAATAAAATTTAGGCCTAAACCAATGTTAGCAGAGTCGCGTGCTTGGCTCATGCCTTTAGTGGTAAAGCTAGTGCCGCCTGCAAATCTTGCTGCGATGTCTTGATTTGTGTCAGCAAACTCGTGGTTCCACATTAAGCGTGCATCTGCAGTAGTTTTAACTTTACCGCTAGATAATGGTGCTGAAATTTTTGCACCTAAGCCTGAGCGAAATGAATCACTATCGACGCTATCTACATTTAAAGCAGCGCCTGAGTTGCTAGGGTCTTTTTCGGTATAGCCGCTTTGGTCTAATTTAATGTAAGTGAGTGATGCCATCGGCGTAATGGTGACTTTGCCTACTTGCATAGGGTAGCCGCCGCCAATTTTTGCTAAGTATTGGTTTGCATCGTGCGAGCCTGTGACTGAAGCATTGACTAAGCTAACAAAGCGTTTGGTGTCATATTGGTGTTTGCCGTAGCCTAGCGCTGCATCTAAATACCACGCACCCGCGTTCCAAGAACCATATAACGTGCCTTGGTAGCTATCAATATCTGTGCGGTTTGCTTGCGTTACACCATCGCCATCAATGCCAGTAGACGCATAACCGAATGCGCCGCCTACACGAAAATCGCCGTTGCCTATAGCTGTGTCGGTACCCACTGCAAAACCACCTGTGTTGGCGGTGTAACCATCAGTACCATTACGTTTATTTTGATCACCTTTAAAGCCAAAACCTTGCATCCAAATACTGGTACCTTGAGCACTCTCACCTGTTGAAATGCCGCTATTTTCATTGCTAGCAACGCGAGTTTCATCTTGATGATTAACGATTAAGGCAGAAACATGGTCAACCGCAGCAATGGTGGCTTGCATGGAAGCGTTGTTCGCTTCTGGGCGTAGCTGCTGACCAGCTGTGTTAAGTTGAGCGGTGGTGATGGTTGGAGATTGCAATGCACCACCAACAGTTGATGCATTACTGTTCATTAAAGCATCAATTGCAACTGCACTGCTTGCGCTAACGCCTGCAATCGTTGTTGCACTATTCAACGCATCAACACCAATCACCAAATTATTACTTGCGTTAGTTGTGATCGTCCAGTTGACCAATGGCGTGTTGATGCTATCAACTACCGGTGTAACAGCACCACCAGCTAAAGTGAGCATATCAGCTACTTTAAAATATTCTCCCGCTTTTACCGTCACTAAAGTTTTTGGCGCAACGGTTACAGTTCCCGCGCCAGCGGTAGCGTCAATTGTTAGCACACTTCCCATGCCTGCAATATTATCGGATGGTGATGCTAAAGAAGAGCCAGCACCGCTGCCTGTGATTGTTGGAATTAAAGTTGCGCTACTGTTAGCGGCAGTTCTAATCGTAATATTGCCTGCGTATGAACCAGCATTTTCAAAGGTAAAATCTTTTGTACCAAGTAATGTGCCGTTACCACTGGCGCTGTATGTATTGCGCTGGTCTAAATCAATGTTGCCAGTAATCACGCCAGTTTCTTCGTTGGTAAGAATATGCGTGCCATTGCTGAAATATAAATTACCGATAATCTGACCTGCATTTTCAATTTCACTATCAGACTGGCCATAATGACTGTTGATGTTCAAGCGACTGTCCTTACCCGCCGTGCCGCCTTCTGTGCTGAGCAAATACCAACGTAAGGCATTGCCACTAGTCACTAAAATATCGCCTTTAATAATGCCTGTTTCAGTATTTTCTAGCTCTAATGTGCGAACTGCACCGGGGTCAGACACGGCACCAATCGCAAAACCTTTGCTGCCTACATATTCAATCAAGCCTTCATTAACAATAGTTTTCTCACCAGCACGCATGTAAATTGCAGCGGCATAATCGCCAGTAGCGCGTACGATACCTGATTCACTATTGTTTAGTGTGAACTCCTCAGCTTCTTCTTGCGTGTTAATGGCATTTACAAGTGCAACTGTTTGCGCTAAGTAGGTATTGCCGCCAATCACTGCCGTTGCCGTTGGGTTTCCAGTCGCGCTGTTATTGACTAAAGTAAGTGCAGCTGTGCGTTCAGCGCTAATGATGCCAGCGTTATTCACGACTAATCCCTCAACTGCACCACCTTCTTCAATTGCATATGCTGCGCCAATACCATCATGTTTAACGCTAATGACACCAGTTGCCGCATTGTTAATCAGATAGTCGCCTTCAACCGACATTGTGATGCCTTTAACCGCTGCAGTATTTGAGACTGAGGCAAACGGACCCGTCCCTGTTTTATCTGCGTTAATTTCTCCCGCAGTAATTCGGCTTGAAATGGTGCCTGAGTTATTGATGACATTATTGTAAGTTTCACCATTTACAATACTAGTTACGCCATAATTAGAAACAACTTTGTAGCCGGCTGGATCAGTGTTGGCAGTACCAGCAAAATCAGCTGGTAGCGCATCTGCAAAAGTAATGGTTTTAGCTACGACATCTACTGCAGTAATAATGCGTGTCACACCAGCTGCAAAATCACCTTCAGCCGCATTGTAACGACCAAATACAACTGTTTGCCCTACATAGGCAGTAGTTGGCGCCGCATTGATGGTCACGGTCGTTACGCCAGTTGTTGGTAAATTGGTTGTAAATACAGTTCCAGAGCCTGCATTTAATGTAGCGGCTCCCATCAATACGGCAGTGCGACCGCGTGCACCAGTTGTGCCTGTAATCTCACGATTATTGATAATGTTGCCTGTGTTGGTAAGTGTTCTGCCTTGGCCGTCAAACTGAATCAAGGTATTGTTACCAGCCGTTGATGTGCTCGTTGTATCGTTATAAGTTGTGCTGCTCGCATTGGTAATATTGCCGTCAGTGCCAATGCCATTACATTGCACAGTGATAGCTGCCGATACTGGACTGGCAATGCTACCAGTACAAGCTGCGCTGGCGTTTAGTGAAGCCAACGCCAGCATAGGCAAAGCGGCTAAAACGGCCAAGTGTATTTTATGGTTAATGCGTGTGTAACTGTTTTCTGTGACCACTGTGTAAGTCCCCTAGGTTGAGTTAATTAATTTTTATAATGATTAATTTAATTGCGAGGGTGTATTCAGCAAATTTCATACCTGAATATTTATTTAATAAAAACAATTGGTTAGGTGTATTTAAAAGTTTTTCAACAAGAATTATGGTTGTATGCAGCCAATAACTGGTTGTTAGGTATTTTTTGTGGTTGTATATAGCCACAATGCCTAATGCATAATCCCACCTCAGTTTTTTGAGGCTTAGTTGCCTCCAATCTGGTAGAATTACGCTTTCGAAAATCGTCTGTTTAGCTGAACTTCAATGACTCAATCTAAAGCCCACACACAAATGGCTTGCCTGCGTGGCAGCGCCGCTTTATCTCAATTTCGTATCGAGAAAATCCAATCTCAACTCAGTCAGAATGTTTCAAACATCAAGCATTTTTATGCTGAATTTCGCCATTTCATTTGGACTGATGTTGCACTCAATGAAGTACAGCAAAATACTTTAAAAGAGATTTTGACTTATGGTCCGACGATGCACGCTGAAGATCCGCAAGGCGAGTTGCTTTTGGTAATTCCTCGAATCGGTACGATCTCACCTTGGGCTTCGCGCGCGACTGATATCGTTAAACATTGTGGCCTAGAGGCTGTGCAACGCGTAGAGCGCGGCATTGCTTATTTTGTGCAAACCAAAAATGGTGAAAAATTAACGCAGGAAGAGCGTCAGCAACTTTTGCCTTTGATTCACGACCGCATGACCGAAATGGTATTTGCGAGTTTGGACGATGCAGCTAAGCTGTATCACGCCGATGCACCAAAACCGCTAAGCACGGTAGATATTCTGCAAGGTGGCAAGCAAGCGCTTGTGCAAGCAAACTCTGAACTAGGTTTGGCGCTATCGCCAGATGAAGTGGACTATTTGCTGGAAAACTTTTTGCGTATGGGTCGTAATCCAACCGATGTGGAGTTGATGATGTTTGCACAAGCAAACTCTGAGCATTGTCGCCATAAGATTTTTAATGCGGATTGGGTGATTGATGGCGCTCAGCAAGAAATATCGCTATTCGGCATGATACGCAATACGCACAAGTTGAACCCTGGCAGTACCGTGGTGGCTTATTCTGATAACTCTTCAATTGTTGAGGGTCAAAACTCTGGCGAAAAAACCAAGCGTTTTTACCCGGGTAAAAATGGTGCATATAGCTTTGTAGAAGAAGAAATGCATTATCTGATGAAGGTTGAAACGCATAATCACCCAACAGCGATTTCACCATTTGCTGGCGCGGCAACCGGCGCAGGTGGCGAGATTCGTGATGAAGGCGCAACTGGCAGCGGTTCTAAGCCTAAAGCCGGTTTGACTGGCTTTTCAGTATCTAACTTAAATATTCCAAATTTTACGCAACCTTGGGAAGCTAAAGACTACGGTCGCCCTAGCCGCATTGCATCACCATTCCAAATTATGATTGACGGCCCACTAGGTGGCGCAGCATATAACAATGAGTTTGGTCGTCCAAATATTGCAGGTTACTTCCGTACTTTTGAGTTGGAAAGTCTAGATGCTAATGGTAAAGCTGAAGTACGTGGCTACCATAAACCAATTATGTTGGCAGGTGGTATAGGCAACATTTCTGCAAAACATTCCAAGAAAAATCCAATTCCAGCAGGTGCCGCTTTAGTGCAACTTGGTGGCCCAGCCATGTTGATTGGTCTTGGCGGAAGTGCGGCATCAAGTATGGATACAGGTAGCAACGTTGAAAACCTGGATTTTGACTCAGTACAACGCGGCAACCCAGAGCTTGAGCGCAGGGCGCAAGAGGTGATTGACCGTTGCTGGCAACTTGGCGATGCTAACCCGATTCTCAGCATTCATGATGTTGGTGCAGGTGGTATTTCAAATGCTTTCCCAGAGCTAGTGAATGATGCTGGCGTAGGTGCGACATTCCAATTACGTGATGTGAATAATGAAGAGCCTGGCATGTCACCGCGCGAGCTGTGGAGCAACGAAGCGCAAGAGCGTTATGTCATGGCGATTGCGCAAGAAGATTTACCGCGCTTTAAAGCGATTTGTGAGCGTGAACGTTGTCCGTTTGCCGTGGTAGGTATTGCCACTGAAGAGCGTCATTTAACTGTTGCTGATACGCATTTTGACAATAATCCAGTGGATATGGATATGTCAGTATTACTAGGCAAACCGCCAAAAATGACGCGTGATGTGAAAAGTACTACTAAGCAATTACAGGCTTTTGATACCAGCAAAATTGATTTAAAAGATGCTGCAGCACGTGTATTGAGATTGCCAGGCGTAGCTGACAAAACTTTCCTGATTACCATTGGTGACCGTTCAGTGACTGGTTTAGTGGCGCGCGAGCAAATGGTCGGTCCATGGCAAGTGCCAGTGGCAGATGTTGCTGTCACGCTTGCAGGTTATGAAACTTACGTAGGTGAAGCGTTTGCCATTGGTGAAAAAGCACCGCTAGCTTTAATCAATGCACCAGCATCAGGTCGCATGGCAATTGGCGAGTCAATTACTAATATTGCTGCCTGTTTGATTGATGATTTAAGTGTATTGAAACTATCAGCCAACTGGATGGCGCCTGCAGGTCATGCAGGTGAAGATGCCGCTTTATTTGAAACAGTAAAAGCAGTCGGTATGGAACTTTGCCCACAATTAGGCGTAAGTATTCCTGTAGGTAAAGACTCAATGTCGATGAAAACCGTCTGGAACGAAGACGGCACCAATAAAGCCGTCACTTCACCGATTTCATTGGTAGTGACCGCTTTTGCAACGACGCCAGATGCACGTAAAACGTTAACGCCGCAATTGCAAACAGAAGTCGCTTCTAAATTAATATTGATTGATTTAGGCGCAGGCAAAAACCGCATGGGTGGTTCAAGCTTGGCACAGGTTTATGGTGTAGTGGGTGATGTCGCGCCAGATGTGGATGATGCAGCGCATCTGAAGCATTTCTTTAATACGATTCAGCAATTGAATAAAGCTGGCAAAATTTCAGCTTACCATGACCGTTCAGACGGCGGCTTATTTACTACGTTAGTTGAAATGGCATTTGCTGGTCATTGCGGTTTGAAGGTGGATATTTCAAACCTGCAAGGCGATGTGGCGAGTGCATTGTATAACGAAGAGTTAGGCGCTGTGATACAAGTGGCAGCGGCAGATGCAGAAGCTATCGTTAAGCAGTTTAATGGCTTGGCGCATGTTGTTGGTGAAGTTGTCGCTGGCAATCAAATTGAAATTAGACAGCATGGCAAAGTGGTATTTAGTGATACGCGCGTTAACTTGCATCGTATGTGGTCAGAAACGACTTACCAAATGCAAAAGTTACGGGACAACCCAGCTTGTGCACAACAAGAGTTTGACCGCATATTAGACGAAAAAAATCGTGGATTATTTGTAGAGCTTATCTACAAGCCAGATGAAAACATTGCCGCACCTTACATTTCGACTGGCGCGCGTCCTAAAATGGCAATTCTGCGTGAGCAGGGCGTGAATGGTCATGTGGAAATGGCCGCATCATTCGACCGTGCTGGCTTTGCAAGCTATGACGTACACATGAGTGACATTATTGCTGGCAGAGTTTCGCTTAAAGATTTTGCAGGCGTTGTAGCTTGCGGTGGATTCTCATACGGTGATGTACTAGGTGCAGGTGAAGGTTGGGCGAAATCTATTTTGTTTAACTCACGTGCACGCGATGAGTTCTCAGCATTCTTTAACCGTACCGATAGCTTCGCATTAGGTGTGTGTAACGGTTGCCAAATGATGAGTAATTTACAAAGCATCATTCCAGGTGCGGCACATTGGCCACATTTTGTAAAAAATAAATCTGAGCAATTTGAAGCTAGACTAGCGATGGTCGAGGTTCTAGAGTCGCCATCATTATTCTTTAACGGCATGGCTGGTAGCAAAATGCCAATCGCTGTGGCGCATGGTGAAGGATTTACGGAGTTCAAAGAACCTTCTGAAAATTCCGCAGTCAATGAGGTGTTAGCGAAAAAATTGGTGACGATGCGCTTTATTGACAATGCGTCAACGCCGACGACAAGCTATCCGTTTAATCCAAACGGTTCTCCACAAGGGATTACTGGATTAACCAGCACAGATGGACGTTTTAGTATTATGATGCCACATCCTGAACGGGTGATTCGTAATGTGCAAAACACATGGCAGCGTTGCGGTGATAGTGAAGATAGTGCTTGGATTCGGATGTTCCGTAATGCAAGAAAGTATGTTGGGTAATTTAAAAAAACACATTAACTAGAAGTTTGGAGATTAATTAGCATGAATATGTTTAAAGCAATATTAGCAATGGTAGCCTTAAGTTTTTCACTCAATAGTTTTGCGCTTACTGATGAAGAATACCTAGCATTTACGGATGCACTCTCTACTGGAAATACAAAAGTTGTTAAGAAGTTCGTAGAAGCAGAACCGACATTAGTGAACCAAAAATTTTTCGCTTGGGAGCCTCTACAAATGGCTGCCTCACATGGCAATTTAGATACAGTGAAGTATCTACTTTCTAAAGGTGCTGATAAAAATTATGTGCATCCTGCAAGTCAAAATACAGCTTTTCATATGGCGGCATTTAGTGGCAATGTAGAACTTATTAAGTTACTCGCTGCAAGTGGCGCAGATGTTAATTTGAAATTAAAAGGCGATGTTTCTCTCATTCGTTACTTCCGTGATCAAGAACAGCCTGATATGGTGAAGTTGATGGAATCTGTAGGCGTTAAAGATGACGGTTGCCAAGACGAAAAATGCTTCTAATTTAATGCGTTAGTGTGACTACTGTATTTTATTTGTAGTCATACACGCAAAGTAAAAAAACCAATTAGAATGGTGTTTTGATTTTTCAGAAAAATACCATGAAGCCTATAAAAGAAACTTGGTTTAAAAATGCTTGGTTTAAAAATAAAGCTTTCGTAGCCTTACTACTGACAACCTCAGTTTGCACGCCATTAATTGGTAATGCAGCTGAGGTTTCTGCTTTTTCAGACGTTCAAAACATCCACATACGCCAGTTAGCGGCTTCATGCGCTGCATGTCATGGTACGCAAGGTAACTCAGTAGCAGCTAACAGTGATGATGGTGCTAATGCAGTACTGGCGGGGATGGCGTCTACTGAGTTCACTGAAAAAATGCTTGGTTTCAAAGACGGTAGCCGTAAAGCGACCGTAATGCATCATCACGCTAAAGGCTTAACGGTAGATGAAATCAATCAACTAGCAGTACATTTTTCGCAACAAAAACGTGTCATAACCACAGCGCTAAAATCACAAACATTAAAGGCTGACCATGAATAATACTAATCAGTTTAATCGGCGCGATTTTATTAAGCTAGCAGGTGCTGCTGGCGCTTTAGTTATTAGCAATAGTGGTTTTGCACGAGCGACTAAGCCGCCTATAGGCCGTGTTGTCGTCATCGGTGGTGGCTATGCGGGCGCTACCGTCGCTAAGTATTTACGACTTTGGAGTTTGGGCTCAATTGAAGTAGTTGTGGTTGAACCAAACTCGCAATTTGTATCTTGCCCATTAAGCAATCTGGTATTGGGCGGCAGTAAAAGCATTAATGACTTAACCTTTGGCTATGATGCACTTAAATCCAATCACAGTATTAAGTGGGTGCAAGATACGGTTACGGCGATTGATGCCTCAGCGAAGAAAATCACTATGCTGCGCGGAGAGCTTAGCTACGATAGATTAATCGTCGCGCCAGGCGTTGATTTTAATTATGACACTTTGCCGATGTTGGCGAGCGCTGAAGCGCAACAGCAGATTCCACATGCATGGAAAGCCGGTTGGCAAACTGTTAATTTACGCAAACAACTAGAGGCGATGCCAGATGGTGGCGTGTTTGTAATGAATGTGCCTAAAGCGCCATATCGCTGCCCACCAGGACCCTACGAGCGTGCCTGCCAAGTGGCGAGTTACTTCAAAGCGCATAAACCAAAAAGCAAAGTCATCGTGTTAGATGCCAACGCAGAAATCATTTCGAAAAAAGGATTATTCACTAGGGTCTTTAACGAGACTTATGCTGGCATTGTGGATTATCGCCCTGATAATGCGATGACAGGTGTGGATGTTGCTACCAAAACGGTGTCTACAGATTTTGATAAAATAAAAGCCGGTGTGCTGAATGTAATCCCACCGCAACGCGCGGGCAAGATTGCACAAATCGCCAATTTGACAGAAAAAGATTACCCGTGGTGTGATATTAACTTTTTAACGTATGAATCTAAGTTAGTGCCTAACATACATGTGTTGGGTGATAGCGTAGCCGCTGGTTTGCCAAAATCTGCGCATATGGCGACTAATCAGGCTAAGGTTTGCGCGAATGCAATTGTGCAATTGTTTGCAGGGCAAGCGCCAGATCCGGCGCCAGTATTTGCCAATACTTGTTATAGCTATGTCACGGATAAATCTGCCATGCATGTAGCCAATGTGTACCGCTATGACGAAGGAAAAAAAATCATGGTATCAGCCGAAGGTGGTGGCGTGTCCATGAGCCCGAGTGAGAAAGAGGGCGCATATGCGGTGGCTTGGGCGCAGAATATTTGGGCAGACACTTTAACTTAAGTAGTATTTAGAACTTAAGGATATTTGCTTAACGCCAAGTAATCACTTCTTCCGTTGATCTTCTGGTTTTTATTTTGGGTTCATTCACTCTATAGCCAAAAGCCACCATGTAAGAAATGCCATATTGCGTGGTATCGACACCAAAGTCTTGTTGTAAAACGGCATCTGTCTCAGCCTGTTTAAAGCCCTCAATCGGGCAGGAGTCTATGCCTAGCATGGCTGCGGTCGTCATCATGTTAGCTAATGGAATGTAACTTTGCTTAGCGGCCCAATCAAATAGCTTTCTATCATCACTCAAGTTAAAGTCAGATTTTTGGAACTCCGTGTAAAACTTGCTTCTTGGCTCGATCACTTCATCAGATAGATGCTGTACGTTCTTCATAAAGTTTTTGACGTATGGACTATCGTATTTTAGAAAATGCGATTTCATAGTCAAGCAGACAACGAAGTGACTAGCAGTTTCTAACTTTTTAGTTGCACCCCAAGCACCATTTTTAAGCTTTTCTCTTAATTCAGCATCTTGCACCACTATAAAATGCCAAGGCTCGATGCCAAAAGAGCTAGGCGACAAACGGGCTGTTTCTAAGATGAAATCCATATCTTCTTTAGCGACTTTTTTGCTAGGGTCAAACTCTTTGCAAGCATGGCGGAACTGAAAGGCTTTTAATATGTTTTGTTTAGTCATTTTATTTACTTAAAATATAAAAAATTTAGTACTTTAACTCTTGATTAATGTGGGCTTGAGAACCATATTATATGAGTAATATACAGTTAAGCATGAGCCATGCAATTTAACCTTAGCATAATCTAATAAATTAGAAAAAGCCTTAAAAATGTAATTTCGACTATGCTAAGCTCACATCTCAACACTTAATAAGAACTAAAGTCTACTCTTCAAACACTAAGTATTGATTTAGATATGCGAAGGTCACCAACGAATGACATCAGGAGTCAGTCTATGATAAGTTTTACTAAGAAAATAGTCGGAATGTTATTGCTCGGAACTCTTTCAGCCTCAGTTCACGCGGCTGAATCGAACGCAAAAACCTTGTTGTATATCAGCCCGAATGATTACAACTACAGCGTGCATCTATTGGCACCTTACTATGAGTATTGGTTTGCACAAGGCCCATTGGTCGAGCCTATCGCTTTAAAATCACTACAAGAAAAACATGCTGAAATGGCGTTATGTCAGGCGAATGAAACTGCCGATACGATTGTCCGCATTAAGCCGAGCGTGTTTTATAACCCGCAGATGCATGTCTATCATAGCAAGCTAGTCGCGACCGTATTTTCAGGCAAAGGTGATGTGTTAGGCACTTATGTAGGAGAGGCGCAGCAGCTTGGGTATACCAGTTTTGATAATGGCACCAAATACCATCTTAATAAAGTTTATGGTTTGGCGATGCAAGATTTAATGACTAAACTTACCATTAATCCTTCGCAGGATAGTGTCAAATCAGAAGCTAAGTTGCCATGTGGCATGATTGGCGCACAAAACGACACAAAAGTTAGCTTTTATTAGACGACTTAGTTCGGATTAAGCTTAACCTGGATTGGCTTAACTTGGGTCGCAGCATTTTTATAGTTTTAAAATTCAAAGGATAGAATCATGCAAAAGAAATTAATAATAAGCACGTTAATGCTGGCTTTTTTAGCAACGGGTTGTGCGACTGAAGTGAAAAGCAACCAAGGTGTGATGCAAAAAATCACAGGACTGAAAACACCAGAGTCAGCGGTTCAAGCTAAGAATGGCAAAATCTATGTCTCTGAAATCAATGAATTTGGTAAAGATGGTGACGGTCAGATTACTGTTATCGAGAATGGCAAGAAACGCGTATTTGCGACAGGTTTGGATGACCCAAAAGGCTTAGCAATTATTGGTAAAACTTTGTTCGTGGCCGATAAAACCAAAATCATGAAAATTGATATGGATGGAAAAGTGCAAACATTTGTGCCAACAAGCGCATTTCCAGTTACGCCTTTATTCTTAAATGACTTGGAGGCAGATCCTCAAGGCAATTTGTATGTAAGTGATAGTGGTGACTTGTTTGGTGCAGGCAAAGGCGGCGCTATTTATAAAATCAGCCCAAAAGGGGAGGTTAAACTGCTGATTAATAATGAGCAGGATGCGCGCGTTAAAGCGCCAAATGGCTTGCTTGCTGACGATACAGGTAAGGTGTTAATTTACGTCGACTTCACTTCTGGCATACTTTACAGCTTGAACACAGATACCAAAGCACTCAACGATATTGCAGAAGGTTTTGGTGGTGGTGATGGTTTATTACATCGCTCTAACGGCACTATGTACGTGAGTGATTGGAAAAACGGTAAGGTATTTAGTGTGAACACCAAAGGCGATGTCGCTTTAGTAAAGGGTGGCTATCAATCAGCTGCGGATATTGCAATTACCAAAGATGAGAAATACATCATGGTGCCAGACATGAAAGCAGGCGAGTTGGATTTCATTCCTTTGCAATAACAGTTACTGAATATATTGGTTAAATGACTTCAGGCGCTGTACAGCTAGAACTTCGACAAGCGGCTTTTGATTGCTTGGCGGAAACAAATGCTGTGACGAAAGCCAATGCAATGCGCCAGCTTGCCAGGAATTGGCTAGCTGGCGATATTTTGTTAGACGAAAATCAATCTATATCTGCACACCTACCAGTCCCCGGGCGACCAGAGAAACCTCAACTGATTGCGCCAAGGTTACTTAAACACCGTGCTATGAATACGCTAGAAGGCCGAGTGGCTTTGATTCATGCGCTTGCCCATATTGAGTTTAACGCGATTAATTTGGCATTAGATGTGATTTGGCGCTTTGCTGAAATGCCCGCTCAGTTCTATGCGGATTGGCTTAAAGTGGCCGATGAAGAGGCTTATCATTTTAGTCTGCTCAACGCACATTTACAGAGCTTGGGTTTTGATTACGGCTATTTTGATGCGCACAATAGCCTGTGGGAAATGGCAGAAAGAACTAAAGACAGCGTGCTGGCGCGCATCGCCTTAGTGCCGCGTACAATGGAAGCGCGTGGCTTAGATGCCTCACCCCAGTTAAGAGCTAAGTTGGCGCAAGTAGGGGATGTACCAGCAACCGAGATATTAGATATTATTTTGCGCGATGAAATTGGCCATGTTGCCATTGGTAATTACTGGTTTAACTGGCTTTGCGAGCAAAGTGATTTGGAGCCAGTGTCTACCTATCGGCAACTGGCAGAACAATACAGCGCGCCTAAACTGCGACCACCATTTAATATGGATGCAAGGCGACAAGCGGGATTTACTGAAGTTGAGCTTGAATATTTAGGTGCGCTTTAAACGTATTTAATAGCCAGAGTGGTGCTTTAGGTGGTAAGTAGATTGATGACGCCATCTAATCCCACATGGTTCAGCGCATAAGTGGCTTGCGCTTGTACGATAGGCTTAGCATGATAAGCGATACCAATGCCTGCTGCGGACATCATCTTAAGGTCATTGGCGCCATCGCCAATTGCAATGGTTTGTGCTGTGCTTAAACCCAATTTCTCACGTAATTTAATTAACTCGTCGGCTTTGACTTGAGCATCTACAATATTGCCTAATACTTTGCCCGTCAATTTCCCGTCTATAATTTCTAGCGTGTTTGAAACGGCATAATCTAACTTAAGCATTTCTTTCACACGTTCAGCAAAGAAAGTGAATCCGCCAGAAACTAGCAAAGTGGTGATGTTATTTGCCTTACATGCAGCTATCCACTCAAGTGCGCCAGGGTTCAATTTAAGACGCTCATTCAATACGCGCATTAAATCAGACTCTTGCAAGCCTTTGAGTAACGCCACGCGTTCACGCAGGCTTTGGGCGAAATCTAGTTCCCCTTGCATAGCACGCTCGGTAATCGCGGCGATTTGCGGTTTAATGCCGACCGTGTCTGCGATTTCATCGATACATTCGATACTAATCAGCGTGGAATCCATGTCCATGACGCACAAGCCATAATTTTTAAGAAGTTGTTTATCTTCTACATAGGCACAGTCAATTTTCTGTTGCTCACAAAACTTTTGTACAGCTTCGATTGGCTTGTTCTGGTTAGCTAAGTAGTAAGCATGTTCCGCAATTTGAGTGAATTGAACACTGGTCGCGCACAATTGGTGTATGTGGGCCAAATGCGAAAAAGTGATGGTAGAACCTTGGCTTGGAGAAGCTTGAATAACGAGACGCATGGCTTAAAAATTTTATTAAAAAAGTAATTATACACTTGGCACCTATTTCAAATGACTAAAACACACAGAATATCAAGCCAATGCTAGCGCATTTGGCTGTTTTGCGCGAAAATGTGCATTACTTTTAATAAGAACATTATTTTATGAATTTGCACGAATATCAGGCCAAAACTTTACTGCAAAAGTACGGCATTCCAGTTCCACGTGGGCAAGTGGTGACAGTGGCTAAAGACACGGCTGCTGCGACTACAGAAATCGCCAGTGATGCATGGGTTGTGAAGGCGCAGATCCATGCTGGTGGTCGCGGTAAAGCGGGTGGTGTTAAGTTGGTTAAATCAACCACAGAAGCGCAAGCGGTTGTGAGCGAGCTTTTAGGCAAAACCTTAGTGACCTATCAAAATGCGCCAGATGGCCAACTTGTAAACCAAGTGTTGATTGAGGAAACGCTGCCAATCGCACGCGAGCTTTATCTGTCTATGCTGGTAGATAGAACGCTGGAGCGTGTGGTGATTATTGCGTCAAGTGCTGGTGGCATGGATATTGAAGAAATCGCGCAAACTAGCCCTGAGAAAATCTTAGAGGAAGTGTGCGATCCGTTAAATGGCGTTGTGGATTTTCAGGCGCGCAATTTGGCGTTTAAGTTAGATTTAGTTGGTGAGCAAATTAGTGCTTTTACTAAAATTTTAAAAGGCCTGTATCGTTTATTCAAAGAAAATGATTTGGCTTTGCTGGAAATTAATCCACTAGTGGTGACGGCCGAGGGTAAATTATTTGCCTTAGATTGTAAAATGAGTATTGATGATAATGCGCTGTATCGTCAAAAAGCCTTGGCTGAGCAACGTGATTGGTCACAAGAGGACAGTAAAGAAGCGGTTGCGCATCATGCTGGCTTAAATTATATCGCGCTTAACGGCAATATCGGCTGCATGGTCAATGGAGCAGGGTTGGCCATGGCAACTATGGATTTAATCAAGCTGCACGGCGGAACGCCAGCTAACTTCCTTGATGTGGGTGGTGGCGCAACGGCTGAAACTGTAACTAAAGCATTCAAAATTATCTTAGCAGACAATAATGTTAAAGCCATTTTAGTGAATATTTTCGGTGGCATTATGCGCTGTGACATCATTGCAGAAGGTATTATCACTGCAGTTAAAGATGTCGGTATGCAAATTCCCGTCATCGTGCGTTTAGAAGGTACCAATGTGGATTTAGGTAAACAAATGTTGCAAACAAGTGGATTGAATATTATTTCAGCAAATGGTCTGACAGATGCTGCCGTGCAAGCTGTGAAGGCGGTGTCAGCATGAGTATCTTAGTTAATAAAAATACCAAAGTGTTGTGCCAAGGGTTTACTGGCAAACAAGGCACTTTTCATTCTGAACAAGCGCTTGCTTACGGTACAAAAATGGTTGGTGGCGTTACACCAGGCAAAGGTGGAATGTCTCATCTAGGTTTACCTGTGTTCAATACCATGCGTGATGCCGTGCGAACAACTGGTGCAACGGCTAGCGTGATTTACGTACCACCAGCTTTTGCTGCGGATTCAATTTTAGAAGCTTGTGATGCAGGCATAGATTTGATTATTTGTATTACTGAAGGCATCCCTGTATTGGATATGCTCAATGTGAAAGCCGCTTTAAAGGCTAATGGCACCAAGTTAATCGGTCCAAATTGTCCGGGCGTGATTACGCCAGATGAGTGCAAAATCGGCATCATGCCTGGCAGTATTCATATGCGCGGCAAAGTTGGCATTGTTTCTCGCTCTGGTACACTCACTTATGAGGCGGTACATCAAACTACTGCGTTAAATTTAGGTCAAAGTACTTGTGTGGGCATTGGTGGCGACCCGATTAAAGGGCTAAATTTTATTGAATGCCTGCAAATGTTTGAAGCTGACAGCGAAACTGAAGCGATTATTATGGTCGGTGAAATCGGTGGTTCAGATGAAGAAGCCGCAGCTGAATATATTAAAAGCCATGTGACTAAGCCAGTTGCAGCCTACATCGCAGGGCAAACTGCACCTGCAGGTAAGCGTATGGGGCATGCAGGAGCGATTATCTCTGGGGGCAGTGGTAAAGCCGTTGATAAAATTCGCGCGCTTGAATTAGCTGGCGCGGTAGTAGCGAGTTCACCTGCTGGTTTGGGTGAAGCTGTTTTGGCTGCCATTAGCAACAAAAATACTTAATTTCTAGCTTAATTGAATTATAGGGAACCAATCATTTAAAGATTATATGCACATTCTATTTAAACATTTGTTTGCGGTCTTATTTCTCACTTTTGCTCTGGTGTTGCCTGCTCATGCGACAGAAGATGTTTCATATCTTCTAACCGCGGCCTCTAAGGGCGATGTTGCTACGGTGAATGCAATGTTAGCAAGCGGCGCGGATGCCAACGCAAAAGATGAGGATGGCGTAACGGCTTTAATGTACGCTGTGCGTAAAGATAAAGCTGATGTTGTCGCTGCGCTAATCAGCAAGGGTGCAGATGTTAATGCTAAAGATAACGGCGGATGGACACCATTGATGTATGCCGCTAAAAAGAATCATTTCATCACGGCAGAAGTGCTATTAAAGAATGGTGCCGATGCTAAAGTGCGTGACTCAGCAGGTTGGAGTGCATTTGGTATCGCTGCTGTGTCTGGGTTTTCAGATACAGTGAGTACTTTGCTGAAACATGGTGTAGATGTAAACACCAAGAGTGATGATGGTAAAACGGTATTGATGCATGCAGCTAAAAGCGGTGATATTCCAACGATTACTGCGCTGCTTGATAACAAGGCCGATATTCAGGCGCAAGATAATTTAGGACTAACTGCGTTGATGGTTGCAGCACGTCAAGGCCATGCGCCAGCCATTCAGTTATTGGCTAAGCGTGGCGCAAGCATTAATCAAAAAGATCTTGCAAAATGGACCGCACTCACTTGGGCCGTAAAAAAATCTCAACTAGACGCCGCAAAAGCACTTTTATCAGCGGGTGCTAATGTGAATAACTTAGACTCAGAAGGTACACCGTTGCTGCATATTGCAGTCAGTAATAAGAAGGTTGATATGGTGAAATTACTTTTAGACAATAATGCAAAAGTTAAAGCCAAGGACCAATATGGTTTAACCGCCTTGGTTTATGCGCTTAAAGGACAGAATACAGAGATTGTGGAGTTAATTAAGGGTGCTGGCGGTAGTTATTAATATGACACTCAGTTAGTTTGTTTTTGCTTAGATTTACTTTTACTTTGATTTACCTCTAAAAAGAAGAATAACAATTACATAATGAAAATCGCCATCGCACAAATGAATTGTTTAGTGGGTGATATTGCGGGTAATGTAGCTAAGATAATGGCTAACGCGGCACTTGCAAAGCAACATGGCGCTACGTTGATGGTGACACCTGAGCTTTCATTGTGTGGTTATCCACCAGAAGACTTATTGCTACGTGAAGACTTTCTGCAGGCTTGTGATGCCGCTCTAGAAAAGTTAAGCACTGCGTTAACCGATATTACTGTGATTGTTGGGCATCCGCGGCAAGTGGGTGATGAATGCTTTAATGCGGCATCAGTACTGAAAGATGGTGAGGTCTTTGCTACATACCATAAGCATGCCTTACCTAATTACAGTGTATTTGACGAAAAACGCTATTTTACTGCAGGCGGAGAGCCTCTAGTTTTTGAGCATTGTGGTGTGCAGATTGGCGTGTTGATTTGTGCTGATGTGTGGGAGCCAAATCCAGCAACATTAGCCAAAGCTGCTGGTGCTGAAGTGTTGATTGCCTTGAATGCATCACCATTTCATATGGAAAAGCAGTCAACCCGCTTAGAGATTTTGCGTGAGCGTGCCTCTGAAACTGATTTGGCCATTATTTATACCAATATGGTGGGTGGACAAGACGAGTTAGTATTCGATGGTGCCTCTTTTGTATTGAATTCAAATGGCGACTTAACGCAGCAATTGCCAGCTTTTGATGCCGCGTTAGAAATAGTCGAATTTATGGGGTTGCAGCCAATTCCTGCTGCTGTTACACCACAGCTGTCGATAGAAGCCTCTGTGTATACCGCCTTAAAACTAGGTTTGCAAGATTATGTGCGCAAGAATGGTTTTCCGGGAGTTGTGTTAGGTTTATCAGGCGGAGTTGATTCTGCGCTCACAATGGCGATTGCTGTAGACGCGTTAGGCGCTGAAAAAGTACAAGCGGTTATGATGCCTTCGGAGTTTACTGCAGATATCAGCGTGAATGACGCTGCTGAAATGGCTAAGTTACTTGGCGTTAAGTACAGCCAAATGCCTATTGCTAATCTTTACGAGAGTTTTAGGGTGGCGCTTGCTGATGAGTTTAAAGGTTTACCTTTTGATACCACCGAAGAAAACCTGCAAGCACGCATCCGTGGCATGTTATTGATGGCGATATCGAATAAATTTGGCAGCATTGTTGTAACTACCGGCAACAAAAGTGAAACAGCCGTTGGCTACTGCACGCTTTACGGTGATATGGCTGGCGGCTTTGCCTTATTAAAAGATGTGCCAAAAACGTTGGTCTACAGGCTTTGTGATTATCGCAATAGCTTATCAAGGGCCATTCCTCAGCGCATCATCACACGCCCACCATCTGCCGAGTTACGCGCTAATCAATTAGATCAAGACAGCTTACCGCCGTATGACGTGCTAGATGTTATTATTGAAGCCTATGTCGAAGACAACTTAAGCGCCAGAGATATTATTGCAATGGGTTATTCGTCGACTGATGTTAACCGTGTGATTACGCTGATTGATCGAAATGAATACAAACGTCGCCAATCTCCAGTAGGCGTTCGCATCACACATCGCGGTTTTGGAAAAGATAGGCGTCATCCGATAACAGTGAAGCTAGATTTTGATATACACTTAAAGTAATTATAAAAAATAAATTTAATGATTAAATTAAGTTAACTAAAAACCATTTTGGAGCTCAGCAAATATGAAAAAAATTGAAGCAATCATCAAACCATTTAAATTAGACGAAGTACGTGAATCCTTATCTAATATTGGTGTTAACGGGTTAACGGTAACAGAAGTAAAAGGTTTTGGTCGCCAAAAAGGTCATACTGAGCTATACCGTGGTGCTGAGTACGTGGTTGATTTTTTGCCTAAAATTAAATTGGAATTAGTGGTGGGGGATGATTTAGCGGAAGCTGCAATGGACGCCATTATTAAAGCTGCACATACAGGTAAAATTGGCGATGGTAAGATTTTTGTCAGCACAGTTGAACAAGTTATTCGTATTCGTACTGGTGAAACAGGCGAGTCAGCCGTATAAATATTTGGGTAGGAGCAACGAACAGCCACTCCTACCTTATTAGTTTCATTCCATCATGCCTACCATTCTCAAAACCATACTCCTGCTGACTATTTCAAATGTATTCATGTCATTTGCATGGTACGCACACTTGAAAAATCTTAGTCAGAAACCTTGGATTATTGCGGCGCTTATTAGTTGGGGCATTGCAATTATGGAGTATATGTTCCAAGTGCCAGCAAACCGTCTAGGTTTTACGATAATGTCTCTCGGACAATTGAAAATATTACAAGAAGTGATTACCTTGTCAGTGTTTGTGCCATTTGCTGTGCTCTACATGCATCAGCCACTCAAGCTGGATTTTTTGTGGGCGGGAGTATGTTTGATGG